>CABYXE010000004.1 GCA_902522825.1 uncultured SAR86 cluster bacterium
TCTTCCGGCTATTGCCCAATTTAATTCAGGATAATTTTCGCTAAAATATTTAGCACAAAGTTGTCCAGTAAACCCTGTTCCACCATAAAGAATAATTTCGTATTTATTTTTCATAAAATAATTATAAATTAATCAAAAAGAATCAGTAATTTTTTTTAAAAAAATCGCATGAGCTATAAGGGAATAAAGCAAAACTAATTACATTTTCATCTACCGTTGATACATCTTTTAATGAATTTTTAATACAAAAATTTCTTAAATCCTCTTTTAGACTTAAGAAATCATCAGATAATTCATCCGCAGGCCTTTTGTGAATTGGATTCATTTCTAATTTAGCTTTTTCCTTTAAATTTTCACTTACTTCTCCAAAAATTTTTCCATAATATCCAGAAATTAGTTTTGTTAGCTCGATTGAAAGTTTTTTATACCTTTCTCCATCAATCACATTAGATAAAGCCTGGGCTCCTATGATTTGAGAAACTGGAGTCACCAAAGGAACATACCCTAAATCTTTTCTGACATTAGGAATTTCTTCTATTACTTCATCTAGTCTATTTTCTAAATTTAATTGTTTGAGCTGACTTTCTAAATTAGACAACATTCCTCCTGGAACTTGCCTGATTAGCATTTGGACATCTACTCCTTTAAGACTGCCTTCGAACTCTGAATATTTTGTTCTTATTTTTTTAAAATATTGGCTTATTTCATCTAATTTAAGTAAGTCAAAATCTACAGAAAATTCAGTATTTTGAAGCATTGAAATAATTGACTCAGTAGAGGAATGTCCATAAGTCATGCTCATTGACGATATTGACGTATCTATATTATCTATTCCTGCTTCTATAGCTTTAAAATTTGTTGCTGCGGACATACCCGTCGTGGCATGAGTCTGCATATGAATAGGAACTGCTATCTCTTCTTTTAGCCTGCTAACTAATTGATAAGCATCATTAGGCTTCAATATTCCTGCCATATCTTTTATAGCAATTGAATCTACTCCAATATCTTCTATTTTTTTTGCCAAATCTACCCAATATTTAAGATCGTGAATAGGGCTAGTTGTATAAGCCATTGCTGCCTGAGCGTGTTTGTTGTTTGCCCTGACCTCTTCTATAGAAAACTTAATATTTTGAATATCATTCAAAGCATCAAATATTCTAAAGACATCAATTCCATTTTCTGCTGATTTATTGATGAATTTTGAAACCATTTGGTCACTAAAGTGTTTATATCCAACAAGGTTTTGTCCTCTAAGGAGCATTTGCTGCTTGGTTTTTGGCATTGCTTTTTTTAATTCTCTTAACCTTTCCCATGGATCTTCATTTAAATGTCTCAAACAAACATCAAAGGTAGCTCCGCCCCAAGATTCGATCGACCAATAACCTATTTCATCTAATTTTTTTGCTGCTGGAATAAGATCCTCTAAGGTTACCCTAGTAGCCAGTAATGATTGATTTCCATCTCTTAAAACTACTTCAGTTATTCCAACATTACTCATTTTTAATTTCCTTAAAATATTCCAATAAAATATAAAACTTTATTAAAGTATACTTAAAAATAAATGCTAATTAGCAAATGAATTACTTATCAGAAAATCAGTTAAATTGTTATAAAAAAGACGGCGTTATTTGCGTGAGGAACGCAATTTCAGATGTTTGGCTTGATAAATTAGCATCTGGTATAGAAGAATCTTTAAGAAATAAATCTTTGACCGGAAAAATAATAAGTGGAAAAAATAATGGAGGGTTTTCTGGAGATATAGATCTTTGGTATAGACAAGATATTTTCTATGATTTCTTTTTAAACTCTCCATGTTCAAAATATGCTGAGCAAACACTTTCCTCAAAAGTAGTTAGGCATTTTTATGACCAAACTTTTATAAAACCCGCAGGTTGCCATTTATCAACGCCTTGGCATCATGACATAACTTTTTGGCCTGTAGATCTTAAAAAAAATAATATATGTTCCATTTGGATTACCCTGGATGCGGTATCTAAAGAAACAAGTGGCTTAGAATTTATAAAGGGATCACATCTTTGGGAAGGATACTGGAAATCTTATGGTCCTGGAAATGATGCTTTAGTTAATAAAGACCATAAAGATTTACCAGATATTGATTCTTTAAGATCCACGCATGAATTTTTTTGTCCAGAAATGAATCCTGGAGATGCATTAATTTTTAATGCGCATATCGTTCATGGGTCTTCAAGCAATCTTAGTTTAGACAAACCGAGAAGAGCTTTTACTAGCAGATGGTGTGATGATAAAACTGTATTTGAAGATAGAGCAAAAACAAAACCCATTACGGCAAATCATAATTTAAAAAATGGAGATTTTTTATCTGGGCCCTTGTTTCCTCAAGTTCGTCCAAGTACTTTAGCTTCTGAATTGTCTTTGAGAGATAAAGGTCCAATAAAACTGAGTAAATCTAAGTTTATCAAAGATAGAGTCTTTAAAGATTTAGCAGGCTTTTTTAGTTTTAAGAACTTAATAAATCTAAAATAGTTTTTCCAATTAAGGCTGGACTTTTAACTGTAACTACCCCGGCATCCTCGAGAGCAAGGTACTTCTCCAACGCGGTTCCTTTGCCACCAGAAATAATTGCTCCTGCATGCCCCATTCTTTTTCCGGAAGGAGCGCTCACACCCGCAATATAGGCTACTACGGGTTTTGAAATATTTTTTTTAATGTATTCGGCTGCTTCTTCTTCAGCGGTACCCCCTATTTCTCCAACCATAACTATTCCTTCTGTTTCTGAATCAGATTCAAATAATCTTAAAATATCTATAAAACTAGATCCTGGTATTGGGTCTCCTCCTATGCCCACACAACTACTTTGACCTAACCCAATCTCAGTTGTTTGATCTACAGCTTCGTAAGTTAATGTTCCAGATCTAGACACAATACCGACTCTACCTTTCATATGAATATCTGCTGGCATGATACCCAATTTACAAGAGCCTGGTGTGATAATGCCGGGACAATTTGGTCCAATTATCATCGCGCCCAAGTTATCTGCTTTTGTTTTTAAACCCAGCATATCTATAGTAGGTATTCCCTCAGTGATAATAATTATCAATTTTATTCCAGCATCTAATGCTTCATTTATTGAATTCTTGCAAAACCTTGCAGGTACAAAAATAATAGATGTATTTGCTCTAGTGGCATTTACAGCATCTTTTACGGAACCATATACTGGTCTGTCTAAGTGTTTTTCTCCTGATTTACCTGGCGTTACTCCCCCAACTATATTAGTTCCATAATCTATTGCTTGTTCACAATGCATAGTAGCTTGAGAGCCCGTGAAACCCTGACAAATTGCAACAGTGTTATCGTCAATTAAAATACTCATATAGAAAGTTCAACAACCTTTTTAGCAGCATTTGACAGGTCTGATTCAAAAACAATATTTAAATTGCTTTCGGTTAATATCTTTTGAGCTATATCAGCATTATTCCCTTTTAATCTCACGACTATTGGAATATCAACACCGACTTCTTTAACAGCAGAGATAATACCCTCAGCCACAACATCACATTTAACTATTCCACCAAAAATATTTATCAATATTGCTTTTACATTATCATCGGACAAAATAATTTTAAAAGCTTCAGCAACGCTCTTTTCATTTACTCCTCCGCCAACATCTAAAAAATTAGCTGGAAAGCCTCCAGATAATTTTATGATATCCATTGTCCCCATCGCTAATCCTGCTCCGTTAACCATGCAACCAATTTCGCCATCAAGGGAAACATAATTTAAATCCCATTCTGAGGCTTTGAGCTCTCGAGGTTCTTCTTGAGTTATATCTCTTAGAAGGAGCATTTCTTCTTGCCTAAACAATGCATTACTATCTACGCTAATTTTTCCATCTAAACATTTAAGATTTTTCTTATTGTCTATGACTAAGGGATTTATTTCGACTAAAGACAAATCCTTTTCAATAAATAATTTTGCTAAATTCTTAAAAATTTCTATGAATTGATCTGTTTGGTTATTATCTAAATTAAGACCTTTTGATAGTTTAATAGCATCTTCTCTAGAAGGCTCTTGATCAATTTTTATAGAAGCTTTAAAAATTTTTTCTGGATTTTTTTCTGCTACTTCCTCAATATTTACTCCTCCTTCAGGAGAAGCCATTACTACAATGGATTTAGACGATCGATCAATTACAACCCCTAAATATAGTTCTGAAATTATCTCTGTACATTCTTCTATCAAAATACTTGAAACTGGTTGGCCATTTTTATCGGTCTGATAAGTAATTAAATTTTTGCCTAGCCATTTTTTTGCGAAAGACTCTACCTCGTCGAGACTATCCGTAACCTTCACACCGCCTGCTTTACCTCTTCCCCCAGCATGAACTTGAGCTTTTACTACCCACTTAGATACATTCAATTTTTTTGCTAAATCTTTTGCTTTTTCGTATTTATCAGCAACAAAAAAATTAGAAGTAGGGAGATCGTAAGATCTAAAAAGAGATTTTGCTTGGTGTTCGTGTAAGTTCAAAGTGCTCTTATTATAAAGCTCTTTTCACCAACATTTTTTTTATTTCATTTATGGCTTTAGTTGGGTTTAAACCCTTTGGACAGACAGAGACACAGTTCATTATACCGTGGCATCTGAAAACGCTGAACGCATCTTCCAACTGATCTAACCTTTCTTCTCTAGCTGTATCTCTGCTGTCAGAAATGAATCTATATGCTTGAAGCAAAGCTGCAGGCCCAAGAAACTTATCAGGGTTCCACCAGAAAGATGGACAAGCAGTTGAGCAACAACCGCATAGAATACATTCGTAAAGACCGTCTAATTTATCTCGATCTTCTACAGTTTGGGGAATTTCTTTTCCATTATCTTGCTTGTCTGAAATTAAATAAGGTCTTATTTTTTTATACTGATCAACGAATTGGGTCATATCTACAATTAAATCTTTCACTACTGGTAAACCCGGTAAAGGTCTTATTTCTAGCTTATTTTTTCTTACGACTTCGGATAGAGGAGTTATGCAACCTAAACCATTTTTTCCATTGATATTCATACCATCGGAACCACATACGCCTTCTCTACATGAACGTCTAAAAGAAATTGATGGATCTTGTTCTTTGGCTAAATGCAATGCATCAAGCACCATAATATCTTTGTCTCCAGGTATATCGACATCCATCTCCTGCATAAATGGCTTATTTCCTGTATCAGGATCATAACGATAAATGCTCATTTTAAGAGTAGATATTTGTTCTGTTGCTATTGTATTCATTAATATGTTCTTGCAAAAGGTTGAAATGCTTGAACTATTTTAGGTCTAAAGTTTACATCCCTTTTTGTTATTTCTTTGTTACCTTTGAAGTATATTGAATGTTTTAACCAATTCTCATCATCTCTTTCAGGATAATCATCTCTTGAATGAGCACCGCGACTTTCTTTTCTTTCATTCGCGCTAATGGCTGTTGCTTCAGCAACCTCCAATAAATTTAATAGCTCTAAGGCTTCAATTCTTGCTGTATTAAATCTAGACGATTTATCTGCTAAATGTAAATTTTCAGCTCTAGCTCTTATCTCTTCAATTACTTTTATGCCACTTTCCATGTTGTCTTCTCTTCTGAATACTCCAAAGCTAGTTTGCATAATCTCTTGTAGATCTTTTTTTATAATTGCAGAATTTTCTCCTTCTGCGCTGATATTAACTCTATTTATATTTCTGAGAGCTTTATTTATATCTTCTTTTGAAGGATCTTTAATATCTATGCCTTGTTTGAAAGATTCTTCAATATGCAATCCAGCTGATCTTCCAAAAACTACAAGATCTAAAAGAGAGTTTCCTCCTAGTCTATTTCCACCATGAACTGAAACACATGCGGCCTCTCCGGCAGCATAAAGACCTTCAACTAATGCATCAGAACCATCTGGTTTTTGCGTTATAACTTGTCCGTTAACATTAGTAGGTATTCCACCCATTGCATAATGACAAGTTGGGACTACTGGAATTGGATGTTCCGCTGGATCGATACCAGCAAAAGTTTTTGATAGTTCAGTAATACCGGGGAGTCTTTTATGAAGTAAATCTGCTCCTAGATGGTCTAATTTTAAAAAACAATGATCGGCTTCAGAACCACACCCTCGTCCTTCTATTATTTCCAACATCATAGATCTTGCGACAACATCTCTACTGGCTAAGTCTTTGGCATTTGGAGCATAACGCTCCATAAATCTTTCTCCATCCTTGTTAATTAAGTATCCCCCTTCGCCTCTGCAACCTTCAGTAACTAAAGTTCCAGCGCCATGGATTCCAGTTGGGTGAAATTGCCACATTTCCATATCTTGCACTGCTAGTCCAGCTCTAAGAGCCATTCCGGTTCCATCGCCAGTATTTATAAGAGCATTTGTAGTTGATTTATAGATCCTTCCTGCACCACCAGTTGCCAATACGGTTGCTTTAGCCTTTAAAAAATATGCCTCGCCAGATTCAATTTCAAATGCAATGACTCCTGTTACTTGATCAGAGCTATTTAAAACTAAGTCAACTGCAAACCACTCACTTAAAAAGTTAGTTCCAGCTTTAACATTTGCTTGGTACAAAGTGTGCAAAAGAGCATGTCCAGTTCTATCAGCTGCTGCACAAGTTCTCTCGGCTTGGCCGCCTTTTCCATAATCTTTAGATTGGCCGCCAAACGCTCTTTGATATATTTTTCCTTCTTCTGTCCTAGAAAATGGTAAACCCATGTTTTCAAGTTCAAAAACCGTCGCAGGTCCTTCTTGGCACATATATTCTATTGAATCTTGATCTCCTATAAAGTCAGAACCTTTTACAGTATCGTACATATGCCAACGCCAATCATCATTTGGATCGGCACTAGCTATTGCACAAGTAATACCGCCTTGCGCAGAAACTGTATGAGATCTTGTTGGAAAAACTTTTGAAATTACTGCAGTATTCATACCAGATTGTGCCAACTGCAGAGAAGACATAAGTCCAGATCCCCCGCCTCCGATTATGATACCGTCAAATTCCTTTACAGGAAGAGAGTTTGCATCTAAAGCCTTTCCATTTCCATTCATAGCCATAATTTTTGTCTCTAAATTATTAAAAGAAAACTACATATAATGATTCCGCCAACTTGAACAAAACTATATAAAGTCAGAATTCTTCTTGCTGGAACTGCTATTTTTCCAATTCTTGGCTCGGTTAGGTAATCAGTTTCTATATGATGAATACCTTGTAGAGAGTGATAAGAAATGGAAATAGCAACCAAAACTGTACTTATCTTGATTGCAAGAATATCAAAAAAACCGCTAAGTTGTGCGTAATTAACAGGGTGATGCAACAACCAATAGAAGGTTATAACTGAAAAATATAGGGCCTGAAAAACAGCAGAAACTCTAACCAGCACATAATCCAGAATGCCTGTTCTTTTTAGTGTATAAAGTTTTGTCACCATACAATCACCATAAGAATTAAACTTACTAGACCGCTAAGAACAATAGTTCCTATTGCGGATGCTCTTCCAGCTTTGAGTGTTCCCCAATATCCAAAATCCATAACCAAATGTCTTATCCCAGAAATGTAATGATAAGCAAGCCCAATTAAAAGCAAAACTAAGAAAATCTTTACTGAGATTAAATCTAAAAGATAAATTGCTGTTAAATAACCATCTTCAGAGTTGGATGCCATGACTAGAAGAATACTAAAGGGCAAGAAGAGAAAGAATATGCCCACGGCAGAAACTCTATGCAGAATTGAAGATACTCCTGCTATCGGAAGTTGAATTTTTAAAAGATTTAAATAAATAGGAGGTTTAGACATAATATAAAATTTGGAGATACTTAATTATAAATTAAAAAAGTTTCCTCAGCGTCTTCTTATACGCTTTCTTTTTTCTAATTGGCGCTTAGTCAATTTATTTTTCCTTGTTTTATAAGGATTTTCAGCTGTTTTTAGTACTAGTTTTATGGGTATACCCTTAAGTTGTAAGGGGTTTCTTATATAATTTTCTAAATATTTGAGATATTGTTTACTTAAGGATTCAATTTTGTTGCCGTGAATGATAAAAGTAGGCGGCTGGACGTCTAAATTTTTAACAAACTTAATTTTAGGTCTAAACCTCCCTATCATTGGCGGAGGATTTTTTTCATAAGCATCAAGAAAAACCTTATTCACAAATTTTGGATTAAGTACTTCTTTGCTTTTTTTTATTAAACTTAAAATATTAGAGATTAAAGCAGACGTTCCGTATTTATTTTTTGCCGATATATATTTAATATTTAAATCCTTTGCAAAAGCTAACCTTCTGTTTAAATCTCTTTTAATAGTAGTTTTTTCATATTTATCTAAAGTTTCAGATTTATTTATACCAATAACTAAAGGCTTCCCGGAAGATATTGACAAAGAAATTAAATGCAGGTCTTGATCAGAAATCGATTCTTTCCCATCAATTAGATAAATTATTCCTTCAGATGCTCTCATTGTCTTTATTGCTTGATTAACAGACGATTTTTCTATTTCATCGCTAACCTTGGACTTTTTTCTTAATCCAGCAGTATCTGTTATTTTCAATTCAACCCCTTTAAAGGAAGTTAATTCTGAAATAGCATCCCTTGTAGTACCAGGAGTACTAGAAACTATAGATCTTTTATCCTTTAGAATAGCGTTAAAATAAGTAGATTTACCTGCGTTAGGCTTTCCAAGGATTCCAACCTGATTGAAATCTTTTTTATTATCGTCAGTTTCAGATCTTGAAGGAAAAATTTCATTAATAGAATTTTTAAAATCTTTCATCCCAAGACCATTTTTTGCAGAAATTTCAAAAGAATTTTTTACTCCTAAAGAGTAAAATTCAGAAATATTATTTTTTGATCCTTTTTTTTCAGATTTGTTAATTGCCAATACATAGTTTTTATTTGATTTTCTTAAAATTTCGTTAATTTTAAAATCTAACTTATGTATTGATGAAGAAGAGTCAACTAAAAATATCATACCGTCAGCATCTGAAATTGCTTTTTGTGTTTCAGTTAGAATTAATTTATCAAATTTTGAAGAAGACTCAGTTATTCCGCCAGTATCAACGAGAATGTAATCTGAATTATTAATTTTACAGCTAGAGTAATTTCTATCTCTGGTAAGACCAGGCAGATCTGCAATCAAAGCAATATCCTCTCCAATAAGTTTATTGAATAGAGATGATTTTCCTACATTAGGTCTTCCGACAATGGCTATTAATGGACCCATCAGATAAGTCTATATTCATTTAATTTTTAAAGCTGAAATTTTTCCAGAATCGTCCAAGGAAAAAAATGAGTCATTGAATATAAAGACTTCTTTTACAGCTTTGTTTGTTGGCCTGTATCTTGCTTCGATTGATCCATTATTTAAATCTATTAAGTGTAAATACCCTTCAAAATCACCCACAATCAAAAAGTCCTGATATCTTTTTGGAGAAGATAACTGTCTTAGCTTAAAATCCTCCAAAACCCAAAGGCTATTTCCCTTAACTCCATCATAGCTTCTTATAAAATCTTCAGAATCCACAATAAAGGTTTTATTTTTTTGCATAAATTATATTATTCGTTGAGGAAGTAGAACTTCTCCATATCGTTCTGCCCTGCTCTATTTCAATTGCTGATAAATCTCCTTGATAAGTAACTGCATAAGCCAGACCGTTTGACGAGATCACAGGTTTTGCATCAATATCTATCATCCTTTCAATTTCAGAAACACCCTCGGAAACAGTTACAGGAACTTCCCATTGTATTACACCTGATCTAGATTCAATTTTAACTAAATTTCCATTGCCAAATCCCACATACAGAAAGTTTTTATCAAATACAGGTTTACTTGTTCCTCTTAAACTTAATGCAGAAACAGTTGATTGATATTCCCATTCAAAGGTTCCGTCGTTGAAATCAAGTGCAGTTATTTTACCGTTGGTACTTTGAATAGCGACGATCAAGCCGTTTGAAGAAGGGCTAGATAATACTTCACCGTTGACTTTCGAATCCCAATTCTTATTTCCCGATTTGGCATCAATAGAAAATATTTTTCCATTTTCAGTAGCAAAAAAAATAGAATTGAAACCATATCCTAAACCAGCTGAAATTTTTTGGTTAAAATCTTTTTTCCAGATTTCATTTCCAAAAAAATCTAAAGATGAAACGATTCCGGCTTCATTAAATGCAAAAATGCTTTCTTGATTGAAAACAAGATTAACTTCTCCTAAAGGAAAATCGCTAAATAAATTTTTTGTCCAAATTTTTTCAAAAGAGAATTTAGAATCAATCTCGTTAAGCTCAGCTGGTTTTTCTTCTTCTTTAGAATCTGACTGACAAGCAATCAAAGAAAAAGTGAGAAATATTATTAATATTTTTTTAAACATTTTGAAATTAATTAACAACAGTCGATAATTTTATTTTTATAAGTTCTCTATGAATTTCTGAAGGTGATAAATCTAGCGCAGTTTCATAGTTTTCTTTTGCAGCCATATTATTTAAAGATTTAATTTCTAAATCGCCTAGGAATTCATATTTTAATTCTTTAAAGAAAGTAAAATCTTTATCTAAAACTTCTTTTGCTTCGATTAATTCGTTTTCTGATAGAAGTAGTAATGCAAGTCTCAATCTTGATAAGTCTTTCAGAAAACTCGTTTCATTTCCTCTTTTTTCCAATTCACTATTTACTTCTCTTAGCCTTATCAAAGAATCTTGAAAGTTATTTAAATTATGATCAAGCTGAGATAATTCTAGATTCATTAAAATAGAATAAATCTGATCAGGAAAATCTTTTTTCGTTTTTTCTTGTAAAGAAGATAATTTATCTAAATCAATATTTTCATTGTTTAAAATGAAATTAAATTCATCAAAAAGGATTGAGGCCTCTTTAGAATTTTCTTCTTGCAAAAAATTTCTATAGAAAATCCAGCTAAATAATAATGATAATAGTAAAAATACTAAAATAATTTTTATATAATTTTCCTTTATCCAGCTTAAAGAAGATTGTAAATATCTATTTTGAGTCAAGTCATTCATTGCGTTATTTTAAGAAAGAGATTAATTCGTCTAAAGACAATTTTTCATGATTCTTTCCAGAATCTAAATCTTTTAAAGTATAAGAGTTAGATTCTACTTCTTCTCTACCCAAAATAACTGCAAAATTAAAATTATTTTTGTCAGCTTTTTTTAATTGAGACTTTAGATTGTTATCTAATCCTGAATTGCGAATCTGGATATTCGGAAAAGAAGATCTTATTTTTTCGGAAAGAAAAATACTTTTCTTCAAAAACCCTTGCTCTAAAGCTATAACTGCTATCTTTTTAGTAGACGGCAAAACAAATTTATCTTTACATGCCATAATTAATCTATCAAGTCCCAAAGAAACTCCCACTGCAGGAGTAGCTCTGCCCCCTAGTTTTTTTGAAAGGCTATCGTATCTTCCTCCAGCACAAAGAGTATTTTGACTGCCCAAGGAAGAAGACTTCCACTCAAAAACTGAATCATTGTAATAATCTAATCCTCTGACAAGGTTAATATTTTCTTGAAAATTAATTTCCAAATCATTTAATAGTTTTTTTAATAGTTCAAATTTATCGTTTGAAGCTTGAGACCTATACTCAGAAATTTTGGGAGCATTTATAAGTAATTCCTGAGTTTCGCTTAATTTTGAATCTAAAATTCTCAAAGGATTTTTCTCAAGTCTATTTTGACTATCCTTATCTAGATTACTTTTTAAAGGCTTAAGATAGTTTTGTAGAGCTTTAGAGAATTTTTTTTGATCATCTTCTGATCCTAGAGAATTTATTTCTAAACTGTAATCCTTTATTTGATAATTGTTTATAATTTTTTCTATAATTTGAAAAAGCTCTATTTCAGCAAACATAGAGTCTATTCCATAAATCTCAGCGCTTAATTGATAAAATTCTCTATTTCTTCCTTTTTGTGGTCTTTCGTATCTATACATAGGACCTGAATAAAATAATCTTTGAGGTCCGGCATCAACAATTCCAAGGTCTATAGACGCTCTCATACATCCTGCTGTTCCTTCAGGTCTTAGAGTTAACGATTTTTCACTTTTGCTATTAAAGGAAAACATTTCTTTATTTACTATATCTGTTTCATCGCCAACTGATCTTTTGAATAAATCTGTATATTCAACAATAGGAAGTCTTATCTCCGAATAAGAAAAACTTTTAAGCAATGTTGTAGAAAAACTAGATACATGACTCCACAAATTTGCTTCTTCTAAAGAAACATTATGCATGCCTCTTACTTTTTCGAATTTATTCATGCTTTAGTAATAATCTTCTTATTTTCCATCTCTAATTCTTTTACTTTTTGTCTAACAGTTTTTTCTAAGTGATCAACAATATCATCATTATTTATCTTATGATCGGGTAAACCATCTACATAGATTAGACTTTTTGGAGAAGCTCCTGTCAGACCAACATGAGCTGCTTTGGACTCTCCTGGACCATTTACATAACATCCTATTACAGCTACATCTATTGATTCTTTAACATCCTCTAATCTCACCTCTAATTCATTCATAGTTTTTATCACATCAAAATTTTGTCTAGAGCAGCTTGGACAAGCTATGAAATTTATGCCTTTCTTTCTGAGACCTAAGGACTTTAAAATATCAAATCCTACTTTAATTTCATCAGTGGGATAAGAAGCTAAAGAAACTCTGATAGTATCGCCGATTCCGTCTCTTAAGAGATCTCCAATCGCAATGGATGATTTGACGGTTCCAGATCTAAGACCGCCTGCTTCTGTAAGGCCTAAGTGTAATGGCTGTTTTATCTCTTTAGCAATTAACCTGTAACTTTCTGTCATCATAAAGACATTGGAAGCCTTGATGCTGAGCTTAAAATTATCGAAATTTAAATTTTGAAGTATTTCAACATTTGCCATTGCAGACTCCACTAATGCTTCTGGGCATGGTTCTCCATATTTTTTTTGTAATTTTTTTTCCAAAGAACCCGCATTGACGCCTATTCTTATTGGAATTCCATGGAACTCAGCACAATTAACTACTTCTCTAACTTTTTCCTTGGAGCCTATATTGCCTGGATTGATTCTTAGGCAATCTGCTCCTTGCTCAGCAACTGCTAAAGCAATCTTATAATCGAAATGAATATCTGCTACTAGAGGCACATTCACCAATTTTTTTATTTGCCCAAAAGCTTTTACTGATTCTTCTGAGGGAGTAGATATTCTTATTATGTCAGCTCCCACATCTTCCAACTCTTTAACTTGCTTAACAGTTGATTTCACATCTTCTGTATTTGTATTGGTCATACTTTGAACTGAAATAGGAGAGTTTCCACCCACAGGAACCTTTCCAACATGGATTAGAGATGATTTTCTTCTTGAAATATTATTTAAGGTATTCAATTTTTTTTTTAAATGATTTCAATGTAACTATAGTTCGCATCTTTTTTAGAAATTTTAGAAATATTAATTCTTTTATTATTTATTATGATTTTTGTTGCTTCAGGATTTCCTATTTTAAAGATTAATGGCCTATAACCCAAGACTTCTTGCTCTTCATTTTCCATCAATTCATATATTAGATTTTTATTAAACTTATCTTCAATAATTATCCAGCTTTCGCCCGATACAATTATTTTTATTTTGTCAGGCATTACTTCAATAGGCTTAATTAAATTGCTAGCTTTTATATCTTCATTTAATTTTTTTTTATCTTTCGAGCCAGCTTCATCAAGAAAATCGTCTTTTACAATATCTTTATAATCTTGTTCTTTGTCATTGGCTGCAATCTCTAAAGTTTCTATATTTTCTAAAATTTTGTTCTTATCTTTAGAGTAATCTTTATCATTGCTTAAAAAAAATATTAAGGTCATAAAGGTAAGAGTAAGGGCAAACATTCCTATAAAGAAACCATTGGATTTTCCTAAAAATTTAAAATAATTTATTTTTTCATCATCTTTAATTTCTTCTTCGTTAAAAATTTTTTTTGTAAGATTTAGCTTTAAGTCTTTGAGACAGCTTTCTGAACTTACTTCTAAGAAAGAAAAATATTTTTTAATATGAAACTCTGTGTAAACACTATCTGGAAGTGACTTAAGGTCTCCCTCTTCAAGAGAGCTTAAAAAATTAATTGGAATTTTAGTTTGCTCTGAACATTCCTCTAGAGAAAGATTTTTGGAAGATCTCGAGGAAAGTAATTGAGATTTCCAATCAGAATTCATTTTTGACTAAAATAGATCGCTCATTATAGCGATTTCTCTCGCTGCAGACTCCTGAGAGTCAGAACCATGTACGGCATTTCTAGACAAAGATTCAGCAAATAATTTTCTTAAAGTTCCCTCTTCAGCTTCTTCAGGATTAGTAGCCCCCATTAAAGCTCTATAAGATTTAATGGCATTTTCTCCCTCAAGAACTTGAACAATTACCTCACCAGAAATAATAAATTCTACAAGCTCGCTGAAAAATGGTTTGGATGCGTGTTCATTATAAAAGTTTTTGGCAATTTCTTCTGAAAGATTAATTTTTTTAGATTTTATAATCTCTAAACCGGAAGCAGTTATTTTTTGATTAATTTCATTTTCAAAGCCATTTTTTACTGCATCTGGTTTGATGATGCACAAAGTCGTTTCCATAATTATCTCCTAAATATTAGTCTATTTCTTCTATCCAAAGAGCTTGAATTGCCTCTAAAATTCTTTCTCCGCATCTATCAGAATCGTCCTCGAAATCTTCTAGGGATGTCACCATATTCATAAGGTCAGTAAAAAGCAAGGTTTTTGGATCTTGAGTAGGATATTTATCTATCAAAGAATCAACAATTTCATAAGTATCAGTCCACTTCATTTTTAGTGAGGGTTTTCTGAAACCATGTTTATATTGTATTTAGGAATTTCTATTTCAATATCATCGTCCTCTAAAACTATTTGGCAACTTAATCTTGATCTTTGCTCTAGTCCCCAAGCTTTATCTAAAAGATCTTCCTCTACTTCCGAGGCTTCATTAAGTTTGTCAAAACCATCCGTCACTACGACGTGGCAAGTGGTACAAGCACAGGATAATTCGCAAGCATGCTCAATATTTATTTTGTTATCCAGCATAGCTTCACAAACTGTAGTCCCTTTTTCAGCTTGAATTTCTGCTCCGTCAGGACAAATTTCAGGGTGAGGTTTAATTTTGATTTTTGGCATTAGATGCTAAAGCTTTCGCCGCACCCACATTCAGCAGAAACATTCGGATTTATAAATGTTAAATTAGAATTTACTCCTTCTCTCACGTAATCAATGGTCGTTCCATTAAGAAATGTGAAGCTTTTTTTATCCACAATAATTTTGAATTGCTTAAAATTAAACTCTATATCGTCTGAACTTATTTCTTTCGAAAATTCTAAGAAATATGCATAACCGGAACAGCCTGAATCCCTAATTCCAATTCTTATATTTAAACTATCCTTATTTTTTAAAAGAGATGAAAAATGACCGATTGCAGATTCGGTAACATCTAAATGATTATTGATTGTGTTTTCTGATGTCGTCATTAGTCTCAAAATCATTAATAGCTTTTTTAATAGCTTCTTCAGCAAGAACACTGCAATGAATCTTAATTGGAGGTAGCTCTAATATATCTACGATTTCTTTATTACAGATTTCTTTTGCTTCTTCTAAAGTTTTTCCTTTAAGCATATCTATAAGTTGACCACTTGAAGCAATTGCAGATCCACATCCATAAGTTTTGAACTTTGCATCTACGATTTTCTTTTCTCCGCCGACATCTTCGCACTTAATTTGAAGTTTCATCACATCTCCACAAGCTGGTGCACCAACTATACCAGTTCCAACTTTGTCAAAATCTTCATCGCCAGGCTTCCATCTACCAACACTGGCTGCCTTAGGATCTTTTAAAGTTTTTTCAAATTTATCTACGACCTTACTTGAATATGCCATTTTATTACCCCTTAAATTTAACTAGCCCATTCTATTTTACTTAAATCCACACCATCAAGGTACATCTCCCATAAAGGTGAGATTTCTCTTAATTGTTCAACCGACTTTTTGACTAAATCTATCGTAAAGTCAATTTCTTTTTCACTAGTAAATCTACCAAATGAAAATCTAATTGAACTATGAGCTAATTCATCTGGACGCCCTAAGGCTCTCAAGACATATGAAGGCTCCAAGCTGGCTGAAGTACAAGCAGATCCTGAAGAAACTGCTATATTTTTAATTGCCATAATTAAAGATTCACCTTCTACATAGTTAAAAGATAAATTAAAGATGCCAGGATAACCATTTTTAAGATTTCCGTTTACATAAATTTCTTCCATATCCTTAAGACCGTCATAAAGTCTGTTCTTGAAATAATTAATTTTTTTATAATCTTGATCGATTTCTTCACGAGCTATTCTAAAAGCCTCTCCCATCCCAACTATTTGATGAGTCGGCAACGTACCTGCTCTTATACCTCTTTCCTGACCTCCACCATGAAAAAGTGCTTCTAATCTTACTCTAGGTTTTCTTCTCAAAAAGAGAGCTCCTATGCCTTTAGGTCCATAAATTTTATGAGCTGAAAAAGACATTAAATCTACTTTTGAATTACTTAAGTCAATAGGAATTTTACCAGCGCTTTGGGCAGCATCCACATGAAAAAGTACACCTTTTTCTCTAGTAATTTCTCCTATTTTATCAATATCATTGATAACACCAATTTCATTATTTAAGTGCATTAAAGAAACTATAGTTGTGTCTTCACGAATCGCATCTGAAACTTGCTCTGGAGTAACGTTTCCAAATTCATCCGTTTCTAAATAGGTAACCTCGAATCCTTCTTTCTCTAACTGTCTACAAGTATCCAAAACTGCCTTATGTTCAATTTTGGAAGTAATTATATGTTTCCCTTTATTTTTATAAAAATGCGCAGCGCCTTTTATAGCAAGATTATCTGATTCAGTTGCTCCTGAAGTAAAAACTATTTCTCTGGGATCACAATTTACTAATTTAGCAACATTTAATCTAGCTTCTTCAATCAATTCTTCCGCTTTCCATCCATAAGAATGAGATCTTGATCCTGCATTTCCAAAAGCTCCATCTATGGTTAGGCAATCTTTCATCTTTTCCACAACTCTATTATCAACAGGAGTTGTTGACGCATAATCTAAGTAAGTAACCTTATTAGCTAAATCTTCATTGATCATTTCCGCTTTACCTGAATTAGAATCGAATTTTTTTTTCAATTCAGCAATAATATTTTCTCTAGCGCTAATAGCCTTTTCGACGTCGGTTTGACCTGTAGATTTTCTTAAATCGTATCCTAATTCAGATCGAAGAGCTGAAGGAACTGCTAATTTGACCCACCATACGTTATTTCTTTTATAGAGGTATTTTGTATCCATAGAAGAATTGTACCATAATATAATTGCTTTATTAAGGTACAGTCGGATTTTTTGAATTAAGGTATAAACTTATTATTTTTTATAAAAAAAAATTATAAAAAAAATATTATTTTTTTTATAATTTATCACTCAAGCTTTTTAAATCGTGATTTAGAATTTTATCATTTTCGCTGTAATCAATAGGACAATCGATCACATTAACTCCTGGAGAATTTAAACATTCTTCTAAAGTAGTATTTAAATTATCGCCATCTGTTATTCGGTAACCTTTTGCTCCGTATGCTTCGGCGTATTTAACGAAATCAGGGTTTTCAAAACTTAACCCAAAATCAGAAAATTTCATATTTTCTTGTTTCCATTTAACCATTCCGTAAGCTTTATCATTAAGAATAACTACCGTTAGACTAACACCTAGTCTAACAGCTGTTTCTAACTCCTGACTATTCATCATAAATCCGCCATCTCCGCATACAGATATTACTTTTTTATCAGGATAAATCATTGCTGCGGTTATAGCAGATGGCAGTCCTGCTCCCATACTTGCCAAGGCATTATCTAAAATAACGGTGTTTTGATGAAGAGCAGGATATCCCCTAGCGAACCATAACTTATAAACTCCATTGTCTAATGTAATGATTCCATCTGAAGGCATTACATTCCTTATTTGCCTGACTAAAAAAGGAGGAAAAATTGGAAACCTATCATCCTCTCTAATTTTTGTTGAGTGCTCCAAGTGAGCTTTTCGTGTTAATAGCATTTTTGAGAAATCCCACTGAGGATTAATATTTATACTTTCCTTTATCTGCCAAATAGAATTTGCAATATCTCCAATCACCATTAGTTGAGGAAAATAAATGCCATTTATATTAGCCGCTACATGGTCAATATGAATAACTTTTGTTCCTTCGCCCTCTCTCATTATGAAAGGAGGTTTTTCGTAATTATCTTGACCAATAGTAATAATTTGATCAGATTCTTGAAGAGCTTTATGAACGAAGTCTCCATTAGTTAATGCAGCACACCCAAGAAAATTTTCATGTCTTTCATTCAATACCCCTTTTCCAAGCTGAGTAGTAATGAAAGGTATTTTCGTTTTTTCCACAAATTCTGAGAGCATTTGATTTGTGCTAGTTCTATTTGCTCCACCTCCTAAAACTAATAAGGGTTTTTTAGCCTTTTCTATTAACTCTATTGCTTGATTAATAGATTTTTCGTCAGCAATTGGTCTTCGGACTATGCTTTTCGGCAAAGGCCTTCTTCGTGTTTGTTCACTTGCAATATCTTCAGGTAGTTCTAGATGCACTGCTCCTGGCCTTTCTTCTTCAGCAAGTCTAAAAGCTTCTCTAACTTCTGAGGCAACCATATTTGCTGAAGAAATTTGATGAGTATATTTAGTAATAGGCTTCATTAAATCAACAACGTCTAAAATCTGAAATTTGCCTTGCTTGGTATTTTTAATTGGCTTTTGACCTGTAATCATTACTAAAGGCATGCCTCCTAGTTGAGCATATGCCGCTGATGTGACTAAATTTGTTGCTCCCGGCCCTAAAGTAGTTAAGCAAACTCCGGCTTTTCCAGTTAATCTTCCGTAAGTTGCTGCCATGAATCCTGCACCTTGTTCATGCCTAGTGAGAATTAACTTAATTTTATTTGATTTGCATAAACACTCTAAGAAATCTAGATTTTCTTCTCCGGGTAATCCAAAAACATATTCCACGCCTTCTTCTTCAAGACACTTGATAAATAATTCAGCTCCTATTATTTTTTTATTTGTTTTAAGAAAACTCATATTCAGAATTATTTGAGGTCTATCCCGATACGAGAGGCTATTTCTTGATAAGATTCAATTACATCTCCAAGGCCTTGTCTAAATCTATCTTTATCTAATTTTTTTCTAGTTTCTCTGTCCCAAACTCTGCAACCGTCAGGAGTCATCTCATCTCCAAGGTACATTACTCCATCCTGCCTACCAAATTCTAATTTGAAATCTACGAGAATCAAATCCGCTTTAAAAAATAATTTTCTAAGTATCTCGTTAACTTTTAAAGTCAAAATTTTCATTTCTTCCACATCTTTTTCTTCTCCCCATCCGAAAGAATAAATATGATATTCATTTATCATTGGATCACCGAGATCATCATCCTTATAAAAAAATTCAAAGGTAGGTGGTTCTATATCTATGCCTTCTTCCAAACCTAATCTTTTACATATACTGCCAGCAGCAATATTTCTAACTACACATTCTATTGGCAACATATCTAACTTTTTTACTTCCGATTCATTATCAGAAACCTGATTAATAAAATGAGTTTTGACACCCTCAGATTCAAGATGCTCCATAATAAAAGCATTAAATCTATTATTAACAGTCCCTTTCCCAGCAAGCTGTTCAATTTTTTTCCCATCAAAGGCAGAGGTATCATCACGGTATTCCATTATTAGTTTCGATGGATCCGAAGTGGCGTATAGAGACTTAGCTTTACCTGTAGTTAGAATTTCTTTTTTTTCTAGCATTTTAAGATAGTACCTGATTTATTTGTGAAATAATCTCTTGAACAATTTCTTTATCTTCCTCGCCCAATAAGATAGAAATAATTGTCTCATTTTGAGCTATCTTTTCAACAAAGATTTTTACTTCTTTAGTTTCCCCTCTTCCAAAAAAACCTTCATCAGATTTAATTTTCGTAATGAATACACCTTCGTCTCTATCGAAGTCACTTACGTTAAATTCAGCTATCGAAAGAGTCCTTTGTAAAGCTGACCAAGCTCGAGGAAAATTTACCATCAATCTAATTTTTGAAAATCCATCTTCATCGATAAATACCTCTGTTTTATCTACTGTATTTAAATTTAATGCGACTAAAGATGTTCCTGTTACAGAACCTAACTCACTAAGCCCATTTAAAATTTGAGTAGAAATAGTTTTTATATACTCATTGTCTACATTTTTGCTCCATCTATTTTCTTTAAAAACTTCATATGAAATAAAAATTTCGGTACTTTCTCTTTGAAGTCCACTCTCTATTTTGAAAACAAATCTATTTTTTGAGTTATTTCTTTCAATTTCATCAGTAAATATTTCTCCCGTTTTTGGATTTGCTTTAGAAATATTTAGCTCGCTTTTTTCATTTAAATATTCTTGAAGCATAGGCCACACTTTACTGGGTTCAAGGCTCAAATAAATCCACCTAATTTCTCCTAGTTTATGAAGTCTTAATTCGTTATTAGATTCTGATGAAAAAAATTGTTTTGGTAATGGAAGTTCATAAACTTTTTTGGGAATAGCTACGGAAGTATTTGGAATAGGATACATATCAATAGATTTAGATATATTTTGACCAAGGACTTCTTCAACATTTTCATTATCTTGAGCAGATAAATATTTATTCGACTTTTTATTTTCAGGATTAGAGGCGCATGATGTCAGAGCAATAACTAATGTTAGTAAAAATAGTTGTTTCATATTAAATCTAATTTTTTTAGTTCGTTTTTTAAATCCTCTTGATATTTTGAATCTAAAACGGTAAGAGGTAATCTTATTCCTAATTTTATTATGCCCATTAAAAAAAGGGCATATTTTACGGGTATGGGATTTGATTCAACGAAAAGAATTCTATTGAGTCCTTCAATTCTTTGATTAATTTTTTCTCCACCTTTACTTTCATCTTCTTGATTCATAGCTAGACTAGTCATTTCTGAAATGAGGTTTGGGATAATATTTGACGATACTGAAATTGTTCCATGCCCTCCTCTTTTAAGAAATTGATATGAAGTAGCGTCGTCTCCAGAGTATAAGAAAAAACTTTTTTCTAATATTTCTTTTTTGCATAGTTTTTTTATATCCTCTAAGTTATTCATTTCTCCTGTTGCGTCTTTAATACCTATTATGTTTTTATGAGAAGACAGTCTTGCAACTGTTTCAGCCTCAATAAAAGAAGCTGTTCGCGAAGGAACATTGTAAAGAATTTGTGGAAGATCGACTTCATCGGCAATTTTCGTATGATGTTGAAATAAACCTTCTTGAGTAGGTTTATTGTAATAAGGCGATACTAAAAGAGCTGCATCGGCACCTGCATCCTTAGCAGATTTGGTAAGTTCCAAAGCTTCAATTGTTGAATTAGCTCCCGTTCCAGCAATTAAAGTTACTCTTCCCTTAATATATTTAACAAAATATTCTAAAAGACTAATATGCTCCTCGAAGTCAATGGTAGCCGACTCTCCAGTGGTACCGACTGCTACTATTGCGGAAATAGAGTTTTGTATTTGAAAATCTATCAGTTTATCTAAGGAATCATAATCAATGGACCCATCTTCAAACATAGGTGTCGCAATTGCTGTCATAGCTCCTGAAATATTCATTTAAATTTAAAGTTTAACTTTGTTACAAAATTTTATACTATTTGTATCTAAATAGTTAAAAAGGATTTACAACATGAGCGTTAAAATAAATACAAAAGTAAAAAAGTTTAAGGTTTCTGCAACAAGTGAATTAGAGATCAATTCGGTAGATTTAATAGGTAAAAACGTCGTGCTATATTTTTATCCAAAAGATAATACCCCAGGTTGCACTCAGGAAGGAGAAGACTTTAGAGATCTTTATAAAGAATTTAAAAAGCTAAAAACTGAAATCTACGGAATTTCTAGAGATAGCTTAAAATCTCACGAAGGGTTTAAAACAAAATACAAATATCCCTTTGAATTGATTTCAGATCCAGATGAAAAGTTATGTAATTTGTTTGACGTTATTAAGGAAAAAAATATGTATGGAAAAAAGTACATGGGAATAGAAAGAAGTACTTTCCTTATTAATAAAGATGGCAAATTATCCGCGGAGTGGAGAAAAGTAAAAGTTAACGGTCATGCTATTGAAGTTTTAGAAGAAGTAAAAAAAATTAGCTAACTAACTCTTTTTTAGGCCAAACTTTAAAGACAGCTCTTATCAATGTTGCTATAGGGACAGCAAGAAGTAGTCCCCAGAATCCCCAAATTCCACCGAAAACTAATATAGAAAGGATTATCAATACAGGATGCAGGTTAACTTCGTTCCCCATCAATAAAGGGAACAGAACGTTTCCGTCTAGAATTTGTATTAGAAAATACGTAATCAGAAAAATATAGAAAGAAGTATCTAAGCCCCATTGGAATAAACCTATAGCGACAACCGGAATTGTAACCAGAATTGCTCCAAAGAGTGGGATTAAAACTGACATACCCACCAAGATTCCTAAAATAATAGAGTAATTAACTCCAAGAATTAAGAACGCGATAGTTGTTATAGAACCAACGATTAGCATTTCTAAAGCCTTGCCTCTAACGTAACCAAATAATTGTGTGTTTAAGTCACTCCAAATTTGAGATAGCAAGCTTCTTTTATTAGGAAGAAAATAAGTAAAATAGCTAAGCATTTCACTCTTATCTTTAAGGAAGAAGAAAACTAAAATTGGGATTAGTATCAAAAACACCAAAGCATTCATTATTGCAGAGAACCCTGTATTAAGTTGAATTAAAACTTGTTCTGCAATAGAAGGAATAAAAGATGCTGAGCTTGCAAAGATCTCTTCAACTTGCTCAGTAGTAAAAAAATTTGGATATCTGAAAGCTAAATCATTTAATAAATTCTCTACAAAAGCAACAATTGCCGGGAGCTCATTAATTAAAGAAGCAATCTGACCAGTTACATAGGGCAAGCTTAATAAAATAAAGAAATAAAATATTAAAAAAATTGCAAAGGTAAAATAAAAAGATAATCTTTTAGAATAATCCTTTTGTTCAAAAAGGGTCATTACGCCATTTAATAAATACGCAACCAAGATACTTACAAAAATAGGTGTAATTGTCGAGCCAACAAAATACAATAAGATAGAAGCAATAATTAATAAAAAAAGAGCAGCAAATTGCTCTTCTTCATAAAAATAATTTCTAAAAAAACCCTTTAAATAATCGTACATAAGAGAACATTGTTTTCTATAATAAATATTATTCTATATGAAAAAATATTTATTTTTAGTTTTATTATTTTTATTTGGAGCTTTAACTAACTCACAAAATAATGATTCTCTTCCCTCTTTAGGGGATGCTTCATCCGGCTCTATTTCTTTATCTGGAGAATATGATTTGGGTCGATTGTGGCTTTCTTTATTTAGGAGTTCAGCTAAAGAATATACTGATCCGATTACTAAATCTTATGTTAAAGATTTTATTTATAGAATTTCAGAAACGAGTGAAGTAAGAGATAGAAGATATGAGTTTATTATTTTAGATGATCCTTCTATAAATGCTTTTGCGGCTCCAGGAGGAATAATTGGAATAAATACTGGAATGTTTTTAAAGACTCAAACCGAAGGACAATTTGCCTCCGTTATGTGTCATGAACTTGCTCACTTAAGCCAAAGGCATTATGCAAGATCTCAACAAAATTCTTCTCCGTTGACAAATGCACTAATTCTTCTTGGTAGTGTTGCAACTGCCGTTGTAACTGCAAATCCTCAGGCAATTCTAATTGCTCCAGCATTAATTCAGCAATTAGCGACAAACTACACTAGAGAAAATGAAAGAGAAGCAGACAGAATTGGCTTTAGAAACCTTGTAAATGCTGGTTTTGATCCAAAATCACAATCGCAAATGTTTCAAATTCTTCAAAAAACGCAAGGAAACATAAATGAGGAATACTCCTATCTATTTACGCATCCGATTCCAAAAGAAAGAATTACTGACGCAAGAATAAGAGAAACTAAGACTGATGATCAAAGAATATATAGAAATTCTTTGGAGTTTTATTTGGTAAAAGCTAGAGTTGAAGTTTCAAATTCTAAAAATTTAAATTCTCTTAAAAGTTTTTTTCTTACTAATCTTAAAAATGAAAACAAAAATATATATTTATCCAAGAAGTATGGATTATCTTTAGTTTTAAAAGAACAAAAAAATTATCAAGAATCTTTTAAAATTGCTGAAGAGTTATTAAAAGAAAATCCTTCAAATTTAATATTTCAAACAAATATCATAGAGATCCATTTAGCTGAAGGAAACTCACTTGAAGCGATTTCTCTCGGCGAAAAACTATTGGAAATACATTCAGATAATTTCTCAATATCTTATTTCTTAGCTAAGGCTTATGTATTAAATGGAAGTCCTGAAAAAGCAGAAGAAATTTTAATCAATTTATCTAAAGAAAATCCTAAGGACCCATCTGTTTGGTATGAATTAGCAGAAGCTCAGGGTTTGGCCGGAAATATTATTGGGCTCCACAGATCTAGAGCTGAATATTTTATTCTTACCGGGAGATATGATTCAGCGATTTATCAATTAAGAGAAGGCTTAAAATTGTCTAAAAACTTCTTTGAAGTAAGAGAAAGTATAATTAGTAAATTAGAACAGGTTTATAAAACCAAAAGATCTTTAAAAGATTTAACTTAAGTTTTATTTTGGTAAATTTAATTTATTATTTCCAGCAAGCAAATGTAAGTGAAGATGAAATACTGTCTGACCAGCTTTTTCACCATTATTAATTATTACATTAAAGGCATCGTCTACGTCAAACTTCCTAGACATATTTCCTACTATTAACATTAAATGTCCTAAAATTTTTAGGTCTTCTTTACTCGCTTCGGAAAGTTTAGGAATTGGTTTTTTTGGAATTATAAGTAAGTGTAATGGAGCTTGAGGATTAATATCTTTAATTACAATACACAGTTCATCTTCAAAAATTATGTCAGAAGGTATTTCTTTTTCGATTATTTTTTGAAATATTGTTTTATTATCCATTATAAAAAATCTTAAAACCTAAATAGGTTGAAAACAAGCATAGTATTAAGGTGAAAAGAATATAAATGGAAAAAGTAAGAAAGCTGTCACTTTGGTAAAAGATCAATGCCTCTTTTGTGAACGCAGAGAAAGTAGTAAAAGAACCTAAGAATCCTATAGCTAAAAAATTGTTCAAGAACAAAGAATTGCCCTCTTCCTGATTTGCTATAAAAAACCCTATTGCAAAACATCCTAATACATTAACTAATATAGTTCCTAAAGGGATGCCAAAAAAAATGAATTGGGAAAAATAGCTAGAAAAATAAAATCTAAGGGATGCTCCTAATGCTCCTCCAAGTCCTATAAATAGATATATCATCATAAATTGGTGGGTCGTATAGGATTCGAACCTATGACCAATTGATTAAAAGCCAACTGCTCTACCAACTGAGCTAACGACCCGTTTAATATGATTATATCAAATCAACTTTTTAATTTTAGTAATTCTTGTTCAGATAAAACTGAAGATCCTGAATTTGGGTAATTAAGGATTACTCGTTCGAAAAAAGCAATAGCCTCATCATTTTTTTCTAACTTTATAGAAATTAGTCCTAACTTATACAAAGCGGTTGAAACTCGTTCATGTTCAGGAAAATTATTAATAAGTGAAAAATAGGTTTCGTAAGCATCTTCATTCATCTCTTGTAAGAAATATATTTCTCCTAACCAAAAATATGAATCAACTAGGTAAGCTCCGTTTGGATAAGACAATATTAAAAATCTTAAATTTTCGGCTGCTTCGGAGTATCTTGAGTTATCGATTAACTTTAAGGTATTTGACCATAAGGTAAATTCTTCCTCCTCTCCATCTTTCTCAATTAGCTCGGCTAGAGGATTTACAGTTTTTAACTCCTCATCAGGCACTTCTTCTTCGTTAGTTAGAAGAATGACAGCTTCAAGTTCATGAATTCTTTTATCTAAATCAACGTATCTTGCTTGGTTTGACTCATCTAACTTCTGAACTTCAAATGTGTTTGAATCTATTTGATTAGTTAGCCTTGCTAGCTCAATCTCTAGGTTTTCTATTTTTTCTAAAATTAAGTCCAGTGATTCATTATTAGTCTGACCTATCAAACTGAAAGAAATAAAAATTAAAGGAAAAAATATGATTCTTTTCATCTAATTAAAATAATGATATTTCAACTCTTCTATTCTTTTTCCAAGCGCTTTCACTTGATTCAACATCTATAGGTTTTTCTTCTCCGTAAGAAATCACTTTAATTTTTGATGAAGAAATTCCTTTAATAATTAGGTAAT
Organism: uncultured SAR86 cluster bacterium; assembly: GCA_902522825.1. Taxonomy (GTDB): domain Bacteria; phylum Pseudomonadota; class Gammaproteobacteria; order Magnimaribacterales; family AG-339-G14; genus CASICS01. Next base: position 26,420 of record CABYXE010000004.1, read on the forward strand.
TTTTTACTTCAATTGCTCTTTTTTCTCCTAAGGCCAAATTATATTCTCTTGTTCCTCTTTCATCGCAGTGCCCCTCTAATCTAATAGCTTTAGCCTTTTTAGCAAATTCAATATACTTAGAAATAAGTTCTTTTGAATTTGGACTCAATGAAGCCTTATCAAATTCAAAATAAATAAGATCATCTAGATCCATATCTAATTTTTTTGTAGAAATATATTGATCACTTTCTGCAGTGGCATAGCTTGATGATGATATCGAATCAGAAACTTGTGTCGCACAACCGATAATGAATGGAAATAAAATTAATAAAAAAATTTTTTTAAATGATCTCATCTGAAACTCCTTTGTTAGTAGATTATAAATTAATAAACTCTTATATTTTTGACAAAATTGTTACTTTTTAGTTCGTCAAAGGTGACCACGAGGGTTCTCTGACTGATCCAAATTTAACAGGAAGTCTGAATTTAGATTTACCATCTAAAGTTAAGCCTGCTAAATATCCTTGGGAATTATTTTTTGTAGCATAAATGATTATATTCCCGTTTGGTGAAATAGTCGGAGATTCATCTAAAGTAGTTTTAGATATAGTATTTATAAATCTCCCTCTTATATTCTTTATTCCGATATGAAATATTCCATTATTACCATGAACTAAAACAATATCTTTCCCATTTGGAAAATAACTCGCTCTGGCATTGTAATCACCATCTAAAGTGATTCGTTTTATTCTATTTGAAGAAATGGTCAATTCATAAATTTGAGGAGAGCCAGATCTATTAGAAGTAAATAGGAGTTTTTTACTATTTGGCGACCATGCTGGTTCAGTATCAATTCCATAATGTGTGGTGTGTCTAGAAATTTTATTATTTTTAAGGTTATAAATATAAATATCAGGATTTCCTGACATAGACATGACAAATGCTAATTTTTTATTATCTGGAGACCATACTGGAGCACTATTACTTAACCCCAATGTCTTTATTGACTCTCTATTGCCAGAAAATAAATCTTGCATATATATTTCAGGATATCCTTTCTCGAAGGAAACATAAGCTAATTTTTTTATGTCTGATGACCAAGATGGAGACATTAAAGGTGCAGTTGACTCAAATAAAACTTGTTCATTAGACCCATCTATATCTGATACACAAATTTTATAAACTTCTTTATCAGGATTTAGAACGTAAGCTAACTTTGTATTAAAAATACCATCTAGACCAGTTATAGCTTTATAAGTTCTATTACTAATTACTTTTGAAATTTGATCAAATTCATTGATATCTCCAGAAATATCTCCCTTTAAAATTAACTTTTTTAGAGGTACATTAAAAACAAAATATTCAATGAAGATATTCGAGCCACTTATCTCTTTAAAACTTCCAACTACAGCATAGTCAACTTTTAAAATTTTCCAGTCTCTATAAAAAAAATTATCTTCAGAGCTTGGAAATGACAACATTTCATTTTTAGGCGTAGCTTTAAATTCACCAAACAAAGTTAAATTTTCTTCAATTAAATGTGACAAAGAAATCTTTATAGTTTTAGTGTTTTCGAAAGGAACTATAGCGATCTTTGGCAGATCTTTTGATCCTTGAGAAATTTCTATCTTAAGTTTTGCGTCAATTGATACTGATAAAAATATGAGACAAAAAAATAAAGTTTTCAAAATTTTAGTCCTTTGATTTAAAGACCAAATTAAACGATCTAAAATTTCTTTCAAAATAATTCCTGTCCATCCCGATTACCTCAGTGATAAAGGAAATATTTGCTAATGCTCTAAATGCTGAATCATCAAATATTTTATTGCCACTTGAGGAAATCATTTCGTATTTTAATATCTCACCAGAAGGCGCAAGATTTATTTGAATTTCAGTCTCAATATTTTGATTAATTAATGAAGGCTTTTTCCAAATGGAATTTATTCTTTTTTGAATCAAAAAAATTCTTACTTGAACTTCTTTTTTTTCCTGAAAAAATTTAGTTTCTTCAATTTGTTTTTGTAAATTATCTAAAGAATTTAAATTTAGTTTATTATTATTTTGTTCTGAGATTTTTTTTATTTCTTTTTCTATTTCTATATTGTTATTTCTTCTTGTAGACAAAGAATCATTATTTCTTTTTGCCCTTTCATCTTTTATTGCTGGGAAAGAAATAAACTCAATTGGAATTATTTTTTCTCTATCAGATTGAGGTGTGAAAATTGAAAAATCTAAAGTCAGAATTGCTAATAGAAATAGATGGAAAAATATTGAATTAATAAAAGAAATTAAGTTATTTGTCATCAATAGGTTCGGTAATGAAATTTATAGCATCTGGTTTTAAGTCTTGAAGCAAAGACATTAGTTTTGCTACTTCTCCAAACATTACATTTTTATCAGCCCTTATATAAATCTCTAATGAACTATTATTTTTGAGTATTTTTTGTATTTCTTGTTTTAGTTCGTTTATTAGAAAAGCTTTGCCTTTTAAGGAATCTAAATCTAAATAAAATTTTCCTTCTGCGTTTATTGAAATAGTAATATTTTCTAAATTTGCTTTATCAATTGGTTGAGAATTTACTTCTGGAAGATTTATGTCTATACCTTGAATCATAAAGGGTGCGGTTACCATAAAGATGACTAGTAAGACCAACATCACATCAACATAAGGAATTACATTGATTTCAGTCAAGTATCTTCTTTTCTTAGGAACAAACATGTTTTATTAATCTTTTTTAGAAAGAATAATTAGAAACTCCTCACTAAAATTAAAATAACTTTTAAGTATTTTATTTATATTAGATACATTCCAGTTATAGGATATGAGAGCAGGTATTGCAGTAAATAAGCCTAAGGCTGTTGCGACAAGAGCTTCAGAAATACCTGGAGCAACAACTGTAATAGACACTTGTGTTAACTGAGCTAGGCCCCCAAAAGCATTCATAATTCCCCATACAGTTCCAAAAAGACCTATAAAAGGACTTACTGAGGCTACCGTCGAGAGAAAAGAAAGTCTATTTTCTAAAACTTGCTCATGTCGTGAAATTGTTATTTCCATAACTTTTTTTGCATCACTTATAGATTTTGATTTATTAAACTCCTCAAAACCAACAAAAAAAATCTGTTCTAAACCAATCTTTTTTTGTTTTCTGGAAATTTCTTTAAACACTAGATCGAGTTCTTTGTTTGACCAAAAATAATCTTCAAAATTAAACATGTCTCGTGTAGTTCTGCTCAAGGTTGTCCATCTTTCAAAAATAACCCACCAAGAACTTATAGAAGCCGATAACAAAATTATCATCACCAACTGAACAACTAAGCTTGCTTGAAGAAATAAAGAAAAAATATCTAATTCAAAAGAATTCAATTCAGCTCCTTGACCATGTTAGTTTGAAGTTTTTCAGGAACTAGCATAGGTTTTTTTGATTCAATATTTATCGAACCACAAAATACCTGTGCTTCGCAAATTTTTTCTGAGTCAGAGTTGTAAATTGTTTGTAAAAAATTAAAGCTTACTTTTTTTACACCAACCAACTTAGTTTCTATTTTTATTAATTCATCAAGACTTGCAGGCTTCTCATATTCCACTATCAATTTTCTAACAACAAAAATTATTCCTTTTTCCATTAATTCTTTTTGCTCATAACCTAGTGATCTTAAATACTCTGTACGAGCGCGCTCAAAAAATTTTAAGTAGTTTGCATAGTAGACAAAACCTTGAGCATCTGTATCTTCATAATAAACTCTATATTCTTCAAAATGCATGAATTACTTTTGGTGTTTAGCTATATCTTCTGGATAAAGTATTTTCAGAATAAAAATAAAGTCTTTCCAAGCTAAATCGCAAGTGAGTTGATTATCTTTGGTTAAATTATCGTTAATAGTATGAAGTGGCACTCTTACTTTGATTGGTCTATTATTAAACTTATATATTAAAGCAGGAACCCCTTTATCTTTAGCAGAATCTAAAACTTGAGACCACCATTTTTCTATTGGTTCATTACCTTGACCATAACGTTTGCATTCAAGATACCAATTTCCAAGTATTAAATCAGGTAAAAACTTTTCTCTTGTTTGTTCCAGGATTCTTTTAAGAGGAATAGTTAGATTTAATTCTTCGTTTAAAGAATTAGCAATTTCTCTTTCAAAAGCAGCTCCTTTATTTCTTGAGTTAGTCATTTATTTAAAGATTATCAATAAACTCTGCATTTGAATGAACATTTTGGACATCGTCAAGATCATCTAGATTTTCTAGTAACTTAATTACTTTTTCAGATGTATCTTTATCCAGCTCAACATTAACTGATGCATTCATTACTAATTCGCTTTCTTCAATTTCTATAGTTTCAGAGTCCAATACTTCCTTAACTGCAGATAAATTTTCAACTTCCATATTGATCAAAGTTCTGCCATTTTCTAAAGATTCTAAGTCTTCTATCCCAGTAGATATTAATAGTTCTAGTAACTTATCTTCGTCGGAATCTTTTGCAATAATTTGTCCAAATTTTTTAAATAAATACGATACCGATCCGTCCGTTCCAAGACTTCCTCCAGCTTTAGAAAAAGCATGTCTTACTTCAGCAACTGTTCTATTTCTATTATCTGTCATTGTCTCAACTAATATAGCAACTCCTCCTGGACCATAGCCTTCGTATAGCACTTCTTCTAAGTTTTCTGATTCTGTATCTCCCGCCCCTCTAGATACCGCTCTTTCTATAGTATCTTTAGGCATATTTGATCTAAATGCTCTGTCCAAAGCTAGTCTAAGTCTGGGATTATCTGCAGCATCTGAACCTCCTAGCCTAGCAGCCACAGTTATCTCTCTTATTAATTTAGAAAAGACTTTTTGTCTTTTTTCATCCTGTCTTCCCTTTTGATGCTTAATATTAGCCCACTTAGAATGTCCAGCCATATTTAGTCCTTAGGTTTTAAAGTGCTTTTAATTGCTAATTCTTTAAGCTCATCATCAGAAATATTACTTGGAGCGTCTGTCATAAGGCAATAAGCTGATTGCGTCTTGGGAAATGCAATTACATCTCTAATTGAGTTTTTGTTGCAAATCAACATGACTAATCTATCAAGACCAAATGCAATTCCTCCATGCGGTGGACATCCATAATCTAAGGCCTCTAGAAAAAAACCAAACTTTTCATCTGCTTCTTCTTTTGAAATTCCTAAAATAGATAAGACTTTTCTTTGCTCTTCAGAATTATGGATACGCATAGAACCACCACCTATTTCGTATCCATTTAATACAAGATCATATGCGTCTGCTATTGCCATGGCTGGGTTTTTCTCAAGTGTTTCTAAATTACCAGAAGTTCTTGTAAAAGGATGATGACTTGGAGTTAACGATCCGTCTTCTGCTTCATCAAAAACAGGAAAGTCTTTAATCCAAAGAGGAGCCCATTTATCTTTATCAATCAGATGAAGGTCTTCTCCCAACTTTTCTCTTAGAGCTCCCATAGACTCATTAACAATTTTTTTATGACCTGCACCAAAAAATACTGTATCACCGGCTGAGAAATTAAGTTTCTCAGAAAGACTAGCTATTTCTTTTTCCGAAAGAAATTTAAGAATTGGTGATTGCAAACCTTCTTTTAAATCATTTTCATCATTAACTTTTATATAAGCTAAACCTTTAGCACCATAATTTCCTACAAATTTTGTGTAGTCATCGATCTGACTTCTAGATAAAGAATTAGAAATTTTCAATGCGACTAGACGTGATTTTCTATTTTTAGCAGGATCACTGAATACTTTAAATTCAGATTCAGTAAATATATCTTTAACATCAATCAATTCAAGAGGGTTTCTTAGATCAGGCTTATCTGATCCAAATCTTTCTATAGACTCAGAATAAGACATAACAGGGAAATCTTTTAAATCTATCTTCAATGCCTTTTTAAAAATCTCTTTAATTAAATTTTCTCCAAGGGTCATTACTTCTTCCGTTGAAGTGAAAGAAGATTCAATATCTACTTGCGTAAACTCTGGTTGTCTATCTTTTCTAGTATCTTCATCTCTAAAACATCTAACTATTTGAAAATATTTTCCGAATCCACTAATCATTAGTAATTGCTTAAAAAGTTGTGGTGACTGGGGCAATGCATAAAAACTGCCTTGATTTACTCTACTTGGGATAACGAAATCTCTAGCGCCCTCTGGAGTTGCCTTAGTCATCATAGGCGTTTCTATATCTATAAAATCATTAGATATTAAAAACTGTCTTATTTCATTAGAGACTTTAGACCTAGTTTTTATAGTTTCCTGCATTTCTGATCTTCTAAGATCAAGATATCTATATTTAAGCCTAGTTTCTTCACCAACTTTTACATATTCATCTAACTGAAACGGCATGGGCTTACTTTTAGATAAAATAGATAGTTCAGATGAATTCAATTCAATTTCACCAGTTATCATCTTTTCATTCACCGTGCCCTTTGGTCTTTCCTTTACTTCACCGGAAACAGTTATTACAAATTCATTTCTTATAGACTCAGCTATTTCAAATATATCTTTATTTTGAGGCTCAACTACCACTTGAAGAATTTCATTTCCTTCTCTTAAGTCAATAAAAATTACACCTCCATGATCTCTAATATTCTCAACCCATCCAGAAACAGTGATTTTTTGTCCCAAACTGTCTTTATCCAAAGTTGGTATTTTTATTAAAGTCATTTTTCTTTTTTGGCTATTTTCTTGGAAGTGTCGGTAGTTTTTTTATCTTTCTTATCTGATTGTACTAAATTTTTCTTACTACCTGTTTTAAAGTCTGTTTCATACCATCCTTTCCCGCCTAAACGAAAAGAAGGAGCTGAAATAACTTTCTTTGCAAATGCTTTTGGGGAGCAATCACACTTAACTTTTTTTAATGATTCTGAAAGGCTAACAATCTTTTCAAAACGTTTTCCGCAACTATCACATTGAAATTCATATATTGGCATTTACTAACCTTTGTAAGTCAAAAAAAAGTATAATTTAATTTTTTAAATAGAAATTCCATTTTAATATGAAAGCTTCTTCATATCACTATAAAACCCTCAAAGATGCTCCAAGTGACACTGAGTTGGTAAGTCATAAATTGATGATTAGAGCCGGAATGATCAAACCATTAGCATCTGGAATATATAGTTGGTTGCCACTTGGATTAAAAGTTTTAAAAAAAATTGAAAATATCATAAGAGAAAAAATGGACAAAGGTGGTTGTTTAGAGATTTATATGCCAATGGTACAGCCTAAAAGTTTATGGGACGAAACTGGAAGATCAGACGAATATGGGCCTGAGTTATTAGGCTTTAAAGATAGAGGAGATAGAGAATTTTATTTAGGTCCTACTCATGAAGAAGTTGTTACAGATTTAGCAAGAAAAGAAATTAATAGTCCAAAAGATCTTCCCCTTACTTTTTATCAAATACAAGCAAAATTTAGAGATGAAATAAGGCCGAGATTTGGAGTAATGAGAGCTAGAGAGTTTCTCATGAAGGATGGTTACTCTTTTGATTTGAGTGAAACCTCAATGAAACAAACTTATTCAAAAATTAAACAAATTTATATAGAAATATTTAATAAATTGAAATTAGATTATCGAATTGTTAACGCTGACTCTGGTTCTATTGGAGGAAGTTCTTCAGAGGAATTTCATGTTTTGGCTGACTCAGGGGAAGACTTGTTAGCTTTTAGTGATGAAAGTGATTTTGCTTGTAATGTAGAACTTATTGAGGAGGATGACGTTAACAAAATTCCAGGGATGGATAGTCCAGATGGAATGGGGAAACTAGATGTAAAAAAAGGTATTGAAGTTGGTCATATATTTCAATTGGGAAATAAATATAGCAAATCTATGGATCTTAAAGTTCAAGACAATAATGAAATAAAATACTTGGAAATGGGATGTTATGGAATAGGTGTTTCAAGAATTATTGCCGCATCAATAGAGCAGAGTCATGATGAAAAGGGAATAATTTTCAATGAAACGCTTTCGCCATTTAATTTAATCATTATATTAATTAATCAGAAAAATGATGAAAGTATTAATCTAAAAGCTAATTATTTCTACGAAAAATTAAAAGATGCAGGTAATGATGTGCTATTGGACGATAGAGACTGTTCACCGGGTATTAAATTTTCTGACGCAGAATTAATTGGTATTCCTCACCAATTAATAATAAGTAAGAAAACTATAGAGTCTGATAGTTATGAAGTTGTTACTAGGAAAGATCTATCTAAGAAAGAAATTACTGAAGAAGAATTATTCGCTCTCTTCAGTTAAATCTGTGTCAGGTAAATCTATTTCTTTTGGTGAATCTTTTTCTTTGATTGCAGCGTATATTCTACTTTCAATCTCTTGCATTATTTTTTGATTTTGCTTCAAAAACTCTCCTGCATTTGTCTTACCTTGTCCTATCTTTTCACCTTCATAAGAATACCAAGCGCCAGCTTTTTCAACTATCTTGTGTTCGGCTCCGATATCTAGTAACTCACCTGCTTTATTTATACCTTTACCGTATAAGATTTGAAATTCTGCCTGCCTGAATGGTGGAGCAACTTTATTTTTAACTACTTTTACTCTTGTTTCGTTACCTGAAACTTCATCGCCGTCTTTGACTGTTCCAATTCGTCTTATATCCAATCTTACTGAAGAATAAAACTTAAGAGCGTTACCGCCAGATGTTGTTTCTGGATTACCGAACATAACTCCTATTTTCATTCTTATCTGATTAATAAAAATTACAGTTGTATTAGATCTTTTTATGTTTCCTGTTATTTTTCTTAGTGCTTGAGACATCAATCTAGCTTGCAGTCCAACATGATGATCTCCCATTTCACCTTCTATTTCAGCACGTGGAGTTAAAGCAGCTACTGAATCTATAACTAAAACGTCTACTCCTCCTGATTTAACCATAATATCCGCGACTTCAAGAGCTTGTTCTCCATTATCAGGTTGAGACAGCAAAAGATCATCAACTTTAACACCTAATTTTTCAGCATATATCGGATCTAAGGCATGTTCTGCATCAATAAAGGCAGCTGTTCCTCCTTGTTTTTGGCACTCAGCTATAACTTGCAAGGTTAAAGTAGTTTTTCCAGATGACTCGGGACCAAATATCTCTACTACTCTTCCTCTTGGCAATCCCATTACGCCAAGCGCCAAATCTAAACCTAGTGATCCTGTAGATATACTAGGAACATCTTCTACTTTCTTATCGCCCATCCTCATGATGGTTCCAGTGCCAAATTGACTTTCAATTTGGGTTATAGCAGATGCTAAATTCTTATTCTTATCAGTTGATAAGTCCTCGTTTTTTGTATTTTTTGTGTTTTTTGTGTTTTTTATAGCCATAATCTTAATTACTGTATGTTTATACAGTATTTAACAATATCTAAATTAATTTTGCAATGTTTTTAAAAAATTATTTATTTCTGTAAATGCATAGATAACGCTTTGATTTCTTACGTCGTCTCTTTGTCCCTCAAAATGCATCGTTCTTGTAATAATTTTTTCTGAATTTCCTAAAGCAAAACAAACTGTCCCAACAGGTCTCTCTTTGGAGCCTCCTCCAGGACCAGCTACTCCACTAATAGCTATTCCGTAATCTGCTCGGCCAAGCTGCATTGCTCCAATAGCCATTTCTCTAACAACTGACTCAGAAACAGCACCTTCTTTTAAAAGAGTTTCTTTGTTTACACCTAATATTTTAACTTTAGCGCTATTTGAATAAGTTATGAGACCTGTACCAAACCACCTTGAACTTCCAGGAACTCCGGTAATTTCTTTACCTAGCCAACCACCAGTACAGGATTCAGCTGTACTTATTGTTTGTTTTTTTTCGGACAAAAAATTCCCTAGATATTCCAATAAAGAATATAAATCGGTCGTTGTTTCAGTCATATATAAATTATAATTCATTCATGACCTATATTGTTGGCTCTGCTTGTATCAATTGTAAGCACACGGATTGCGTGGAAGTTTGTCCTGTGGATTGTTTTTACGAAGGAGAAAATACCCTAGTGATAGATCCTGAAGAGTGTATCGATTGTGGCTTGTGTGAACCGGAATGTCCTATTAATGCTATTTATGCTGAAGACGAAGTGCCTGCCGATGAAATTGAATTCATTGAAATCAATGAAAAATATTCTAAAATTTGGCCCAACATTACAGAAGCGAAAGCACCTTTGCCTGATCATGAAAAGTGGAAGGATATGCCCAATAAAATAGATGCTTTAATTTTAGAATAATTAATTCAAGGAGAATTATGGAAATTTCATTGGAATGGTTAAATCAGCATAAACCAGGCAATACGGCAAAGTTTTTTAACCTTCAATTTGTAGAAAAAGTTGATGACGCCTTTAAAATTAAAGTAACTTTTCCAGCTGAATCCACAAATCCAATGAATATGGTGCAAGGTGGCATGATTGCCGCTGCAATGGATGATGCAACAGCCATGGTGGTCATTTCTGCATACGAATTTGAAAAAGGTCCTCTTTCAACAGATCTTCATGTTTTATTTCATAGACCAGTTGCCGTTGGTGAGGCAATAATTGAAGTTAGACTTATTAAACTTGGCCAAAAACTTGCTACCGTTGAAGGCAAGCTATTCAATTCCGATAATAAATTAGCTGCAACTTTACTTCACACAATTCAACCATCTGATATGTCTGATGGAGAAAAACCAAAAATTGAATAATATGATTTATTTCTCTTGTGTTTTTCCACTTAACATCGGAACGAACAAAACAGAATCAAGGATAGTTTCCTTGTAATCATCTTTAGCTAATTTTTCTAAGAAAACTAAACTTTGTTTTTTTTGATCTCCACAGGGACAGATTAATTTACCACCAATATTTAATTGTGTTTTCAAAGTTAAAGGTATTTCTTGAATAGCAGCACTACAAATAATAGCGTCAAACTTTTTAGGAACAGGCCAACCTAAGGTACCATCTGACCATCTAATTAGAAAATTTTTTATTCCTGCATTTTTTAGATTTTCTTTGGCTCTTTCAGCTAATGGTTTAATTCTCTCTATCGAAAATACTTTTCGACAGAATCTTGAAATAATTGCTGCTTGATAGCCACATCCTGTTCCTATTTCTAAGACCGCTCCTAATGGTTTTTTTTCTAATACATTGCCTTTAATTAACACCTCTGTCATTTTTGCGACTACATAAGGTTGAGAAATCGTTTGTCTGTAACCTATAGGCAATGACATATCTTCATAAGCTCGACTAGAAAAAGCACCATCTACAAATAAATGTCTGGGTGTCTTAAGAATTGCTTCCAGGACTCTTACATCAGATATACCTTTAGTAGCTAATGTTTCTGCAAGAGCAGTTCTTGCTCGTTCAAAGGTATGCTCTGTTGTGTAATTAGTTTTAAAATTTTCCAAGCCAAGTATCCACAGCCTTTAAATTTACCTTATCAAAAGTTGAAATCTTTATTGGTGAAATTGTAATATTTCCAGATTCTAAAGAACTGACATCATCTTCTATTTCATCATCACTTGAAGCTTCTTCATCAACAAAAGTCTTAGTAACTTTCATTTTTGGTTGTTTAAATAAATTATGATCTGGAACATTCACATTTAAAATAGATTTTTCAGATAAATTTAAATCGGTAATATTTTCTAAAATATTATTTACTACTTTTGAAGCAAACGAATAATCTGATATTTCAAAAGAAGAAACTGAAATTGCAATCGATGGATATTTTAAATCTCGGCCTTGAATCGCTGCTCCTACGGTACCGGAGTAAAGCATTAAGTGTCCTATATTTGGACCTGGATTTATTCCAGACACAACTAAATCAGGGACGAAAGGGCAAAATTCTTCCAAGGCAAGGCGTACACAATCCACTGGAGTACCATCAATTTTGTAAACATTTTCTTTTATTTTTTGTTCAGTAATAGGCGTTAAGAAAGTCAAAGCGCTGCTAAAACCGCTTCTGTTAGTATCAGGAGCCATCATAAAAACTTCATGATGTTTAGATAATTCCTCAAACAAAGAATTAATTCCTGGATGATCGTAACCATCATCATTGGTTAATAAAATCTTCATTTGGTCTTTTCTAGTAAGACACTAGCGTATGCTGAAATGCCTTCATTTCTTCCTTCGGGACCCATTCCGTCAGTTGTTGTGGCTTTGCAAGAAACTTTATCGGGATCAATATCAATTACCTCAGCCAATTTTAATTCCATTTTATTTTTGTAAGGTTCTAACCTAGGAACGTTTCCAACAAATGTAGAATCAATATTGATGACCTTCATATTTAATTCAGCAAGTTTATTCATAATATTTTTCAGAATAACGAGACTAGAAAGATTTTTTGTTGAATTGTCGTCAGGAACAAAAGATCCCAAATCTCCTAGGTGTGCTGCACCTAACAAAGCATCACAGATTGCATGCGTTACGACATCTCCATCGGAATGAGCAATGATTTTATAATTACAAGAAATTTTTATTCCGCCAAGAGTCATTGCATCTCCGTTTTCAATTTGGTGGGAGTCAAATCCTATACCAATTCTTAGATTATTAATCACAGACGGCCCGTAGACTTTAAAAATAACTCCGCCAATGCAATATCTTCTTTTTTGGTTACTTTTAAATTCATGCGACTTGAGTTTATGGGTTTAATCGAGCTCTTATAAAAACTGTAAACAGCGCTTACTTCATCGGAAAAGGTTTTTTCATTATTTATCGCTTCGCCCAAAGCCTTGAAAACATCTTCTAGGATAAATACTTGTGGGGTAGCAGAAAGCCAGATTTTATTGCGATCTAAAATTTTTGATATTTTCTCTTTGCTACTTTGATTTACGCTTTCATTTGGTTGATAAGCTAGGAAAGCTCCCTGTCCGTCTTCTTTAATTTCTTCATCTGCATATGCCATTAAAGTCTTTAAATCTTCATTTTGCAGACATGGTCTTGCAGCATCGTGAATTGCAACTAGAGAAGATTTATCTTCTTGATCAATTAGAAGTTCTAATCCAGCCAAAACAGAATTCATTCTAGTTGAACCACCAGAACAAGAAATTATTTTTTCATGTTTGGAGATATTCAAAGACGGCCAAAGGTCTTCTTCTTCATTTGTTACAACGCATATTTTTTTGCAACTCTCATCTTTAATAAATGGATCAATAGCATGTTCTAAAATAGTTTTTTCCCCTATTTTTAAAAATTGTTTTGCAGTCCCTAATTGAGTTCTTGCGCCTACTCCGGCTGCTGGTATTAATGCCAAATAATCATCAATCATTTTCTATTTCTATTATTATTTCTCCATCTTTGATCAGGCCTAGCTCCTGTCTAGCATACCCTTCCAAAGCGTCTTCATCATGTGTAAGACTATCTAATTCATTTTCCAAGCTTATATTTCTTTCAATTTGTTTAGTATTTTCATAAAAAGTAGCTTCTTTTTTAGATTCTAATTTTTTGATTTCATTAAAACTATATATTCCAAAAAAGACCTCATAAATATAATAGATAAAGGTCATTATTAGTAGAATAATTATTCCAAAAGAAAAATTTCTAAATAAGTTTCGAATCATTGTTCTAATTCACTTCTGCCTAAAAATTCTAGGTTTTCCCATGCATCTATCATCAAAAGCCTGTTGTACTTAGAAGTTCTATCTGATCTTGAAGGAGCACCTGTTTTAATTTGTCCAGCTCCAGAACCAACAGCTAAGTCAGCGATAAAACTATCCTCAGTCTCTCCTGATCTATGCGATATAACGGTTGTATAATTATTTTCTTTAGCTAACTTAATCGTTTCTATAGTTTCAGTAAGTGTTCCAATTTGATTTATTTTTATTAAAATTGAATTTGCAACATTTTCCTGAATTCCTCTTTGAAAAATATCCTTATTAGTTACAAACAGATCATCTCCTACCAACTGAGTTTGTTTGCCCATTTTATTTGTTAAATCTGCCCATCCTTGCCAATCATTTTCATCTAACCCATCTTCGATTGAGGTTATCGGATAGGATGATTTAAGAGATATAAGGTATTGAATTAGTTCCTTATTAGACATTTTATTATTATCAGAAAAAATATAATTGCCATCTTTAAAGATTTCAGTTGAAGCACAATCTAAAGCAAATGTTACTTCTTTATCAACCTTGTATCCTGAACTGGATATAGCTTCTGAAATAAGACTTAAAGCTTCTTCCGATGAGTTTATTTCTGGAGCAAAACCGCCTTCATCACCGACAGCTGTCGAAAATCCTTTTTTATTTAAAGTATTCTTTAAAGAATTAAAAACTTCAACTCCGCAGGTCAGTCCTTCTTTAAAAGATGAAAATCCAACTGGTTGAACCATAAACTCTTGGAAATCCAATCCATTATTGGCATGTGCACCTCCGTTTAAAATATTCATCATCGGTAGAGGCATTTTCATCTGAATATTTAAATTAAAGAAATTTTTAAAAAGTGAATTAATATACAAATATAGTTTCTTATTCTCAGCTGAGGCAGCCGCTTTGCAGACTGCTAAAGACAAAGCTAATGTAACATTTGCACCAAACTTAGCTTTATTTTGTGTGGCATCAAGTTCAATAATTTTTCGGTCAATAGACAATTGATCTCTAACATCCATACCAAGAAATTGAGGAAATAAATTTTTATCTGCTTCGTCTATAACTCCCTTAACTCCTTTACCATTAAAACTTTTACCTCCATCTCTTTTTTCGACAGCCTCTTTTGACCCAGTAGATGCTCCTGAAGGAACAAAGCCAAACTCTTCAATTTCATTATCTAACTGAACTCTAGCAGCTATCGTTGGCGTGCCTCTGGAATCTAAAATTTCATAGGCATCAATTTTTTTTATTTTCATTTTTTCAAAAGCTTTTTATTAAATTATCCACTGCTGAGACTTTATTTAAAAAGTTTTCAAACTCATCTAATCTAGTCGCTGATGGACCATCGCACAAAGCTTTATCTGGATCTGGATGAACTTCAATAAAAATTCCTGCTAAACCAATTGCGACGCCTGACAGAGCTAAGTCAAGAGCTTGTTTGCTTCTTCCGCCTGCTGAATTTCCTTGCGCACCAGGTAATTGCAGAGAATGAGTAACGTCAAAAATAATTGGATTGTTAAGCTCTTTCATTTTTGACATCCCCAACATGTCTACCACTAAATTGTTGTATCCAAATGAAGATCCCCTTTCACAGATCATAATTTTTTCATTGCCAAAGTTTTTACATTTTAAAATTATATTCTCAATTTGTTCTGGGGACAGAAACTGACCTTTCTTTATATTAAGAGGTCTATTTGTTTCACACGCTGCTTTAATTAAATCTGTTTGTCTGCACAAGAAAGCTGGTATTTGAATTACATCAACAACCTCAGCAACCTCTTCAACTTGATTAATTTCGTGTATATCGGTGATTAAGTTGAAACCTTCAGATTTTAAATTTCTTAAAATTTCTAATCCTTTTTTTATTCCCGGTCCTCGATAAGATTCGACTGAGGATCTATTAGCTTTATCAAAAGAAGCTTTAAAAATTAGGGGGTTTCCTGATTTGATTGTGGTGTCTTTTAAAGTATTTGCTACTTTGAAAGCTTGTTCTTCTGTTTCCAATACATTTAAACCTGCAATTACGACAAGAGCAGAAGAGTTTGAAACTTCAAAATTTGATAACTCGATTTTATTCATAATTTTAATTTTAAAGCTTTTTTGCTGCTTTAACGAATCCCTTAAAAAGAGGATGTCCCGTTCTTGGATCAGATGTAAATTCTGGATGAAACTGGCATCCAACAAACCATTTATGATTTTTTAATTCGATTGCTTCTACTAAAGAATTATTTTCAGATTTACCAATTATGCTCATCCCACCTTTTTCAAATAATGAAAGATAATTATTATTAAATTCATATCGATGTCTATGTCGTTCGGAGATTTTTAATTTATTATAGAGTTTGGCCATTCTACTTCCTTTCTTTAAATTACAAATTTGACTTCCAAGCCTCATGGTTCCGCCTTTATCTGATTGTTCTGATCTCATGTGAAGCAAGCCATCTTCACCCATCCATTCAGTAATAAGAGCAATCACAGGATTTGGAGTTTTTTTATTAAACTCTGTACTGTCTGCTTTTATTTTTAGAACATTTCTAGCAAATTCAATTACCGCAATTTGCATACCTAAACAAATTCCTAAATAAGGAATTTGTTTTTTCCTTGCATAATTCGCCATGTTTATCATGCCTTCAATACCTCTATTTCCAAATCCTCCAGGGATTAAAATACCATCTGCCTTGAAATTTTTAATACCGTCTTTAAATTGTTCCGAGTCGTAATATTCAATTTCTACCTCAGTTTTATTATGAATTCCAGCATGAACTAAAGCCTCATTTACAGATTTGTATGCATCAGCTAATTCAGTATATTTGCCAACCATAGCAATTTTAGTTCTTCCCTTTCTCTCCTTTTCTAGAGACGTAACCTTTTTCCACTGACTTAATTTAGTTCTGCCACATTTTAGTTTTAATTTTTCAGTGATTTGTTTATCTAGCCCCTGAGAATGCATCATTACAGGAATAGAATGAATTGAATCGACATCTGGCAAGGTAAACACGCATTCAGCCTCGACATTCGTGAAAAGAGCTATTTTTGAACAATCTGCTTTCGATAGTTTTTGCTCCGATCTACAAATAAGTAAATCTGCTTGAAGTCCATGTGATAACAGGCTCTTAACAGAATGTTGAGTTGGTTTTGTTTTTGTTTCTCCGGAAGAAGTCAAATAAGGTACTAATGTTAAATGAGCTAATAATGCCCTGCTGGAGCCAAGTTCTAGTTTCATTTGTCTGATAGCTTCTAGAAAAGGTTGAGATTCAATATCACCTACCGTTCCTCCAATTTCAACAATTGCTACATCATTTCCTTTAGCCGCATTTTCAATTCTTTTTTTTATTTCGTCAGTGATATGAGGTATGACTTGAACTGTAGTTCCAAGAAATTCTCCTTTTCTTTCCCGTCTTAAAACATCCTCATATACTTGCCCTGCCGTAAAATTATTCTTATTGGACATTTTTGAATTTAGAAATCTCTCATAATGACCTAAATCTAAGTCAGTTTCAGAACCATCTTCTGTAACAAAAACCTCTCCATGTTGAAAAGGTGACATTGTGCCTGGATCTAAATTTATATAAGGATCTAGTTTGAGGATAGTTACTTTGAGATCTCTACTTTCTAAAATTGCACCAAGAGATGCGGAAAGAATTCCCTTTCCAAGAGAAGAAACAACTCCTCCTGATACGAAAATGTATTTTGGCTTATTCGCCATCAAAAAACCTTATCAAGATGGAAGATCATCTTAACAAGAAGATAGCGAAGCTACAACGAGTTTAAGCTGTTTCTGAAAAATCTAATGGTTGTTCTAAAGAAACCCAATCTATATCGCCATCTGTTGGCCAATTTTCGTACTCTAAAACGCCTAATTCATCATAAAGTGGTCTGACATTTTCGGTTAACAGCCCTATCCTTGAAAGATTTGGCACAACTCTTGTGAATAAAAGATGTTGAAAGTTGTTAGCAACATCTGCTTTTTGTGCAAAAGCTTGTGCTTCATCTTTATCCCAACCAAAATTTTCATAAACATCGGCTGACATAAGTCTACCTCTCATTACAAGGCAAGCCTCGTAAGCAAATTGAGCTCTTTCTTCTAGCTCTTCTTGAGATAGAGTCTTTAAAAACTCTTCAAGATAATTAACACCAAAAGTCACGTGTCTTGCTTCGTCTCTAATTATTAAATAAAGCATATCTTTAAAAACAGGATCATTAGTTCCTTGTCTTGCTACATTGAAGGCGGCTAATGCGAGTCCTTCAATAATTATTTGCATGCCAATAAATTTTAAGTCCCATCTTGGGTCTGTAAGGATTTTATCTAAAAGAGATTTTAAGCCGTTACCAATTGGATACATCATTCTTTGTCTAGTTTGAATGTATTTGTTAAACGCCTCTACGTGTCTTGCTTCATCAAAAGTCTGAGAAGCTGCATACAACTTTGCATTAAAAGTAGGTGCACAGGAAACTAATTGAGAAGCAACTAGTAAGGCTCCTTGTTCTCCATGGAGGAACTGACTTAAAGACCATGAACCTCTATGCTGTAAAAATCTGAATTTATCTTCATTAGAAAGATCTTGATATGGCTTGTATTCATCCCAAAATATAGGTGGAGGAGTCTCTCCTCTGTCTGGCATGGGTTGTGACCAATCCACATCAGTTGCAGCATTCCAGTTTAGCTCTTTACCTAATTCGTAAAGTCTCTTGATGCGATTATCTTGAATGGTGTAATCCCAGTTATATGCTCCTGTAAGAGGAGTTTGAAAGATCTCAGCAACGTCTTCAACTTGTTCTTCAGAAAGACCTAATTCGTTTTCAACCGGAAATTCTCTAATATTTCTCGGTGTTTCTTTTACTTTTTTTATTTTCATTTATAAATTTTATCTTTAACACTCAAATAAATATATAAATTTATTTATTTTTTTATAAATATATTCGTTTTACCCTCGAAGACAGCGACGTCAATATCGTATAAGGGATATTTTTAGTTATTTTTGCAACTTTTTCTACTGGGAGATCTTTACCCCACAAAATAATTTCAGATTCATAGCTGATATCTTTTAAATTTGTAATGTCGACAGCAGTCAAATCCATTGATACTTTTCCAATAACATTGACTTTTTTGCCATCAATTAAAACATACCCTTTATTTTCTGTTGTTACTGGATATCCATCCGCATAGCCCACTGGCAAAATTCCAATTTTTGAATCTTTTTTTGCTTTCCATTTTCCATCGTAACCAACTTTGTCTCCTTTATTAACATCTTTGATTGAGATTAATTTAGTTTTAAAAGTTATAACATTTTCTAATCCTATTTTTTTACCAATGTCTTTTTGATCAACCCCGTAAAGAGAAATACCTGGCCTTACAATATCTTTATGCGAGCTTTTATAATTTAACAGCCCCCCCGAATTGCATAAACTTGAAAAAAAATTTTCTCCGTATTTTTTTAATTTTTTTTCAATGCGGTTAAATTTATCTATTTGTTTTTTTGAATTGGTTTTAGAAGACATAGATCCAGCAGCAGAAGAAAAATGACTCATCAGAACAATTTTTTTTGTTTTTGTTTGAAACATTTTAAAAATATCTAAAACTTCTTCTTCTTTAAAACCTAACCTATTCATTCCTGTATCTAATTTAATCCAAACTTTTATTTCTTTAGGAAAAGTTTTTATTTTTTTTACAAAATTTATTTGTCTTTCTGAATGAATAACTAAATCGATTTTATTTTTAAGTAGTAAATTAAATTCTTTCTGATCGTATGGTCCTTCCAAGCAAAGAATATTTTTTTTTGAAATTTTTCTCACTTCTAAGGCCTCTTCTGAAGTCGCTACAGAAAAACCATCAATAAGACTTTCTATTTCTTTCACAACAGGTTTAAAACCTAATCCATAAGCATTAGCCTTCACAACCGGATAAAAAAGGGAATCCTTAGACAAGGATTTTAGTTTTTTAAGATTTCTCTTTATTGCCGAAAGATTTATTTCTGCAACTGTTGGCCTAGTCAAAGTTATTCGTCCCAGTCGTCGTCAGGTCTGGTTAAAGCCGGATCATCGAGAGCTAAGTCTTCAAATTTTGCACATCTAGCAGAAAAATGCAGCTTTCTCTTTCCTGTTTCGCCATTTCTATGTTTTGCCACTATTATTTCGGCAAGACCTGCTGTTTCGGGTGTTTTATCATAGACTTCCGGTCTAAAAGGAAAAAGAATAAGGTCTGCGTCTTGTTCTAAGGCTCCTGAATCTCTCAAGTCTGCCATTACCGGTCTTTTAGTTGTCCTAGACTCTGATGCTCTATTTAATTGAGAAAGAGCTACAACAGGTACATCTATTTCTTTTGCAATAGCTTTCACTGAACGAGATATATCTCCCATTTCTGTTACTCTATTATCATTTCCTGTATCAGAGCTCATAAGCTGAAGATAATCTATTGCAATTAAAGCAAGATCTGGGTGTTCTCTTTTAAGTCTTCTGGATCTAGATAAAATTTCTGAGGGGGTCAGACCGGAAGTATCATCTACAAATAATCTACTTTTATGCAAAATTGATGCAGCTTCCTCGATTTTTCTATGATCCTCTTCAGTAAGGTCTTTAACTTGTTGTAATTTTTTTAAATCTACCTTAGAAATGATTGAAAGAAGTCGATACATAATAGATCGGTTAGACATTTCCATGCTAAAAAATAATACTGGCAATCCATTTTGAATAAAATTCGCTGCCATACTTAGAGCAAAAGCTGTTTTTCCCATACTTGGCCTTCCAGCCACTAAAATTAAATCCCCTTCTTGAAGTCCCAAAGTAATATTATCTAAGTCTCTAAATCCAGTACTAAAACCAACCAAGGGGGAGTCAGATTTTGATGTTTTTTCCATATTATCCCAAACTGGCTGAATTAAATCTGACGCCATTTTTGGTCCGTGTTTTCTATCTAAAGAATCTCTTAACTTGACTAATTTATTTTCAGCAGAACTAAAAGCTGTTTCACTTTCAAGAGAATCAGTTTCACTTGCTAATTTACTTATGTCAGAAGCAGTAGAAATTAACTTTCTTAAACTAGAAGTTTGTTTAATTATTTCAGCGTAATTTGAAAAGTTTGCTACACCAGGAGTTTCGACTGCTAATTTTTTTATGTATTCTTTTTCATCAAATCCTCTAACTGAAGATACTTCAGGGTCTGATGTTAAGGATTCAACTAAGGTAACTGTATCTAGTTGAATTCCAAGGTCGTGTAATTTCTTTATAGCTTTAAATATTAACCTGTGTTCAGTTAATGCAAAGTCTTCTTCTTCTATTATAACTGCTACTGAATCCCATAATTCCGGATCTAGAAGGACCCCTCCTAAAACTGCTTTTTCAGCTTCAATAGACGTAGGTTGTTCAAATTCGTTTCTCATAAGACAGCAAAGTATTCTCCCATTAGAAAGAATTTAAAACAATTAAGATTTTGAATTATTCTGCTTTAATGGAAAGATTAATTGAAGCTATAACTTCTGGGTGAAGTTCGATATCTATGGAGGATTCACCGATTTCTTTTATTGCTCCCTCTGGCAATCTAATAGATTGTCTTTCTACTTCAAAATCATTAGCCTCTAATCCATCAGAGATTTCTTTTGTGCCAACTGAGCCATACATAACACCTTCTTCTGAAACTGCTACTTTAACTTCGAGATTAAAGTCGTTTAATTTTTCTAGAAGTTCATTAGCTTGAGCAATTTTAAGTTTCTCTGCTTCTAATAGTTTTGTTTTTTCAGCTTCATAAACTTTTAAATTCTCATCATTAGCAGGAATAGCCTTCCCTTTTGGAAGTAAAAAATTTCTTCCATAACCAGAATTTACGTCCACTAGATCTCCCGGTGAACCAAGTCCTGTAACGGTTTCTTTAAGAATAATTTTCATAATTTAGTTATGACTATCTGTATATGGAAGTAAGGCTAAAAGTCTAGCTCTTTTTATGGCAGTTGTTAGTTGTCTTTGATATTTAGCACTAGTTCCTGTCATTCTAGCAGGAGAAATTTTACCTGATTCATTAATAAATTTAGAAAGAAGATCAACGTCTTTATAATCGATTTCTTCTACATTAGCCGCAGTAAACTGACAGACTCTTTTTTTATTAAGAAGATTGTCTGAATTTTGTTTTCTTGATTTTCTCTTATCAAACTTTCTTTTCATCTATTTATCCTCTGTCGAGTCATTGCTCTCATTTTGCTTTTGTTCTTGTGAATCATCACTTGCTTTGTTTTCTTCTTTTGTTTCTGCTTTAACTTCGGCTTCTTTCTTAACAGATTCTAATGTGGTTTCTTGAGAGCTACTGCTCTGATCTTTTGTTTGAGTCATTAATGCTGAAGTTTCAGACTCAGCTTTTCTCTTTTTTACAATAGATGAGCGAAGGATGCTTTCATTGAATTTAAAAAGATTTTCTATTTCTTTAAGGTTTTCGGGCTGGCACTCAAAATTTAACAAAAAGTAATGTCCTTTTGAACAATCATCTATCTGATAGGATAAATCTCTTAACCCAATATCTTCGGATCTGTGCAAAACTCCACTAATAGAACTTATTTGTTCTTTGCATTTATCAAAGAGTTTAGACTCTTTCGCCTGCTGTGGATTGACTATATATATTAGCTCGTAATGATTCATATTTATTCCTTTTGGTTAATGCCTCTATGTTCAATACAGTAGAAACAAGGAAACGTTGCGAAGTGTATTTTATAAGTATTACTTAAGCAATAGCTATTTTTATAATCCTTTCTAAAATTGAAATAAAAGACTCATCATCTAATATTGCTGACTTTGGCACTAAGCTTTTTTCAGTCATTCCTGGAACAGTATTAACTTCCAGGAAATAAAATTTATTTCCATCATCTATTAAATCTACCCTGCCCCAGCCTGAACATCCAATTGCTTCAAAACATTTGGATGCTTCCTTTTTTAAAAAAGCCTTCCTCTTAGCACTTAAATCAGCTTTTTTATAAACAGTGTCTTCTTTATTGTATTTAGCATTAAAGTCATAGTAATCGGCATTAGGGATTATTTCTAAAGGGTTGTAAGCATGATTTCCTATAATTGAAACTGTTAGCTCTTTGCCCTCAACATAAGATTCAATTAATATCTCACTATCAAATTTTCTTGCTTTTTTTATTGCCTTGTTTAAGTTGCCTTCATTATTTTCAATTATAGAAATACCATAACTTGAACCTTCACTTGCTGGCTTAACAACTACTTTATTAGATAAATTTAAAATGTCTTCAAAATTATTATGATTCCACTCTATAAATTGAGGTGAGCATATATTTAATCTTTGCCATATTTTTTTAGTAGTAATTTTGTTCATTCCTAATTTAGAGGAAATAGCATCGCTGCCAGTATATGGAACGTTTATTTGATCTAAAAAATTTTGTAGATACCCATCTTCACCGCCTCTTCCATGAACTAAAATAAATGCTAAATCTATGTCTTTAAAAGTCTTTTCTTTGGTGGCCATCTCTTTGGAAACTAAATCTATAAGTTTTGGCTTGAAACCATTTTCTAACAAACAATTAAATACAGCTCTTCCACTTTTTACGGAAATATCTCTTTCTGCAGACCATCCTCCAAATATGATTCCTATTTTTAGGGCTTTAAGATCTTTCATTGATACTGAGATATTAGTTTTGCAAGAGCAGAAGTATTTCCAGCTCCTTGCGTTAGGATTAAAGAATGATCTGAAACTAGATCTTTAAGCTTTAAAAGCGCATCTTCTACTCCATCTGCTTTAATAATATTATTTTTTGTATTTGCAGCTTTTAATAAATCATCACTTTCAAAACCTTTGATAATTTTTTCACTTGCCGGATATACATCTAATAAAATTAGATCATCAATTTCAGATAAAATTTCAACAAAATCGTTAAATAAAGCCTTAGTCCTAGAGTATCTATGAGGCTGGAAAATAACAATTTTTTTGTTATGTTTCCAAACTGTATCAATTGTTTCCAAGGTGACTTTAATTTCTTTAGGATGATGCCCGTAGTCATCAACCAAAGTTATGCCCTTATTAAAAATATTATTTGAAATTACCTCAAAACGTCGTTCAACTATCTTACAAGTCAACAAAGCTTCTGAAATATGTTTAATATTTAAACCTTCTTCAATGCTCATAATTATTGAGGCAACAACATTTAGAACATTATGTTCGCCATGCAAAGGTACAGAAAATTTAAAGCAAGAATTATCTAAATTATTTTTTAAATTAAATTCACACCCATCAACTGATTGAGTGAGGCCTGTAATCTGGAAATCGTTTGAATTTTTAAAACCATAAGTTATAAAATTTCTTGGAACTTCTCTTATTAGTTGTTCAAGTGCTTTCTCGTCACCGCAACAAACTATTTTTCCTTGAAATGGAATATTCAATGCAAATTTTTTAAATGCGTTTTTTAATTTTTCATAGTCTCCTTGATAAGTTTCTAAATGATCATTATCAATGCTCGTAATGATTAAGTTACTCGGCTTCAACAAAAGAAAAGAGCCATCGCTTTCATCGGCTTCAGCTAAAATATGAGGCCCTTGACCAAGCGAAGCATTTGATTCAAAAGATTTTATTTTTCCTCCAATAATATAAGTAGGATCTAAATTACATTTTGTGAAAATATGGGCAATAATACACGTCGTTGTAGTTTTTCCATGACTACCTGCTATTGCAATGCTTTTCTTCATAGTCATTAAGTTAGCTAACATTTCTGCTCTTTTAATAACGGGTATGCCCGTTTTCTTTCCATAGATAATTTCTGGGTTATCTTCAGCTATAGCAGAAGAGTAGACGATGAGATCTATTTTTTTTAGATTTTTAGAATCATGGTTTTGAAATATATCTATGCCTAAATTTTGTAATCTTGAAGTTATTTCAGATGGACTATTATCAGATCCTGAAACTTTATATCCAGAATTTAAAAGGATTTCTGCTATTCCGCTCATGCCAGCGCCACCAATTCCGATTAAATGAATATTTTTTATCTTATCCACTAAGTCCTCTTTATTTCTTCATAAATAATTTTTTCTGGATGCTTTAAAGATGATCTGTAAGAGTTTTCTTTCATTAGCTCTAATTTTGTTACTTCTGTTTTCTTGATATTTTCTAAAACTAAAATTAGATCCTCTTCTAAATTTTTTGTTTCCTCAACTAAAAATCCCGCGTTAACATCTTTCAAACTCTTTGCATTAAAAAACTGATGATTATCTACGGCCCAAGGCAAAGGAATAAATATTCCTAATGAACCAGAACAAGCAATCTCAGAAACAGTTAAGGCTCCAGATCTACAAATTATAATATCTGCCCATCCGTAATATTCATGAATATTTTCTAAATATTCAATTATTTCTACTCTATTTTTTTGGATTAAATTTTCTTTATATATAGTCTGAGTTTCTTCAAAATTCCCTCTTCCACATTGATGTTTAATCCATAGATTTTCAATTTTAGATAAAGCTTTTGGCATTGCAGAATTCAAACTTCTTGAGCCTTGACTGCCACCTAAAACAAGAACTTTAAAAAAATTATCCTTTAAAAAATTTTTTTTACTATCTTCATAAAGATTATAAATATTTAAGTTTAATGGGTTACCAGAAAGAATTATTTTATCTTCCTCGTTCGATATTTTATTAAAATATTTTTGTGTTTGTTTGAATCCACAAAAAACCTTTTTTACTTTTTTAGTACTCACTAAAAGCCTAGAAACTGAGCCAGGAATAGTATTCTGCTCTTGCAGATAAACCGGGCCTTTAAAGTAAAAAAAAGCTGCCAACGAAACATACCCTCCAAAAGCTAGCAAAGGAATTTCATTTTTAACAAAAATTTTGAATGGCCAGATTTTTATTAAGAAATAGATCCCTGTCAAAAAGAAAGCTATCAATGCTTTAAATTTTGAGAGAAATGATTTTCCTCTAAACCCTGATAAAGGAATTTTTATAAACTTTATTTTAAGATTTTCAGCAATTTTTTTTTCTGGTCCTCTTGAAGTACCTATCCATATAACCTCAACACCCTCAGAAAGGAATTTTTCTGCCATAACTTTTGCAGGATATACATGGCCTCCTGTACCTCCAGATAAAATATAAATCTTTTTTATTTCAGACATTTAAAATTTTATTTTTAATTATAGAAGATTCTGAAATTTCAAAATTTATTCTTAGTACCAAAGCAATTAGTGCAAACATTAGTAAAAGATTGGTTCCACCATAACTTATAAAAGGGAGCGTGATCCCTTTAGTAGGAAGCATCCCGCTAGATACACCTATATTAATAAATACATGTAAAGCAATACAAATACCTGCTCCATAGGCAATATAGGAACTTAAATAATATTGTGCATGTCTGGCTAATCTTCCTATATAAAAACATTTAAAGATCAAGAAAGAAAAGACAAACACTAGGAAAATACAGAAAAGCAAACCCAATTCTTCGGCAATTATTGCAAAAATAAAATCAGTTTGAGCATCAGGAAGATAATGAAGTTTTTGAAGACTCTCTCCTAAGCCAACCCCAAACCAGTCTCCTCTTCCAAAAGCAATCAAGGAATGAGAAAGTTGCCACCCTTCTTCTTGATAAGTTTCCCAAGGATTCATAAAACTTAAAATTCTTTTCATTCTCCAGGGGACAGTTAAGATCATTAGAACAAAAACAGATATTCCTAAAGAAAAAATAACTAATAAATGTTTTATTGGGGCTCCTGCAATAAACATGATGCTTAGAGCAACAATAAAAATTACTGCGGAAGAACCTAAATCTGGTTCAAATAAAACTAGGGCTATTGCCATCACAACTACTAGAATTGGCTTCCAGAATCCTTGCCATTTTTCTTTAAATTCTTCTAGTCTTCTAGAACAATATGAGGAAATGTAAATTATTAAAGCAAATTTCATTATTTCCGAGGGTTGTAAGGAAAAACCAAAAATTCTTATCCATCTATTTGCTCCATTTACTTCTTGCCCTATGAATGGAGCATAAACTAAGAAAAGCAAAACAAAAGCTAGTAATAATATTTGAATGTCTATCTTTGACCAAAAATTTACTGGAAACCTAAAAATAAGCAAAAAAACAATTAAAGCGATAACTATTTTACTTAGATGAGAGATAGTCATAGAAAAACTTCCATCTGTTAATGGCAGAGAAACAGAAGAAACCATAACAAGGCCGAATAGAGATAAAAAGAAGACCGAAAAAATTATACCCCAATCAAAATCCTTAAAGTTGTAGTCTCTGTATAACTCTCCAAAAATTATTCTTTGCCAAAGAGATTGTCTATTACTTTTATTCATTAAGAACCATTTTTTTAAAAGTATCTCCTCTTTCATGATAACTAGAAAAAGCATCTAGGCTTGAACAAGCCGGCGATAAAAGAATTACCTGATCAACAAGGGCAACTCGTTCAGCAATTTTTAAAGCTTCCTTTAAATCTTTAGCTTCGTATAATTTTTCTTTATGAACATTACTTTTAATCAAGTCTCTATCCTCGCCATATACGATTATATTTTTACAATTCTCAGATAGAAAATTTGAAAATTTATTAAAATCTACTCCTTTCCCTCTTCCTCCGCATAAGATATTAACTTCTCCAAATTTTTTTGCACTTTCTACAGCTTCTTTGGCTGCGCCAATATTTGTTGCTTTAGAGTCGTTTATATATGTCCTTCCTTTTTTATCTTGATGAAAAATTTCAAATCTATGATCTAGTTTTAAATAATTTCCCAAAAAATTTTCTAAATTAATATTTAAATTAAGAGAAGTTAAAATGGCATCAACAGCATTTAAATTTTGCTCTTCTATTCCCAAGTTTTTAGAACTAAAGAAAATATCTGCATTAAAAATGTCATTTTTATTGATTTCATTTCCAATTTTAATTTTTGCTTTTGTAAAAATTGAATTTTTAGTTTTAAGATAGTTTTTAAAAGATTTATGGTAATCCAAATGATCTTCAGTAATATTCAAAATTGCTGCAATGTCACATTTAAGATTATTGCTTATTTCTAAGTGAAAACTTGATACCTCTATTAAAGAAAAACTTAAGCTTTCTTCAATATAATCCAAAACTGGTAAGCCAATATTTCCAATTGCCTTCGCTTTAAAGCCGTTTTTATTTAAAATTTGTTCCAGCATTGAACAGACAGAAGACTTACCATTTGTTCCAGTAATTAATATTTTTTTTGAATTGTGTTCTCTGGTAAAGATTTCTATATCCGTCTCCAGAGGAATGCTTTTTTTTATAATTTCTTTATAAATTGGATGATTTATATCGAATCCTGGAGAACATATAACTCTTGAGTAATCTTTTAAATCGATATCTTTATAGGTTTTTAATTTTTTTAAAAATTCCTTATTTCTTATAAATTCAGCTGGTAAGTTTTCTTTATCTCTAGAATCAAAAAAATTAAATTTTGATTTATTTTTTAAAAATCTTCCGACTGATTGTCCGGTTATACCTGTCCCTAGAATCAAAACAGAATCCATCTAAAACACCATTTAATCTATCTTAACCTAAAAGTTGCTAGTGCAAATAAAACAAGTATCAAGGTAATAATCCAAAATCTAACTATAATTTTTGGTTCTGCCCATCCTGATAACTCAAAGTGATGGTGGATAGGAGACATTTTAAAAACTCTCTTGCCTCTTGTTTTAAATGAGATGACTTGAATAATTACCGACAGAGTTTCCATGACAAATACCCCGCCCATAATAGCTAGAATGACTTCTTGTCTAACCATTACAGCAATCGTTCCTATGGCTGCTCCTAAAGATAAAGAACCTACATCTCCCATAAAAATTTGTGCTGGATAGGTGTTAAACCATAAGAATCCTATTCCTGCACCAATAAGTGCGCCACATACAATTAAAATTTCTCCAGAATTAGGAAGATAGGGAATATTCAAGTAATCAGAAAGAATTACATTACCTGACATGTATGCAACTATTCCTAATCCACCAGCAACCATTACGGAGGGCATTATCGCTAGGCCATCTAATCCATCTGTAAGATTTACAGCGTTACTGGTTCCTACTATTACGAACAGTGAAAGAAATATAAACCATATACCAAGCGGAAGAGAAAACTCTTTAAAGAAAGGAAGTATCAAACTTGTTTCTTGAATAGTCTCGGCAGAAAAATACAAAATTAAAACTGCAATTAGAGCAAAAGAAAATTGCCAAAAAAGTTTACTTTTTCCAGATAGTCCGTCGCTATTCTGATTCTTCAATTTTAGATAATCATCTAAAAACCCAATGGCTCCAAAGGACGAAATTACAAATAATAAAATCCAGAGAAATTTGCTTTGCAAATCCCCCCAGCACAAACAAGAAAATAAAATTGCTCCTAATATTAAAATACCCCCCATAGTAGGTGTTCCGCCTTTGTCTAAATGGGATTCCGGTCCAACCGACCTTATTACTTGACCGTAATTTTGTTTTTTTAAATAATTTATTATTGGATTACCAAAAAAAAGACAGAAAACTAAAGCTGTTAACGTAGAAAGTATTGCTCTAAAAGTTAAGTAATTAAATACTCTAAAAGGACCATAACTTTCAGCTAAATAATCTAATAAAGGCAAAAACATTTTTATAAAAATAGTTTAACTATATCGTCCATTTTAACTGATCTAGAGGCTTTAAAGAGAATAACCGACTCTTCATTAAGGTAAATTTCTAAATTTTTGAAAATAGCTTTTGGGTTAATAATTTTTAAATTCTTAGCGTTAATTTTTGAATCTAAATTTATGGCTAACACTAGATCAAATAAATTCAATGCTTCTTTAATAATCTCATCTTGAAGAATTAGTGAATTCTCTCCTAATTCATTCATTTTTCCCATAACGCAAATTTTATTCTTGCAAGATATTGATTCGATTTTTTTAAAAGCAGCTTTAAATGACTCTGGATTTGCATTGTAAGTATCGTCGACTATATTTACTTTGTTTTTTCCGATCAATAATTCTTGCCTTCCCGGAACTACTGCTTTAATTTCAAGATCACTAATATTTTTTTCTGATAAAAAAAATTTTTTGTTTATTTCTTCCGGCAAGCAAGAAATTACAGCTTCTGCCATTTCAAGGTTTTGATCAAAACTAGAGCTATCTTTAGGACGTAAAAATATTTTTTTTCTTTTTTTTATTTTTTCCTTTGCTTTTACTAAATGATCTTCTTTAGCTCTTATTAAACAGGTTCCACTTGAAGAAACGTAACTAAAAAGATCTGTTTTTTCCTCCAAAACTCCATTTATATTTTTTAATCCTTCTAAATGAGAACTGCCTATATTAGTGATGACGCCAATATTTGGTTTTAAAAATGATGCTAGTTCTTTAATCTCCCCTATTGCATTGGTTCCTATCTCAAAAATAGCTAATTTATGACTATTATCTAATCTGAGGAGAGATAAATATAAGCCTAATCTATTATTCCAATTTCCAGGAGATTTAAAAACCTCGTCTTTATTTTCAAATAACTCTCTGGTTAATTGATAAAGGATTTCTTTCGTGGATGTTTTTCCATTACTTCCTGTTATGGAAATTATTATTTTTTTAAAATTTGATCTTTGAAAATTAGCCAATTTTTCTAAAAACAAAAAACAATTATCAGTTTTGATATGAGTTGTACTTGGAATAGTTTTTTCAGTAATTATGCAACTTGCTCCCTTTTCTAAAGCCTCATCAATAAAATCGTGTCCATCATAATTTGGACCGCTCAAGGCTAAAAAAATATCTCCTTTTGATATAGACCTCGTGTCAATTGAAACTTTTTTAAAAAAAGCATCTTTTCCAACTAAATTGCAATTACCTATTTTTGAGACATTACTTAGCTTGTGATCTATTAACAATTAAATAAAACTCCTAACTATTTCATAGTCATTGCTCTCAATAGTTTTGTTTTTTATTTCTTGGTTTGATTCATGTCCTTTTCCAGCAAGCAATAACACAGATCCCTCCTTATCTCTAGATAATATTTTTAGACCAAACTTAATAGCTTTTGTTCGATCATTAATGATTTCAACTTTTTTTTGATCCTTTATTCCTTCTAGAATGTCTTTAATAATTACTTTTGGATTTTCAAATCTTGGATTATCATTTGTTAAAATTATTTTATCTGCAAAAGAATCAGCAATAGCTCCCATTAAAGATCTCTTTCCTTGATCTCTGCCCCCTCCACATCCAAAAAGACATATTAGACTTCCATGATATTTCTTCTTTAAAGACTTCAGAATATTTTCTAAAGCTTCAGGTGTATGGGCATAATCTATATAAAGATATTTATTAGAATCAATATTTATCTTTTGAAATCTACCTGGCAAATCATAAATTTTTTTTAGATTTAATTTATTTAAATTAGGTTTTTTTGATGAGAGACAAAAAAGACCTAAAGCAGCTGCAATATTAACCATTGTGTGATCAGCAAAAATTCTATCTGGAAGATTTACATGGCCCCAAGGTGTTTTAATGAAAAACTTACCTTTGTTTTTTTCGATACAAATATCAGATTTTTTATTTTTTCTGGAGACCGAAACGAAATCATGACTATTTGAAAAAATCTTTTTTCCAACTTTGGAATCAATATTTATTACCGCTCCTTTGAATTTATTATTCAAAAAAAAGGATTCCTTTACTTTTGCATATTTGTTAATTGAGGAATGGTAATCTAAATGATCTCTTGAAAAACTAGTAAAACAGCCATAATCAAAATCTATTCCTGCAATTCTTTCTTGATCAATCCCGTGAGAAGAAACTTCAAATATTGCAGCTTTTTTTTTCTCAAGAAGAAAATTACTTAGAATTTTATTTAGAGTAAAAACATCTGGAGTAGTAAGCTTTGAATTATAAATACCAGATTCTTTTAATTTAATACTCGAAATCAGACCGATATCTTTTTTGATCTGACTAAAAAGCTGAAATAAATAATAAGAAACTGAGGATTTTCCATTTGTTCCCGTTAAGCCAAAAACTTCAATTTTTTTTGAAGGATTTTCAAAAAATCTATTACTTAAAAATCCTAGCTTTTCCTTGAGGTCGCTTACATAGATTATTTTTTTTTCTATGTTTTCAATAGACTTGTTATTAGTCAGGATGCAATTTGCTCCTTTTTTTAAAGCCTCTTGATTGTATTTTTTTTGTTGATCGCTATCATTTGCTAAAGAGATATATAAGTCTCCTTTTTTTATTTCTTGAGAATCTAGAGAAATAGAACTAATTGTAAAATCATTAATTTTTCCTGAATATTCAGGTAACAAATCATGCAAACTCATTAAAGTGTATTTTTAATACTTTTTATTATTTTAGAAAAAACAGGAGCAGCAACTTGGCCTCCACCCTCCCCATTTTCTTTAGAGTCTCTGACTAAAATACCCAAAACATAATTTTTATTTTCTAACTCAGCCATTCCAATAAAACTCGCATTAAATGATTTTTCAGTATACCCCTGATTAGTTAATCTTTTAGTAGTCCCAGTTTTACCAGTAATTTTAATATTTTTAACTAAAGCTTTTTTTCCAGTTCCATTATTGACTGCTTCAAAGAGCATTTTATTAATTTCTTGAGCTATTTCAGATGAAATTACTTTGTTTTCAAATCCATTGTAAGAATCAGAAATCAAGTTTAAACCTTCGAACTGTCCATCTGAAAACAGAGCTGTGTAAGCTCCCACTAACTGAATCAATGTAACTTGAAGACCGTAGCCATAACAGAGGCTTACTTTTTCTCTTTCAGATAAGTTAGCGCTGGATGGTAAATAACCCTCTCTATTTGAAATAAATATTTCATTTATATACTGTCCAAAACCCCATTGATAAAAATTTTTAATAATTTTTTCTGAATTTGATTTATCGCATAGTTTGACCATTGCTACATTGCTAGATTTAGATATAACTTCAGATAAATTAAGGGTTCCATAATCTTTAAAATCGCTAGTCATGAAGCCTTCATATTCTATAAATCCAGGAGAAGTCTTAATCTTTTCGTCTTTATTGATTATCTTATTTTTAAGTAAACCTGCTAAAGCAAGTGGTTTTACAGTTGACCCTGGTTCAAATAAATCTGTAGCAGATCTATTTGATAATAAAGAAGGATTCATTCCTCTCCTGTCATTTGGATTAAAGCTTGGATAATTAGCCATAGCCAGAATATCTTTAGAGTTCAAATCAACTAAAATTGCAGATGCTGATGAAGCTTGATAGTAATTAAATGCTTTTTTTAATTCTTGATAAACTAAATATTGAAGTTTTGCATCTAAAGTAGTTCTTACATCTTGCCCATGATCTGGAGGAATTATATTTGTTTCAATAATTTCTCCTTTGTTAGTTCTGACGTATTTTTTTGAGCCGTCCTTTCCAGAAAGTTTTTTATTTACAGACAGCTCAATACCCTCTTGTCCGCTATTATTAAAATTTGTTAGTCCTATAACTTGTGAAAGAATTTCTCCTTCTGGATAACTTCTTTTATATTTCGAAATACTTCTCAATCCAGGTATTTTTTTGATTTTCAACTTATTTAGTTCATCCTGAGATGCATTATGATCCAATACGATATATTTTCTTTTCTTGTTAGATAGTTTGTTTTTAAGGTTTTGTGAATTTATATCTAAGATTTTAGATATGGATAAAATGTGAGAAGGATCAAAAGAAAAATTATTTATTTGAATTCCTATTTCGTAAGCTGGTATATCTTCGGCAAGGATTTGTAAATTTCGATCAAGTATTTTTCCTCGCCTGGACAGAAGCTTTAAAGTCCTTTCTGAGCTAGCTTTAGATTTATCTAATGCAATATCGAAGTCGTTCTTTTGTAGAAAATAAAACCTGATAGGTAACGAAATTAACAAGCAAAATATAAAGAACCAAACTATTAATTCTCTATATTTGCTTGTTAGTTCAAAATTCAAACTAATCTATTTGACGTTTTACAAAGGATGGAACATCTAAATAATCTAAAGATGCTTCTCTTTCTATGTCTTGCAAGTCATTGATGGGCTTGACTGTATTAATAGATGGAACCGATGAAGAATTTTTATTCCCCATTGTATCTATTCCAAAATTTGATTTCTTTTTTCCACTGCCAAGGCCGGTTGCAACAATAGTAACTTTAAGATCTCCTGGCTCCATAGAATTATCTATAGCTACACCATGAATGATCATGGCATCATCGGCGGCAAATTGATCAATTTGTTCTAAGACCTTTTCAATCTCTCCAATGCTTACTTTTTCACCTCCTGTGATGTTCACAAGAACTCCTCTGGCATTTTCAAGGTTAATATCCTCAAGTAATGGACTTCCCACCGCAGCAGAAGCAGCTTCTAAAGCCCTACTCGGACCCGAAGCGATGCCTGTCCCCATCATTGCAGTTCCTTGTTCCGACATTACAGTTTTCACATCCTGAAAATCTACATTTACAGTCCCTACTTTTGTGATGATATCGGAAATTCCTCTTACTGCTCCCAAAAGAACATCATTTCCGTGAGCAAAAGCTTCTGTGAAATCACACTCTCCACCAAAAACTTCGGAAAGTTTTTGATTTGGAATAGTTATTAAAGAATCAACTTCTGATCTTAAAGCCTCAATTCCTTTTTCAGCGATAACATCTTTTCTTTCTAGTCTTAAAGGTTTTGTAACAACTGCAACAGTTAGAGCTCCTATAGATTTAGCAACTTGTGCAACTATTGGAGATGCTCCTGTACCAGTTCCTTTTCCCATTCCTGCTGCTATAAAGACCATATCTGATCCTTCTAAAAGAGTTTCAAGTCTTTCGTAATCATCCAAAGCTGTTTCTCTTCCAACTTCTGGTTTAGCTCCAGCTCCTTGTCCGCTATTAGTGAGTTCGCCCAACATATGCCTCACATCAGCTTGACTTTTTTCTAGTGCTTGGCTGTCGGTATTGATTGCTATGGTTTCAACACCATCTAATCCACCGTTCACCATATGATCGATGGCGTTACCGCCACAACCGCCTACTCCAACTACTCTAATTAGAGCTCCTGGTTCCCCAGTTTTTTCGATTACTTTCCAGTTCATAGCTACCTCCTATAAAATTTAAAAGTTGTTTTGAATCCATTTAAAAGCTTGATTAACAAAACCTTTGTTTCTAGTGAATGCAAAATCAAGATAATCTTCTTCCGTTTCTTTTTGTCCATATAAAACCAATCCCACTGATGTTGAGTAAACCGGATTTTTTAAAATATCTGTGAGACCTACCAATCCACTTGGCTGCCCTACTCTGACTGGGATTTGGAAAATTTCTTCACCCAATTGTGAAATTCCTTCAATTTTTGAAGCACCTCCGGTTAGAACGAATCCGGCAGGTAATGCTTGGGAGAAATCACTTATAGCAAGTCTTTGTTTTATAAGATTAAAAATCTCTGCATATCGTTGCTCAATAACATCTGATAAGGCTTGTCTTGAGAAAACTTTATCTGATCTTCCATTTATCGATGGGGAAGAAATTTGCTCTCCTTCTCTAGTTAAAGCGCTGAAGGCGCAGCCATACTTTTTCTTCAATTCTTCAGCTTGATTAGTTGGAGTTTGAATTGCTCTAGCAATATCATTCGTAACATGATCACCTCCGACAGGGATATTTACTGTATGACTTATTGATCCATTCATAAATATTGCAACATCGGAAGTACCTCCACCTAAATCAATCAAACAGACTCCTAGTTTTTTTTCGTCTTCAGTCAATACAGAATAGCTTGATGCAAGTTGCTCTAAAATATAATTTTCAACAGAAATGCCACATGCCTTCATACAAGAATCAATATTTTCCGCTGCATTTTTACTACAAGTAACAAGGTGAACTTTTGCTTCCAACCTCACTCCTGCCATTCCCAAAGGCTCTTTAATTCCACTTTGTTGATCTATTAAAAAATCTCTTGGTAAGATGTGAAGCATTTTATGACCTTCTGAAATGCTTTGAGCTCCTGCTGAGTTTATAACCTTATCCACATCGCTTGCCTTTACCTTTCTGTCTCTAATTTGGACGGCTCCTTCTGAGTTAAGCCCGCAAGAACTCCCTCCTGAAATTCCTACATAAGCTTTATTTACGGCTACTCCTGACATCATTTCTGCTCTGTCAGTAGCTTCTCTTATTGCATTTACCGTTGATTCAATATCTACTACTACTCCATCTCTTAATCCTCTGGAAGGATGAGAACCAAGACCTATAACGTTAATTCCGTCTGGTGATGATTCTGCAATTAAACAAACTACCTTTGATGTACCTATATCAATTCCAACTTTTATATTTTGATAATTATTAGCAGCCATTAGAAATACTTAATTGCGATCTTAGTTTTATATCTAAGATCTATTGATTCAAAGTTTTTGATTAATTTTTGTGATTCATTAGAAACCAGAAATAAATTTAACCTCAAAAGCTGCTCTTCAAGCTTATGTTGCTGAAATTTAATTTCTTGACCTTCTTCGAGTAAGGCTTTTATATTTCCTGATCTGCTTATAGAAAGAGATTTAATTTCTAAGTCATGTGGAATAAATTTTTTCTGAATTTTATAAAAACCATCAATCATAATAAATTTTTGATCTTCGGCTCCAAATAAACCTACTAACCCAAGTTTATCCAACGCTCCTTTATTAAAAATTTCTCCTGTCTGAGAAAGATAAAAATCTTTATTCCAAATAAAATGAAAATTTTCTAATTTATTTTCATTCGTTTTAGAAAAGGCAGACAAATTTGTTGCTACTAGTAAAAATAATGTAGTAATTTTAATTTTCATTTTCAACTCTTAGCTTCAAGATTTTTGTTTCGTTTGGTTTGATCATTGCTAAATTAATTTGTGATTTTTTATTAGCTTCTATAAAAGATTTTTTATATAAAAGTTTATTGTTCAGCTCTATAAATCTAGACTCAAGAAGAAGTTCTCTTGATTTTTCAAAATCTAAATTTGAATTCAGTATCCTCAACTCATGCACGTTGTTTATTTTTAAAATAGATAAAAGTGAAACACTTATACTTAAAAAAAATATAAGCAGATATTTATTCACAAGCTTATCCATTAAGTTTTTCTCCAACACGTAAAATTGCGCTTCGGGATCTTGCATTAATAATAATTTCCTCTTGAGAAGGTTTTATTATTTTGCCGATAATTTTTAAAGAATTTTCAATTTCTTTATTTTCAATTTTTCCTTTCAGGAAGTTTTTGACAATCCTGTCTTCCATAGAATGGAAGGATATGACTACAAGCCTTCCTTTGTCCTGAAGTAAATCAATAGATGCTATTAACGCTTTCTTAATTTCTTCTAATTCGTTATTAATAAAAATTCTAATTGCTCTAAAAATATTTGTTGCTGGATGTTTTTTTGAATTTGCATATTTTTTGCCAGCAAAAGCTATGGCTGCAAGTTCTTCCGTGGATTCAATTAACTTGTTTTTTCTTCTCTCCACTAACCTTTTTGCAAACAATCTAGATTTTCTCTCTTCTCCTAAATAATAAAAAATATCTGCTATTTCTTGTTCTTTTGCCTTATTTATCCAATCTAAAGCTGAGATTTTATTTGTTTGATCCATTCTCATATCCAGTTTTCCATTTCTTTGAAAGCTAAAACCTCTTGAGGCATCATCTAGTTGTAAAGAAGAAACTCCTAAATCAAAAAAAATTCCATCAAATTTTTTATTTAAAAATAGTTCGCCAATTTTAGAGAATTTAGAGTATTGAAATTTAAATCTTGGATCTTGAATTTTATTAGCGTACTTAAGGACAGCTTGATCCTGATCTATTGCACTTAAACTTCCTCTAGAATCTAATCTTTTGAGAATCTCTTTTGAATGTCCGCCTAAGCCAAAGGTGCAATCTAGATAAGCCCCAGATTTATTAAGCATGAGAGAATCAAGGCTTTCATTAATCATTACAGGAGCATGAGAAAACATTAGAAAGGTATCCTCCTGACTTCTTCAGGTAACTCAATATCTATTCTTTCGCCTTTTATTTCTTTACCTGATTCTTTTATTTTCCAATTTTTTTCACTCCAGAGTTCAAATTTTTGTCCCATACCTATTAAGACTACCTTTTGCTTTTCTTTTAATTGAGCATATTCTCTTAGAGGCTGTGGAAACAAAATATTCATTCTTTCCGAAATCTCAAAATCTATTTGATGAGCATTTCCTAAAAAATTCCATTGCAAAGCTCTTAATTTAGGATTTAATCCTGACAAATTTTCAAAAGAATTTGAAATTTCTCTCCAAAGATTTCCAGGATATATCAATAGAGATGGGTATTGAGGATCTTTAGTAATAATTAGGGAACCAGCGGCTAACTCTTTGAGTTGCTCTTTATATTTTGCAGGCATTGCTATTCTCCCCTTATTATCTAAGACGAGGCTGCTTAAGCCATATATTCCAGCCATATTTTAGTCCCTTTTGTCACACTTCTTACTATTTTTACACACTTTTACACACTTTAGAAGCTTAAAGAGCTAAATTTTAGGTTTTTTTGGAGAGCTGATCCATAAGCCGGGTTCTGTTTTAAGTAATCATTCATCTTGAGTTTACGTCACCGCAAACCTCTAGCAACTTACCCAGATTCAATGCGGATCACATTAAAGAATCTCTATTTAGTCTTGCTCCAGACGGGGTTTACCTTGCAATATTTGTCTCCAAATATACGGTGAGCTCTTACCTCACCTTTTCACCCTTACCCAAAAATTGGGCGGTATACTTTCTGCTGCACTTGCCGTAACAGTTTTCACTGCTCCCAGGCGTTACCTGGCGTCTTATCCTAAGGAGCCCGGACTTTCCTCTGATTAAAAACCAGCGATTACTCGATCAGCTCGAAGAAATTATATTATTTTTTTATATGTGTGTCGTATATTTCTTTAGAAGTCTTCTTTGAAATTTTTGCAAGAATCTTAGAGATTCTTTTTAAAGGCAGATGTTCTTTCAATTCTTTCATTAGAATTTCTTCTTCAAAATCGTTTATCGAAGACTTATCTTTTGTGCCCTCAATCAAGAATACTAATTCTCCTTTTTCTAGGTTTTTATCATTGTGGATTAGACCTAAAATATTCTCCGTTGTCCCGGTATAAAAATTTTGATGTATTTTAGAAATTTCTTTTGCGATAGAGACCCTTCTTTCTCTTCCAAAGATTTTTAAAGAGCTTTCAACAAGTTTTTTTATTCTTCTAGGAGACTCAAATAAAATTAGTGTTTTCTCTTCGTAAAGGTATTTTTTCAAAAAATTCTCTAATTCATTTTTTTTTCTTGGTGGGAATCCTTCAAAAATAAATTTATCAGTTTTTAATCCAGATCCTATTAATGCTGAAATAACTGAACTCGGGCCTGGAATGGGATTAACTAAAATATCCTTTTCTTTGGCCTTTTGTACAATTTCAAATCCAGGATCTGAGATTAGTGGGGTTCCTGCATCAGAAATTAAAGCTATCGACTTGCCGGATTCAAGGTAAGAAATATATTTGTCTATCTTTTTTACGTTAGTAAATTCATGGAGAGAACTAAATTTAGTTTTGATATTAAACTCTTTTAGCAAAATAAGAGATTTTCTTGTATCTTCGCAAAGTATCAAATCTACCTGATTTAAAATATCTAAAGATCGAAATGATAAATCTCTTAAATTACCAATTGGTGTTGCAACCAAATATAATGTTCCTGAGATATGAATAGTACAACTCCAAAAAAAATATTATCTTTGTCGATAATTTTATTAATCCTATCTTGCTGCGCTTCAACTAGCAATCCAAGAATTTCTTCTTTTTATCAAGATAATAACCCCAATGATGTAAGTAAAAAATTATTGCGAAATATATCTTCAGCATCTCAGAATAAGGATTTTCAGTTATTTTTTTTTGGCGAAGAATCTATTAAAACAAAAAAGTTTCTAGAAGGTGCCCGGACATCATTTTTTTTTCAAAAATCTTTGAATAGAAATAAAAAAGAAATTTCTTTCAAAGATATAAATAATTCAAATTTATGCGAGGAAATAAGGACTTCATCTTCTTTTAAGATTATTGTATTTTCAAAAGTTCCAGATAATTTTTTAGCCAACTGCCTTGATAATTTTAATTCAGACATATTATTAGTTTATTTAGGTAAGGAGAAAAATACCTTTAATAATAAATTTGTTACTTTGCAAAATCAAAACTACTTTGATGATTTATTATCAGAAAAGATTTTTGATAAAGAAAATTTCATATTTTTATCCAAAGATATTGATGAAATAGAAAAACTTTCAAATACTCTTAAAAGCAATGAAATATCCTTTCAAAATAGTGAGTTTTTGTTAATCGATGAATCAAATAATTTTGAAAACGAAATCGCGGAAGCTTTTGATTTAAACAACAGCAAAAATAGAAAAGAAGATCTTGAAAGAGTTATAAATAAAGATCTTAAGTTTGTTTCTCGATCTAGAATAGATATTTCAAAGGTAATTGTGAGTTCTAGCTCTGATATTGCCAATAGATTAATTCCGGCTTTCAAATATAATCTTCTCTTCGACTTAGAGATTTACAATCTTCCAAATCATTATGATGTTTGGAAAAAAACTTCCTCACCTGTCGATTTAGAAGGAACATTTGGCTTAGAGCATCCTGTTTTACTTAATCGAATTAACCTTGGAACCAAAGATTTTTATTCTTACTCGCCTGAATCAAAAATTAATTATTCTTTGGGTTTTGATCTTATAAATTTTTTAAATTACGGAAATGGCTATTTTGGACTATTAGGTGAATATAACTTTGTAAATAATGAAATAGAAATAAGCCCGATCAATGTTTCGTTTCAAAAGAGTAATTTTATACAAAGCTTAAATTAAGAGTTCTTTTTCAGACTCAGAAATGCTTTCAGAAAAACTTTTATAATCTCTCATTCGTTCAATGTATTCATTTAATGCTTTTGCCGAATTAGAAGAAGGAATTTTAATTCCAAAATAAGGCAGCCTAAAAAGTATTGGCATAATAACCGTATCTAGAACGGTTAAATCATCGCTTCTAAAAAAATTCTGATTATTAAATAGACCAAGAGAATTAGCTAAATTTTTCTCAATAATTTTTTTACTTTTATTTTTTTCGTTTTTGGTTGTCGCTAAATCTTCAATAATGTCCATGGGTTCGCACCAATCAGATTCGAACCTATGAAGAATGAGTCTGGTTTGAGCTCTAGCTACTGGATAAACAGGTAGCAATGGGGGATGAGGAAATCTTTCGTCTAAATATTCAACAATCAAGCCAGAATGGTAAAGAGATAACTCTCTATCTATAAGTAAAGGTAAATTACCTGACGGATTTACCTCTAAGATTTCGGATGGAATACTATCTGGATCTAAGCTTTCAAAATCACAAGCTATTCCTTTTTCTGAAAGGACCATTCTAATTTTTTGACTCCTGTGGCCCATCTCATTTTGAAATAACACCATCGAAGAACGATTATTGAGTAGACTCATTTATTTAAGCTCTTTTTTGAATTCTCTGTAAGTTAAGTAAGCGAATGAAGTGAATAATAACAGAAATAATAGAACATAAACTCCAATTCTTTTTCTAGTGTTCGCTGAAGGATCGGCTACATAGACCAAGAAATTAGTAAGATCATAAATTACTTTGTCAAACTCTGCTGCAGATAGGTTAATTTGCATGTCTTCTAGAACGTTCGGCATAGAAACATTTTGATAGACTTTGTTATTAACTCCATATGGTCTGGAATCGTCAGGATAATATGTTCTGAGGTAAGTATAAATCCATTCCGGTTTTCTAATTCTGGCCTCTAGAGTCAAATCTGGGGGTTTTGCGCCAATCCACTCTACAGCATCTTTTTCGTTTAAACTTATTTTCATTAATTCACCAGGTTTTGAACCATCAAAGATTAAGTTTTCCTGATAAATTTCTATTGGGATTTTTAGATCCTTAGCAACTCTGTTGTATCTTGAATATTTTAAAGAATGGCAACCATAACAATTATTCATATAAGTGGTGAGGCCAGATTGTAAAGAAGCAAGATCCGATGTGTTAGCGGAAAATTTATCGCACTCTATTGAACCACAACTTAAACCTCCCCCGGCACCGAAGGAAAAACTAGAAAACAAAAGAACTATGAAAAAAAACTTCATTTTTAATGCTCAGGAGCTCTCTCCGGAACAGGTTTGCATTTTTCAATTCTTGTATAAATCGGCATTAAAAGAAAATAAGAAAAATAAACTACAGTAAATACTTTAGCTAAGAGGTTTTTTAGATCTGAAGGTGGAACTGCACCTAAATAGCCTAAAACAAAAAAGCTAATAACAAATCCAGCAAGGAAAGACTTACTCAAAACACCTTTGTATCTTATAGATTTAACTGGGCTTCTATCTAACCACGGCAAAGCAGCAAATATTGCTATGCCTGCAGCCATCGTCACAAAACCCAGAAACTTAGCTGTTAAACCGAATAAAGAAAAATCAACTGCCCTTAACATTGCATAGAATGGAGTGAAGTACCACGACGGAACTATATGGGCAGGAGTGGAAAGTGGATTAGCTGGCTCAAAGTTAACGTACTCTAAAACGTACCCTCCTCCTTCAGGAAAAAAGAATACAACACTACAGAAAATAATTAAAAATACTCCTAGAGCATAAATGTCATGCGTAATATCGTAAGGATAAAAAGGTTTAGAATCTAATGGAACGCCATCTTTATCAACATGTTTTTTAATATCAATTCCATCTGGATTGTTAGATCCAATTTCATGTAGAGCCAAGATATGAAAGAAGACAACTGCAATGATCATAATGGGCAATAAAACTACGTGAAAAGCAAATAATCTTGAAAGAGTAATTCCTGAAATCAAATAATCACCTCTAATCCAAGTTGCCAAGTCTTCGCCTATTACAGGGATTGAGCCTAATAGAGAAATGATTACCTGGGCAGCCCAGAAAGACATCTGTCCCCAAGGAAGAACGTAGCCAGTAAAACCTTCTGCGCAAAGAAGGACATATGTAAGCCATCCTCCAACCCATATTAATTCTCTGGGCTTTC
This sequence comes from uncultured SAR86 cluster bacterium, assembly GCA_902522825.1. Lineage (GTDB taxonomy): Bacteria > Pseudomonadota > Gammaproteobacteria > Magnimaribacterales > AG-339-G14 > CASICS01. The sequence goes on from CABYXE010000004.1 coordinate 68,910, forward strand.
GGTAAGAGCCATACATCATGCCTCTAAACATGTGAAGATAAATAAGTGCAAAAAAAGCAGATGCGCCGGCAGCATGCATATATCTCAATAGCCAGCCGTATTCGACATCTCGCATAATATATTCAACTGAAGAAAATGCTTCTTCAGCAGTATTCGTGTAGTTCATCATTAGCCACAAGCCAGTTAAGATCTGCATTGCTAAAACAACGATCATTAAAAACCCAAACAAATACCAAAAGTTTAGATTTGTAGGAGCAGGATACTTAGAAAGATGTCTTTCTAATAAATCTGTTATTGGAAACCTGGTATCAAACCAGTTAGCAATTCCACCAGGGTTTTTTTCATTCGCAGCCATTAAGATACTCCATCTGAACCAATTACAAGAATATTGTCTTTAGAAAAATAATGAGGAGGCACTTCCATATTTGTTGGAGCAGGAACTCCTGCGTACACTCTTCCAAGAAGATCAAATTTAGACCCGTGACAAGGACAGAAAAAGCCTCCTTGCCAATCTGGATCAAAATCTGTTGAACCAGGCTCGGGGTAATATTTTGGAGAACAACCTAGATGAGAACAAACTCCTGTTATAACAGCAATTCCCTCTTTTCTAGATCTAAACTCATTTTTTGCATATTCTGGTTGAAATGGAGTTTCCAATGATGGATCAGCTAACTTGGCATCCACTTGACTGAGTAACTTTATAGAATCATCGGAAATTTTAACCACAAATACCGGTTTACCCCTCCATTCAACAATCATCATTTCGCCAGTATTTATTGTAGATATATCAACTTGAACTGGTGCGCCAGCAGCTTCAGCTCTAGCGCTGGGCTTGAAAGCACTTAAAAAAGGAACTGCTACAAAAGCTGTACCGATTAAACCTAAAAAACTCGTTGCATATGATAAGAATTTTCTTCTTCCGGGGTTTGGCGGAGAGGATGGTTGGACCATAAAATTATCTTTTACTAAATTGCTTTGATTTCCTTGCTTTAACTAGACCAATTTTCTTTCTCTCAGACTTTCTAGAATCTCTAGTTAAATAACCAGCGGATTTTAATGAAGGTCTGTTTTCAGGATCATGTTTCTCTAAAGCTCTGGCAATTCCATGCCTTATTGCTCCAGCTTGACCAAATGAGCCTCCACCAGAGACTTTTATATTTAAATCAAAATTTTCTAACATATCTAATAAAATCAAGGGTTGTTTTACTAGAATCTTAGCAACTTCTCTTCCAAAGTATTCTTCTAAAGGTAGATCATTTACTAATATGTTGCCCTTTCCTTTAGATAGATAGACTCTAGCTGTAGAGGTTTTTCTTCTTCCTGTTGCGTAAGTTGTATTATTTTCCATTTTAGAGCTCAATTTTAATTGGATTTTGGCCTACATGAGGATGATTTTCTCCTTCGTATACCTTAAGTTTTGAAATCATAGTTTTAGAAAGTTTATTTTTTGGTAGCATCCCCTGTACAGCTTTAAAGATTATTTCTTCAGGTTTTTTTTCTATCATATCTAGAAATGTTGTTGATTTTAATCCGCCTGGATAACCAGTATGTCTATAATAGTTTTTTTGAGTATCTTTGTTGCCTGTGATTTTTATTTTTTCCGCATTTATGATTACTACGTAGTCCCCTAAATCACTGTTGGGAGTATATTGAGCTTTATCTTTACCCATCAAGATAAAAGCAACTTTAGTACTAAGCCTTCCTAAAGTCTTATCACTTGCATCAAGCAAGAGCCATTTTTTTTCTAAATCAGTATTTTTATAACTTTTTGTTTTCATAACTATTAATTAAACTACGAAGGGCGTGAATATTAACTCAGAGAGATTATAATTTCCATCAGATATGAATAAAAATTATATTAGAAACCTAGCTTTATGGCTATTTTTAGGAATTTTTTCGGGAATTTTGTTTTTGAACTTAAATCAAAGCGATGATTTACCTCAAGTATTAGAAAATACTTCTCCTTCTGTGGTAAATATTTGGAGTTTAAAAAAATGGAAAGCTTGGCAGGAGAGATCAAACTTATTAGGCATTAAAAGATATAGACAAGTTATCAAAACAGGATTTGTTCCAAATGGATCAGGAGTGATTGTTTCAAAAGAAGGAAACATAATCACTAGTTTTCATGTCGTGGATGAATCCTTTAAAAATAATCAGAAGTTAATTGTCGAATTTAATGACGGCTCTACAGAGGAAGCTTTAATTATTGGATTTGATTTGGATGCAGATGTAGCTGTTATTAAATCTCTTGGGAAAAAAATTTACTCTCCAATGCAAGTTAGAAAAAACTTAGAAGAATTAAAAGTAGGTGAGACAGTTGTTGCTATTGGAAATCCTCAAGGTTTAGGGCAGTCATTTAGTATTGGTATTGTAAGTGCCATAAATAGGCAATTCAAAAATAAAAACGGATCTTTTATTCAAACTGATGCTTCTATTAATCCAGGAAATTCTGGAGGAGCACTTGTTGATTCTAAAGGAAAACTAATTGGAATTACTAATTTTATTGAAAGCACTTCAGGGGGCAGTCAAGGGCTAAACTTTGCTATACCGGTTGATGTTGTTATGGAAAGCTATAAGACTATTATCAATTAGTTTCTATATTTTTTTTTCTTAATTTCAAAGCTTCTGAATGGGCAAAAAGTCCTTCCAATTCTGCAATCTCAATTGAGTTTTTGATAACTTTTTGCAACTCTTTAGAATCGTGATTTTCAGATAAGATAGAATATGAAGAAGTAATAAGAAAATCATTTAAACTAACTTGCGAGCTAAATCTACTAGCTCCATTAGTTGGAATGACATGACTAGGTCCAGCACAATAATCACCGAACACAGCGCTATTAGATGCTCCGATAAAAATTGCACCGGCAGAAAAATTCTCTTTTATAATGTTATCTAAATTTTCAATAGAAATTTGTAAATGCTCTGGATGAACAAGATTACATATTTTTTCAGCATCACTTAAGTTATTTACTTCGACTAAAAAAGAAAAATCCTTTAAAGATTTTTTTGCTATTTCAGATCTAGACAATTTATTTAATTGATCTATCAGAGCTTCATTTACATTTTCTTTTATGCCTTCACCAATTAAAATCAAAAAACATGAAGAGTCTGTGCCATGCTCTGCTTGAGCCAAAAGATCGGCAGCTATAAATTCAGGATTTGCTGAACTATCCGCAATTATCATTACTTCAGACGGACCCGTTAAAGAGTCAATACCGACAATTCCATATAACTGACGTTTTGCTTCTGCGACATATTTGTTTCCCGGTCCAAAAATTTTATCGACCTTTTTTACTGAATTTGTTCCAAAAGCCATTGCCGCAATAGAGTGAGCTCCTCCAATGCTTATAGCTTCCTTGACTTCGCCTATGTGGCAAGAAGCCAGCATTAAATTTGTTACCTCTTTATTAGATGGAGGAAAAGATACAAGAATTTCTTCAACTCCTGCCAAGTTTGCTAATACGGATGTCATTAACACAGAAGATGGATAAGTAGCTGTGCCGCCTGGAGCATAAAGACCTACTCTCTTGATTGGTCTAACTACCTGGCCGTATTCATTAAAAGCAGAATCTTTGTCTTTCCAATTACGGATTAATCTCTTTGAGTGAAATTTAACTATCCTTTCTTTTAAATACTCTAGGTTTTCGATAATGTTTTTATCTAATTTATCATAAGAATTTTTAAAATCTTTTTTCTTGAATTTAAAACTTTTAGGAGAAGAAAAGACAACATCATCAAATTTTTTTGAAAAGGAAATCAATGCATTATCTTGAGATAATTTTACTTCATTTAAAATATCGGTGACTTGTTTTTTAAATTCATCTGATAGTTTTAAGGAATCTGAAGATTCGTAATTATTTATAAAATCATCAAATTCAAGCTCTTTCATAAGACCCTTTTTCATACTTCTTTTTTAAGTTTGTTTACGAAGTCTTTTATAAATTTATTATTTAATTTAAAAGAAGATTTATTAACTATTAATCTAGAACTTATATCTGAAATTAAATCAAGTTCCTTCAAACCATTTTCTTCTAAGGTTTTGCCTGTTTGAACAAGATCAACTATGCAATCAGAAAGACCTAAAATAGGAGCAATTTCAATGGCTCCCTTCAAAATAACAACATCTATATCCTTTGAAAGTTTAGAAAAATATTTCTTTGCAAAGGTCGGATATTTAGTAGCTACTTTTATTTTTTTATTCTGCGGCAATGCATTTTTAAGAGAAGCTAGAGACAATCTGCAAATACCTATATTCAGATCTAAAACTTCATAATAATTATTCTCTAAATCTGTCTCAAAAAGAATATCCTTCCCAACAATTCCAACATCTGCAACGCCATAATTAACAAACTTAGGAATATCCCATGTCCTTAAAATAGCTATTTTTATATTCTCATTAGAAGTTTCAATAATTAATTTTCTTGAGTTTTCATCAAATTCAATTCCAATTTTATAAAATAAATCTTTTATTTCTGGAAGTAATCTTCCTTTTGGTAAAGCTATCAACATATTTATTCCGAGATTCTATCTATTTTTGCTCCAAGAAGTTTCAACTTTTCTTCAATTCTCTCGTATCCCCTATCAATATGATAAATTCTATCAACTTTAGTAATACCATTGGCAACTAAACCTGCTAAAACTAGACTTGCTGACGCTCTTAGATCTGTTGCCATTACCGGTGCAGAAGTCAACCCTTCTTGATTTCCATCTATGAAAGCTGTATTGCCTTTTAATTCAATTTTTCCTCCCATCCTAATTAATTCCTGAACATGCATAAATCTGTTTTCAAATACATTTTCTATGACTTCAGATTTTCCTTCTGCAATAGAATTCATGGCAATAAATTGAGCCTGCATGTCGGTGGGAAAAAAAGGATAAGGGGCTGTCGAAATGTTAACTGCTTTGGGAGGATTGTTCATTTTTAATCTTATTGAGTTTTCCTCTTTAGATATTTTGGCCCCAGTAAGTTCTAATTTATTAAGTACTTTATCAAGCGTATTTGGGTTTACAGCTTTTACTGTAATTTCTCCTCCTGTCATAACGGCAGCTGTCAAATAAGTAGCTATTTCGATTCTGTCTGGCATAACAGAAAAATTAGTTGGTCTAAGTTCGTCAACACCATCAATAATTAATTGATCTGTTTCTTCTCCACTAATTTTTGCTCCCATTTTTTTTAAACACTTAATTAAATCAGTAACTTCTGGTTCTTTTGCGGCATTAGTAATTTTAGTTTGGCCCTTCGCTAATGAAGCAGCCATGATTGCATTTTCCGTACCTGTTACCGTTACTTGAGAAAATTCTATATTGGCTCCTACAAGTCCACCTGTTGCTTTAGCTTTTATGTAACCATTGCTTGTGTCTATATCTGCCCCTAATTTTCTCATGCAGTCTAAGTGAAGATTAACTGGTCTGCTTCCTATTGCGCATCCTCCCGGCAGAGCAACTTCAGCTTCATGAAATCTTGCTAAAAGAGGACCTAGAACTAAGATTGAAGCTCTCATAGTTTTTACTAATTCATATCTTGCTTTGAGGTTATTTATCATAGAGGTATCAACTTCTATATCCATATTTTCATTGAAGGTCATAAAAGCGCCCATAGAGCTCAAGATTTCAAGCATCGTAGTTATATCGTTAAGATGGGGGATGTTACTAAGGGTTAATTTTTCTTTGAGAAGAATTGAACTTGCTAAAATAGGTAAAGCAGAATTTTTGGCTCCTGACGCTTTTACTGAGCCATTAAGTTCAAATCCACCTTCTATGAGCAATTTGTCCATTTTGGCTCTTAACTATCTAATTCCCAATTTTGAATAGCTAAGTCAAAATTATTATCTGAATCTAACAGAAGTTTATTAAACTGTTTTCTAAAAATTCCAATTAAATCAATTCCATCCAAAATTATTCCTATAACTTTCCATCTAGTGTTTATTTTCTTCATCTTATAAATTAGGTCAAAATCTGATTCAGAGACATTTACTTTCATTTTGACAATTGCTAAATCTAAACGTTCATTGGGGTGAACATGGGAAACAATAATGATATTAGTTTCATCGATTTCGCTTAAAGCCGTAGAGTAAGTATCAAAAAGAGTATTTTTAAATTTTAAATCAAAGTCTTTTCTTTGCTTTTTAGATGCAATTTTGTAGTTTTTTTTACCCAAAACTCTCTTAGATATTTCTTGAGAAATTATTAAATCTTTTAAATTTTTTTCCAGGCCAAGTAGAAATCTATTCCTGTCATTTTTAAGAATTTCTTCTGAAGAATTAATGTAATTAAAAACTTTGTTGTGTTGTTCTTTCACGTACTTTTCAACTTCATCGCCAGTGAAGGAATAGGCAGAAAAGATAAATAAAGTGAAAAATATTAATAGTTTTCGCATAGAATTAGTTACGTAATATTAAAAGTCTACTATAAAAGCTAGAATTATCTGTTATGAATAAAAAAAGTCCTAATTTTTTTAGTTCAGCTAAAAAAACATTTTCCAAAGAGATCGATTCTTTGTCCCGTATTCCTAAACAAATTAATAAAAATAAATTCAATGAAATATGCAAGGTGATTTTAAATTGTAAGGGTAATACTGTGCTAATGGGTATTGGAAAATCTGGAAACATTGCCGCAAAAATCTCTTCTACATTGTCAAGTACTGGAACTTCATCATTCTATTTAAATGCCGCAGAAGCAAGTCATGGTGATCTAGGCAGTCTCAAGAAAAATGATATCTTAGTAATCTTGTCTTTTTCTGGCGAAACTGAAGAAATTATCAAAATTTTTTCAGCATGCAAATCAAAGGTAAACAAAATAATCTCATTAACTGGCTCAAAAGACTCTACTCTAGCCAAAGAATCTCATTTTAGTTTAAATATTGATATTTCTGAAGAAGCCTGCCCCTTAAATCTAGCGCCAACAACAAGTTCTTCAGCCATGTTGATTTTGGGTGATGCTATTGCAATAAGTATTCTTGAAGCCAGAGATTTTTCTCCCGAGGATTTTGCAAAAAATCATCCAGGTGGAAAATTAGGCAAAAGCTTTCTTAAGGTTAAAGATCTTATGATTTCAGGGCCTCGCCTGCCCATTATTTCTGAATCTACTGATTTAAGAGACGCTATTTATGAAATATCTCACAAAGGGTTAGGTTTAACTTTAATAAAAAATAATAAAAACAAAATAATTGGTGTCTTCACTGATGGAGATCTGAGAAGATTTCTAAGCAAAAAAGTAAATATTGAAACTATCAAAATTAAGTCCTTGATGACCAAAAGCTTTAAGTCGATAAATCAAAATTTTCAAATAAAAAATGCTATTGACCAAATGAATAAAAATAAAATTTATTCTCTAGTTGTTAAAAATGAAAAAAATCAGGTTGTTGGACTTTTAAGAATGCATGACATTTTAGAAGCAAAAATCATTTAATGTTCAAGCAAGCCTCCATCTATACTATTTTGTTATTGGCATTAATTTCTTTGGCTTTTTTTCTCAGTACTTATTACCTAAACTCAAAGTCAGACCAAGTAAAAGAACAAAACTTAAATATTTTTCAAGCAAAAGATATTAGCCTTAAATTAAATTTTTTTAGTTCAGATTTTGATATAACTCTTAAAAGTAGAATGATAAACGGACTGACAGACTCGAAAATATTAGATATTTTTAATCCAACAATTTACTTAAAAAACTCATCATTAGAAGTAGAAATCATCTCAGAGAGTTCAAAGCTAAATTATGGTACTGAAGAACTGCTGATACCTAATAAAATGAGTTTTAAAGGGAAATATCTTGGCAAACCTTTTAGAGGTGAAGCAGATCAAATGAAATTTAATTTTTTGGATAATAGAGTTTTTTTTAATAAAGATTTAGTAATTATATTTGACGAAAAAGAATATAAGGGCAGAAATATTGAAATAGATACACAACTCCAGTCTATTATTGATAGTGATAAAATAACTATTAATGCAGTCAATGATTTTAAAAGCAGATAAAATATCTAAAAATTATGGAAAAAAAAGTATTTTGCATGATATTGATGCAGATATTAACGTAAATGAAATTAGTGGGTTACTAGGTCCAAATGGAGCAGGAAAGACAACTTTATTCTATATTTTAGCAGGGCTCTTGCAGCCATCTGAAGGAGAAATAATTTTTGATAAAAGTATCATTACAAGGAAAACAATAAGTGAAAGAGCTAATTTAGGAATAGTTTATCTACCTCAAGAACCATCTATCTTTAGAAATTTAAGTGTTTTAGAAAATATTAAATCCGCTTTTGAAATTCAAAAAATAAATAAAGTTGATATCGATTTAAAAACAGAAGAAATCTTAAATGATTTTGATATCGAATCTATAGCTATGCAAAAAGGAAATCAATTATCTGGTGGTCAGAGGCGAAGGGTTGAAATAGCGAGATCAATTTCTTTAAATCCTAAATTTGTAATGTTGGATGAACCTTTTGCTGGCATTGATCCAATTGCAATACATGAGATAAAAGAATTGATAAAAAAATTATCAGATAAGGGTCTTGGAATATTAATAAGTGATCATAACGTAAAAGCTACAATGGATATTTGCAATGAAATTTTTATTATTAATGAAGGATGTATTATCTCAAAAGGGACTCCTGAAGAAGTTTCCAAAAATAAAATTGTTAAAAAAACCTATTTAGGCGAATAAATTTTATGAAAAAAAAGTCACTTTTAATTAATCAGTTAAAACTTAAAAGGAGTTTAAGAACAGAGATTTATGAATTTTTAAAGAAAGAAATCGAAACTGAAAATGAAAATAAGAAATCTGACGAAGAATTATCAGATTTATTTAATACAAAATTTGATTCAAAGATCTCAAGAAAGACTATTGCTAAATATAGACAAGAATTGGGTATTCCTTCCTCCATTAAAAGAAAATGAATAATGCTTCTTCTTTAAACATAGGTTTCATACAAGAAGAGCTACTAAAAGGAGAGTTTAAAAATTTAAAAAAAATGTTCAATGGGATTCCTCCATATGACATTGCGATTTTGTTGGAATCTAGTTCTCCAAATAATAGAGCAATAATCTGGCAATTAATTGATGAGGCCATAGAAGGAGAAATTTTAAGCAATCTTTCTGAAGAAGTAAGAGAAATGATCCTAACTTTTATGGATCCATCTGAAGTAGCAAACGTCATTAAAAATCTTCAACCAGATCAAATTGCAGATATTCTGCAGGATCTACCTGAAACAGTAATAGCTGAAGTTTTAGATGCAATGACAGATCAGAATAGACAGCTTGTAAAAAAAGTTCTTGTCTACCCCGAAAATACTGCAGGCGGATTAATGAATACTGATCTTATTTTAGTAAGACCAAACCACACACTAGAAGTAGTTTTAAAATATTTGAGACTTAAAAAAGCCTTACCAAATTCTACTGATAATCTTTTTGTAGTAAGCAAAACAAATAAGTTTAGAGGCGTTCTTCCTATCTCTAAAATTTTAACAAGTTCTCCTAGTACATTAGTAAAAGATTTAATGCAAGACGAAATGGATTCAATAAATGTTGATACGGATTCTTTAGAGGTTATAAGAGTTTTTGAAAAGAATGACTTAATCTCAGCTCCTGTAACAGATAATGAAAATAATTTGATTGGAAGAATTACCTTTGATGATGTAATAGATGAAATTAAATCAGAAGCTGATGAATCGCTGAGGCAAATATCGGGAATTGATAGCGATACTTTTGAAAAAACTAGTACAGCAATAAAGAAAAGAGGATTTTGGCTTGGAACAAATCTTATTACTGCTTTAATTGCAGCTTCTGTAATAAACATCTTTAAAGAAACATTAGAAGAAGTAATATTTTTAGCCGTTTTGATGCCGATTATTGCGAGTATGGGCGGAGTTGCTGCTACTCAGACACTTACAATAACTGTTAGAGGATTAGCATTGGGCCAAATTGTGAAAGCTAATTATAAATATATTTTCAATAGAGAGTTAATTGTAGGTATTACAAATGGTTTCCTTTGGGCAATTGTTTTGAGTTTAATTGCATGCTTATGGTTTCAAGACTGGACGCTTATATGGGTAATAAGTTTATCAATGATTATAAATTTACTTGCAGGTATTCTATCAGGAATGGGTATCCCTATTCTTCTGAGGAGCCTTAAAATGGATCCAGCAGTTGCAGGAAGCGTTATCGTAACTACGGTGACAGACGTTGTAGGGTTCTTTTCCTTTTTAGGATTTGCCTCTTATTTTTATTCCTAATTAGATTGAATAAATTTAATTCTTAATTGACGCAAAATTCCAAATATAATTGGCCAAATTAATGCAGATATTAATGTCAAAGAGATTAATTCAATGACAATGCTTTCTTTGAATTCACCAAGGAAAGATATTAAAAAAATTTGATAAATTAAAACTACAATAGCAACAAATAATGATTGTTGTATGGTGTACAAAGCCCTTAGTCTATGGAAATATCTTTGTGTTAAATAAGAAATAAATAAAAAAAGTAGCACATGAGAACCAAGTAATACTTCTTGATTAATATCTAAACTAAAACCAAATATCATCGCCCATATTAATCCTATATTTTTAGGAAGAGCCATATTCCAATATATTAAAACCATTAAAGTTAAAGGAAGATAAACCGACAAATCGAACATATTAGATAAAAATATTTCTAAAAGAAAAGAAAAAAATATTGTAATTCCTATAAAAAAATAAACAGAAATAAAATTATTTTTTTTATCTAGGTATTCTGTCATGGCAACACAAGAAGAATTTTTGTTCCTGAATCAAAATTTATTAAAGATTTAACTTCGACTTTAAGTGAAGATTCATCTTCTAAGTTAGAAATATTTATAACATTTCCTATTAAAAAACCTTTGGGGTATTTGCCTCCTAAACCAGAAGTAAAAATTTTATCATTTAAGGTAACGTTTGAATTATTTTTAAAGTTTTTAATTAAAAGCGTGTTTCTCTCTCCGGTGCCTTCTAGAATAATATTTTGATTAGTTCTTTGAATTAGACCTGGAATATTAACTTTTTTTTCATAAATTGGAATAATGTCAACATATCCCGGAAATATTTTATCAACCAATCCTACTAACCCATTCATACTTATAGCAACCATCTTTTCTGATATTTCATTAGCATTTGTTTCTATGCTGATTGATTCTTTTGGAAAAGAAGATATGTTAGTAATTTCTCCTACCACTGATTTAGAAATTTTTGGCTTCTTTGTGTAATTCATCAATAAAAGCAATTCTTCATTTTCTTTTGCAAGCTGCTCCAACTTCAATAATTCAAAATTTAATAATTCAATCTCTTCATTTTTCTTATCAAGATCATTTAAAAGCTTATATTGAGAAGTAAAGAAAAGGCTTATTTCTCTAGAAAATTGAGAAGAAGATTGAGATAGGTTTTTTAAAGGAGAAAAGGTTTCTAGAAATATAAATTTAATCTCTTTTCCAAGACTAAAATTAAAATCAAGAGTGAGAATGATTATGGTCGCAAATACTGAGGGTAAAAGTTTTGAGGCCCTCATAGAGCCTGTTGTAAAAATTGCGTTACTGGCTATTGAGGTTTGTTTGTGTTCTTTTTGGAACATATTAAATTTATTCCGTAGATAGAAGATCTACGTCATATTTATCTAATATATCAAGAGCTATTCCTCCACCTTTAGCTACACAAGTTAAGGGGTCTTCAGCTACATATACAGGAATTCCTGTTTGGTCGGAAATCATTGCATCTAAATCTCTTAATAATGCACCGCCGCCAGTAAGGACAATACCTCTCTCTGAAATATCTGCACTTAATTCAGGAGGAGATTGCTCCAAAGCATTTCTTATAGATTGCAAAATAGCGGATAGAGGTCCAGAAATTGCCTCGTACACTTCCTTGCTATTTAAGTTGAGAGTGTTTGGAACACCTTCGGCTAAATTTCTTCCCCTAACTTCTAGGTTTAACTCTTCACTATCAGAAGATGCACAACCTATTTTTTCTTTAATTCTTTCAGCTGTTGATTCGCCAATTAGTACTCCGTATTTTCTTCTCAAATAAGAAACAATTGATTCATTAAATCTATCTCCTCCAGTTTTTAAAGAACTTGAAAAAACAACTCCATTTAAAGCTAGGATAGCAATTTCAGTTGTCCCTCCCCCAATATCTACCACCATTGATCCCGATGCGTCTTCTACAGGTAGCCCAGCTCCGATTGCTGCAGCCATTGGTTCTTCAATTAGTCTTACTTCTCTTGCCCCTGCCTGCAAAGCTGATTCTCTTATTGCTCTCCTTTCTACTTGAGTTGATTGACAAGGCACACAAATAAGAATTCTTGGACTCGGTTTAAAAAAATTTTCGCCATGGACCAATTGAATAAAATGCTGCAACATTTTCTCAGTAACCTGAAAATCAGCAATGACGCCATCTTTTAATGGCCTAATTGCTTCGATATTTCCAGGAACTCTCCCAAGCATTCTCTTGGCTTCAGAGCCTACTGCAACAACAGTTCTATGCCCATCTGCTTTTTTAATGGCAACCACTGAGGGCTCATCTAAAACTATTCCTTTGTCTTTAACAAAAACTAAAGTATTTGCTGTTCCCAAATCTATTGAAAGATCAGTAGAATAGAAGCCTTTTAAATATTTAAAAATTGATGCCATTAAAAAATTATTTTATCCACCAGAAAGTTATTGATCAATTGCTATAATAACCTTTTTATCAGTACAAATGAAAATTTCCGAAGAAGTTCTAAATAACATTTCATCTTTATCAAAAATTAAAATTGATGAAGATATCAAACCTAAACTCATAGAAGATTTAGAATCTATTTTATTAATGGTCGAAAAAATGAATAAAATTGATACTTCAAAAATAGAACCAATGAGCCATCCCCTAGATGAAGCTAATAATCTAAGAGAAGATATAGCGATGCACGAAATTAAAAGAGATAATTATCAAAAATCTGCTCCTCAAACAGAAGATGGATTTTATTTAACTCCCAAAGTAATTGAATGAGATGAAAGATTTAACTAACTTGAGCCTTTTAGAACAAATTGATGGATTGAATTCAAAAGAATTCTCTTCTGTTGAAATAACTTCTTCATATATAGAAAAAATTGAAGAACAAAATAAAATTTTAAATTGTTTTATATCGTTGAATGAAAATGCTTTAGAAGAGGCTAAAAAATCTGATTCAAAAATAGCTAAAAATAAAGCTAACACTATGGAAGGAATTCCCATCGCACATAAAGATATCTTTTGTATTAAAGATCAAAAAACCACCTGTGGGTCAAAAATGCTAGAGAATTTTATTTCTCCATACTCATCTACCGTTTATGAAAAATTATTTAATTCGGGCACTGTTAACTTAGGTAAAACAAATATGGATGAATTTGCAATGGGATCTTCGAATGAAACAAGTTTTTATGGAAATGTCCTTAACCCGATTGATCATGAAAGAGTCCCAGGTGGCTCCTCAGGTGGATCTGCAGCTGCGGTTGCTGCTCGCTTATGCTCATTTGCAACTGGAACTGATACGGGAGGATCTATAAGACAGCCAGCTGCTTTTTGCGGAATAACTGGGATAAAACCTACCTATGGAAGAGTTTCTAGATGGGGAATGATTGCTTTCGCTTCCAGTTTAGATCAAGGGGGAATTTTTGCTAATAGTGCTTTAGACGCTGCAATAGCATTAGAAAACATTTCCGGATTTGATAAAAAAGATTCAACTTCATTGAATAAAAAAGTCCCTTCTTTTTTTAACGAAGCTTCGTCAACTAATAAAGATCACATAGTAGGTATTCCACGAAGTATTATTGAAAATATTAAAGATAGCGAGGTAAAAAATAATTTTTATGATTCAGTAGAAATTTTAGAAAAATCTGGAATAAAAACCAAGGAAATTGATCTTAAAAATATTGAATTTTCTCTACCAGTTTACTATGTAATAGCTCCCGCTGAGTGCTCTGCAAACTTGTCAAGATATGATGGCGTAAGGTTTGGTCACAGGTGTGAAAACCCTAAAAATTTAGAAGACTTATATGCACGTTCAAGAGCTGAAGGATTTGGAGAGGAAGTTAAAAAGAGAATATTAATTGGAACTTATTGCCTTTCTGCTGGTTACTACGATGCTTATTATATTAAAGCTCAAAAAGTAAGAAATCTAATAAAAGAAAGTTTTGTAAATGCTTTCAAGGAAGTTTCTTCTGTCATGATGCCAACAACTGCAAATGTATCTTTCAAACAAAATTCTATTCAAGATCCAGTAGAAATGTACGAGCAAGATATCTATACAATCCCAGCAAATCTTGCGGGTCTTCCCGCAATATCTATCCCCTCTGGAAAAATTAATAATCTACCTCTTGGAATTCAATTTATTGGTAATTATTTAAATGAAGGAAATATATTGAATTTATCTAATCTTTTTCAACAAAATACTAATTTTCATAATGAATAAAGAATGGGAATCAGTTATCGGTTTAGAAGTCCATGTTCAGCTATCCACTGAGTCTAAAATATTTTCTAATGCACCAACAAAATTTGGCCAGGAACAAAATAGTCAGGCTTCATTGGTAGATCTTGGATTGCCAGGAGTTTTGCCTGTCTTAAATGAAAAAACAATTGAGATGGCAATTAAATTTGGATGTGCAATTGATGCAGAAATTTCATCGAAGGCAATTTTTGCAAGAAAAAATTATTTTTACCCCGATTTACCAAAAGGCTACCAGATTAGTCAACTGGATGATCCTATAGTTGGAAAAGGGAAAATTAATGTTGAAGTTGATAACGAAGAAAGAGAAATAGGCATTACAAGAGCGCACCTTGAAGAAGATGCCGGAAAATCTCTTCATGATAAATACGAAGGTTTTTCTGCAATTGACTTGAATAGGGCTGGCACTCCCCTTTTAGAAATTGTTTCAGAGCCTGACTTAAGATCAGCAAAGGAGGCTGTGGCTTACTTAAAGAAAATTCATTCAATAATAACCTTTTTAGACATATCAGATGGAGATATGTCTCAGGGATCTATGAGATGTGATGCAAATGTATCTATTAGAAAGTTTGGAGATAAAAAGTTAGGTAATAGAACTGAACTTAAGAATATTAATTCTTTTAGGTTTGTTGAAAAAGCTATAAATCATGAAATTAATAGACAAATAGAACTCATTGAAAACGGAACCTCTATTGAGCAGGAAACACGTTTATACGATGCCAATAAAAATGAAACTCGCTCAATGCGATCAAAAGAACATGCAAACGATTATAGATATTTTCCTGATCCCGATTTAATACCAATAAAAATAACTAATGAAAAAATTCAGGAAATTAAAGAATCATTACCAGAGCTGCCTGAGCAGAAAATTATTAGGTTTATGGAAGACTATGAAATATCAAATTATGAATCAAAAAATTTAAACTCTTCAAAAGAACTAAGTCATTTTTTTGAAATTGTCGCCGACAAAGTTTCTTCGGCTGAGTTAGCAGCCAAGTGGATTCTGGGAGATTTGACGGCTATTCTAAATAAAAATAATTTAAATATAAAAGATTCAAAAATATCTTCTACAGATATGATTGATTTACTAAAAAAAATTGAAGAAGGCTCTTTGTCAGGACCAGGTGCAAAAAAAATAATCGAATTGAGCTGGTCTTCTGAAGAATCAATAGATGATTTAATAAAAAAAGAGGGACTAGATGAAATTAAAGGGGAAGATGAGATTATTAAAATTATTGATGAAATAATTAAAAATAATTCAAAACAGCATGAGCAATATATTCAAGGAAAAGAAAAGCTTTTTGGTTTTTTTGTTGGTCAGGTAATGAAAGAAACTAAAGGAAGTGCTGATCCTAAACAAGTAAATGAACTTTTAAGTAAGAAACTTAAGCAGTAACATACATAGTCAAAGATTCAGCAATATATGCAGGCTTTTCTTGACCTTCTATTTCCATAGTAACTTCATTTTTAACTAGATATCGCCCATCGCCTTTGTCATCGACAGACAAAAGCTTCGCTTTTGTTCTGACTTTTGATCCAACATTAACCGGAGTTAAAAAGCGAACTCTATCTAAACCATAATTGAAAGCCATAGTCATATTATCGGGGGCAACTTGAGGAGCCGGCATGCCTGCCATAAGTGATAAAGATAAAAATCCATGCGCAATAGTAGAGCCAAAAAGAGGTGTGGCTTTTTCAGTATCAACATGAATAAATTGATGGTCTAAAGTTGCATCAGCAAATTGATTGATTCTATCTTGATCGACTACCAACCATTCTGACTCTCCCATATCTTTGCCAATATAATCTTTTAACGTTTCTGCAGGTACTAATCCAGCCATTTTTTTCTCCTTTATTTAATTCATTAAGTGATTTTTATATTCTTCTCTTAATCCAGTTTTTAGTAATTTTCCTGTGGCTCCATGGGGAAGTTCCTCTACAAAAATTACATCGTCCGGCAACCACCACTTCGCAACTTTATCAGATAAATATTCTAAAACAGAGTCTTTATCACACTCCTCTATATTGTTTTTTACAACGAACATTAAAGGTCTTTCGTCCCACTTAGGGTGAAGAACACCAACAACACATGCTTCGGCAATTCCAGGATGTCCAACAGCAGTATTTTCTAGATCTATTGAACTGATCCATTCTCCCCCTGTTTTGATTACATCCTTACTTCTGTCCACAATTCTCATGTACCCATCTTTAGATATAGTTGAGACATCTCCTGTATCAAACCACCCATTTTCTAAAGCTGTTTCTTCACCTTTATAATATCTCTCAATGATTGCGGGACCTTTAACCATTAGTCTTCCAAAAGTTTTCCCATCGTTGGGTAAAGTGCTTCCCGCATCATCTACTATTTTAATTTGACAGCCATAAATTGCTTTTCCTTGGCTAGTTTGTAAATCATATCTCTCTTCTAAGTCCATATTCACCATATCACTATTGAAAGCATTTAATGTTCCTAGAGGACTCATCTCAGTCATGCCCCATCCATGCAATAAAAAAGCATCATGTTTTTCTTGAAATTCTTTTATCATTGCTCTGGGAGCGGCAGATCCGCCAACTAAAACAGAAGAAACAGATTCAAGAGTAATATTTTTTTCTCGCGTGTAATTAAGCAAATCTAACCAAACAGTAGGTACTCCCATTAAATTTGTTACCTTTTCAGACTGAACAAGTTTGTTTATTGCTTCGCCTCCTGTGTGAGGCCCTGGAAGGACTAATTTTGCTCCAAACATAGCCGCTGCATATGGTATGCCCCAAGCGTTTACGTGAAACATAGGAACAACAGGTAATATTACAGTTGTGGATGAAAGATTCATGGCATTTGCTGCACAAGCGTACCAAGCATGCAGAATGGTTGAACGGTGTGAATACAAAACTCCTTTTGGGTTTCCAGTAGTTCCTGAGGTATAGCATAAAGAGGAAGCTGTATTTTCATCAAATTGTGGCCAATCAATTTCATCGGATTCCTTTTCTATTAGCTCTTCGTAACAAATAAGATC
Organism: uncultured SAR86 cluster bacterium; assembly: GCA_902522825.1. Classification (GTDB taxonomy): domain Bacteria; phylum Pseudomonadota; class Gammaproteobacteria; order Magnimaribacterales; family AG-339-G14; genus CASICS01. Next base: position 86,380 of record CABYXE010000004.1, read on the forward strand.
TTGAATTTTTGTTTCGCCCGGCATTTGAGATTTTTCACATAAAACAATAATCCCTTTTACGTTTGGTATATTTTCATAAACGTTTTCAAGGATAGGAAGAAAAGGAAGGTCTACAAAAATATATTGATCTTCAGCATGATTAACTATGTATTCAACTTGCTCAGGAAATAATCTTGGATTTAAAGTATGAAGGATCGCTCCGATTCCAGAAATTCCGAAATATAGTTCGTAATGTCTATAACCATTCAAGGCTATAGTTCCAAGAATATCTCCTTCTTTAACTTCCAATTTTTTTAATGCATTTGCTAATTTTTTTGCCCTCTTTGCAGAATCTTCAATAGTATATTTGTGAATCTCGCCTTCAATTGTGTGACTAACAATCTCAGTTTGTGGATGCGTTTTAATAGCATGTTCTAAAACTCCTGAAATGACTAATTGATCTTGCATCATGTTTCCTAACATTTTTTCTCCATATGTTTATTTAAGCTGTAAAGGATATCTTTGCTTTTAGAAAGCATCAACTTTTTTATTTGTTCGAACATATTTTGCAGAAAGAATTTATTACCATTTTTCTTTTCTTTATTTCATTAGTTAAGGAATTAATTTCTAGAAAATTCTCTTCTGAATAATTTAATTTTAAAATATTTTTTATTGTTTCAATTGCTAAAAATGTCCCTATTAACCCCGCCAAAGGAGAAAAAATACTTGATTCTCTACATGAGAGATCTTCTTCATCAAGACCTTCAAACAAACATTCATAACAAGGAGATTCTGAAGAAGAAAATTTGAAGTTAAAAATTTGCCCCTTCCAACCAATGCAGGCTCCGCTAATTAGATCTTTTTTTGTTCTAAAACAATATTCATTAATTATTTTTCTAGTTTCAAAATTATCTGAACAATCTATAACATATTCAGAATTTTCTAGGCAATCATCTATATTTGCCTCACCTATTCTTTCAGAAAATGAATTGCAAACTATATTTTCGTTTAAATTTAACAATTTTTTCTTTGCCGCCAAATTTTTTCTCTCGCCAATATCGGAAGAATCAAATATTATTTGTCTTTGTAAATTTGATAGTTCAACAACATCATCATCAAATAAATTTAAAACCCCTATGCCTGATGCCGCTAAATAAATTGAACTAGGAGAGCCTAATCCACCTAAACCTATAATAGCAATTGAAGATTCAGCTAATTTTTCTTGCCCTATAATGTCAATTTCAGGCAGCATGATATGCCTGCTATATCTCATTAATTCGCTTTGGTTCATTATTTTTCTAATATGGATAATCTAATATCTTTATTCAAGTCTCTTTTTTGTTTTATTTCTTTATATCCAATTGCCATCGAGATATCTGCAACTTTTTCTGATTGAAATGGAGCATGTTCTATTAAAAGCTTCCCATTTTTTTTTAAAAAACCAAAACTTTTTTGCAAAATAATTTCGATATCAGAAAATCCTGATTTGTCAGAGAATAAAGCTTCTTCTGGTTCAAACCAAACACCATCCTCTTCTTCATCTACCTCGGCTTTATCTACGTATGGAGGATTAGAAATAATTATATCTACTGATGGAAAAAGCCATTGCTTTTTCCAATCATGGTTCAAAAAAATTATTTTATTTGTTTTATTTAATTCTGAATTTTTTTTTGCAACGAGCAAAGCATTAATTGATTTATCTGTAGCATAAATTTTTACTTCTGGTCTTTCTTTCATAATTGATATTGAAATATTTCCTGAACCCGTACCAAGTTCAAGAATCGTTTTGTTGATCAGGTCTTCTTTTAAAACTTCTTCAATAATTAATTCTGTTTCAGGCCTGGGTATCAGAACGACGTCATTTACTATGAATTCACTTTTCCAAAACTCTTTATTTCCAGTGATATAAGCTAAAGGAAAACCTGTTTTTCTTTTTTTTACTAATTTTCTAAAAGTATTAACTTTTTCGTTATTTAAAGAAAAATTTAAATTTGAGAATATTTTTTCTCTAGTTTTTTTTTCTATGAATCCTAATATTAGCTCTGCGTCTAACCTATCTATATCTTCTTTGGCTTCGTTAAGAATATCCTGATAAGTCATTACTTAAAATTTTCTTCTAGTTGAGACAGTAATCTTGCCTGATTTTCCTCAATCAAAGTTTCTATCATTTCATCCATATCGCCATCTAAGAAAGCTTCTAAACTATGTATTGAATATTCAATTCTGTGATCAGTTATCCTGTTTTGAGGAAAGTTATAAGTTCTAATCTTCTCAGATCTATCTCCTGATCCGACCATATCTTTTCTTTTAGAGTCTTGTTTTTCGTTTTGTTCATTATTAGCTCTCTCCATAAGTTTTGTTTGCATTAAAGTCATAGCTTTGGCTTTGTTTTTATGTTGAGACCGTCCATCCTGACACTCAACAACTAGGCCTGTCGGAATATGCGTCAATCTTACTGCAGAATCTGTTTTGTTAACGTGTTGTCCTCCTGCTCCAGATGCTCTAAACGTATCAACTCTTATCTCTGATTTATCAATTTCAATAAGATCTAATTCTTCAATTTCCGGAAGAATAGCAACAGAGCATGCTGAAGTATGAACTCTTCCTTGAGATTCTGTGTCAGGAACTCTTTGTACTCTGTGAACTCCAGATTCAAATTTAAGAAATCTGTAAACCTGTTTGCCAGATATCTTTGCAACAACTTCTTTGAATCCCCCTTTCTCACTTTCTCTTGAGCTAATAAGCTCTATCTTCCATTTTTTTCTTTCTGTCACTCTAGTAAACATTCTAAAAAGGTCTCCTACAAACAAACCAGCTTCATCTCCCCCTGTACCTGCTCTTATCTCTAAAAAGACATCTTTTTCGTCATCCTCATTTTCTGGAATTAAAAGTTTTTTTACTTCGTCTTCGTTCTTTTTTAATTTTTCTGAAATGATAATTAATTCATCTTGTGCAAGAGATTTTATTTCTGGGTCAGAATCATCGAGTAATAGCTTTGTAGAAGAAAAATTTTCAGAATTTTTTTTATATTCTTCAAATTTATCAACTATCTTTTTTAAACTTGAATATTCTTTAGAATAAGAAGCGAAAGTTTGATGGTTATTTACGATTTCAGAATTTGATAATTCTTTTTCTAAGAAGAGAAATCTTTCTTTGACAGATTCTAACCTTGATAAAATTGAATTTAACATGCCTTATACTTATTATAAATGTTTATAAGCCTTATAATTTCTTAAATATGTTTTTAAAAAATTTATTTATATTATTTTTATTAAATTTTACTATTGGATGCGCTCTAACAACCACAGAAGGTAATATTAATTCAAAAAAAATTGAAGGAAAATTTTCGATGTTTTCTGAAGATACATATCTTTCAGGAAAAATTTCTATCGCGAATCAAAATGAACTTAGTCAAATTAAAATAAACCTGAAGAATTATCCTAAAACATTTCTTATTACTGAGATTAGAAAAAAAGATCTTAAAAAATACAAACATAATTTTAATGAATCTTATGAGCAAACAACTGTCAAAAGTTTAATTGAGGAAATATCCATATTCGAATTTAGTAAATGGCTTAAGGAAAAATGTAATTTATCTGAATGTGAAAGTTTTAAAACAAAAAATGTTTTAATTTCTAAAAAAGAATTTTATGAAGATAATAAACTAAAAAAAATTATTGGTAATTATAAAAGCTTCAAATTCGCAGTTATCTTTTAATCGTGATTTTTAGTTCTCCCGCCAAAATAAATAAAGGCTTTAATGTCATAAAAAAAAGGTCAGACGGTTTTCATGATATTGAAACAAATTTTCAATTTTTGGAATGGGGAGACGAAATAGAATTTAATTTCGAAACAAATATTTCTCAAGTATCTTGTCCAGGTATAAAAGAGGAAAACAATCTTGCATATAAAGCGCTTAATCTTTTAAAAAAGAACTTTAAAATTGATAAAGAAGTCACTATAAAAATTAAAAAAAATATTCCTTTAGGTTCTGGTCTTGGAGGAGGAAGTTCAAACGCTGCCACAGTCCTTCATGTCTTAAATAAATTTTGGAAGATAAATTTGAATAAAAATGATTTAAAAGATCTGGGAAGCTCTCTAGGCTCAGATATTCCTATTTTTATTGAAGGTGAAGCAAAAAAGGCGAAAGGAAGAGGAGAAATTTTTTCTAAAACTGATCTTAAAGAGGAGGTAATATTATTAATAATGCCAAACTGTAATATTTCTACAAAAAAAGCTTTTGAGGAAATAAAACAAAATGATTTTAAAGAATCGAAAAATAAAGAAGATTTTAATTTTTTTGAAAAATGGGTAAGAGAAAATTTCAAAGAAGTAAACGATTCTTTCAATTGGATAGAGATCTTCAAAAAAGGAAATTTATCTGGAACAGGATCTGCTATTTATGCAAAATTTAATTCTTTTGAAGAGGCAAGTAAAATAATGGATAATGCTCCTGAAAACGGAAAGTATCTTATAACAAGGAGTATAAACAAATCACCTTTAATAAAAGAATTAAATGACATTGGGGTGTAGCCAAGCGGTAAGGCAGCGGCTTTTGATGCCGCCATGCGATGGTTCGAATCCATCCACCCCAGCCAAAATAAATTATGAATGATAATAACTTAGTACTTTTTTCAGGAAACTCAAATTTAGAATTGGCTTCTAAGGTTGCAGAAAAATTAAATATTTCGTTAGGCAAGGCTCTTGTAGATAAATTTAGTGACAATGAATTAAATATAAGAGTTGATGAACATGTTAGAGGCAAAGATGTGTTTATTCTTCAATCTACTTGTTTTCCTGCAAATGATAACCTGATGGAACTTATTATATTAATAGACGCCTTGAGAAGGTCATCTGCTTCAAGAATAACTGCAGTTATTCCTTATTTTGGATATGCCCGACAAGATAGAAGAGTAAGATCTGAAAGAGTTCCGATTAGCGCTAAGTTAGTAGCTGATATGTTACAAAGTGCTGGAGCAGATCGTATCTTAACAATTGAACTGCACTCTGATCAGATTCAAGGGTTCTTTAATGTTCCAGTTGATAATGTATACGGAACAAAAGTCCTCCATAATCATATCGTTAAATCTTCCTATAAAAACCAAATTATAGTTTCACCTGACGTAGGAGGAGTTGTTAGGGCCAGAGCTTTAGCTAAACTTTTAGATGATGCAGATCTAGCAATAATAGATAAGAGAAGAGAAAAAGAAAATTCTTCTCAAGTAATGAATGTAATCGGTGACGTTAAAGGAAAAACGTGCATATTGGTAGATGATATTATCGATACTGCAGGAACAATATGCAACGCTGCTGATGCTTTAAAAGAAGGAGGTGCAAATAAAGTAGTATCCTATGCTACTCATGCAGTTCTTTCAGGTCCAGCAATTGAAAGAATAAGTAATTCAAAGCTAGACGAATTAATTGTTACTGATACAATCCCACTCTCAGAAAAAGCTTCAAAGCTTGATAAGATTAAAATAATCTCAATGGATGATACTCTTTCTGAAGCAATAAATAGGGTTAATAAAGAAGAATCAATTAGTGCAATGTTCCTATAAGGAGTAAAAAATGTCTTTACAAACAGAATTAGAAATCACTTTAAGAACGGATTTAAAAGAAAAAAATAGCCTGCTAAGAAAAAAAGGCAATGTTCCTGGAATTCTTTACGGAAATAATGAAGATTCTTTAAAAATTAAATTACTTGGTAAAGATCTAAGAAAAGCTTTAGAGCAACCAAGTATCTTTTCCCAAATAATAAGTCTCAAGGAAAATGGTAAAGAATTTAAAGTACTTTTAAAGAATGTTCAAGTAAATCCAGCAAACGACGAGCCTATTCATGTTGATTTTCAGAGAGTTTCTGGCAAAACCAAACTTACTCTGGATGTTCCAATAAAATACATCAATGAAGAGTCATGTGTAGGAGTTAAGAACCAGGGAGGAATGCTATCTAAAAATAAAAATGATATTGAATTAACCTGCTCCGCTGACAATCTTCCAGAGTTCATAGAAATAGACTGTGCCAATATCGAACTTAATTCTGCAATAATGCAATTTTCACTAATTCTGCCAGAGGGAGTTGAGTTGTCTCAAAATCTTTTAAATGGTCAAGATCAGCCTGTAGTCGCATGCTCTGCTACTAGAGCAACTTTAGATATTGAAGAAGAAGACGGAATTCTAGAAGAAGAAGATGGAGAAGATGTTGAATCCGATGGAGAAAAAACAGATACCGACGAAGCTTCTGAAGAATCTGAAAAACAAGGAGACTAAAGAGCTTTTTTCAGAGAATGGATAAATTTCTGATTGCAGGTCTAGGAAACCCCGGAACAAGATATGCTAAAACTCGTCACAATGCTGGCATAGATTTGGTAAATCTATTTACTGAAAGGAACTCTTTAGAATTAAAAGTTAATAAATCCTTAAAGGGGAAAATAAATTCTCTAGAAATTTCAAAAGTTGAGGTATTTTTTTTAGTTCCTGATATTTTTATGAATCACAGTGGTAAATCACTAAAACCAACCATAAAAAAACTCAACATTGAATTGGAAAAAGTATTAATAATCCATGATGATTTAGACCTTCCATCTGGAACTTGCAAATTAAAATCGGGAGGTGGCGATGGAGGTCACAATGGCTTAAAAAGTATTATTGAAAGTCTTGGAGGAAAAAAAGATTTTAAAAGAATGAGATTAGGAATTGGTCATCCAGGTAATTCAAACTTAGTAAATAAGTACGTTGTACAAAAAGGTTCTTTAAAGGAAAGACAAGAACGATTAAGCGCTATTGAAAATGGCATAGAAGTTTTAGAATTTCTAATCGCTGGTAATTGGGATATGGCTCTAAACATCCTTCATTCTAAATAATGTCTTTTAAATGCGGGATAGTTGGACTACCAAATGTGGGTAAATCTACCCTCTTTAATGCTCTAACTTCAGCTGGAATTCAAGCAGAAAATTTTCCTTTTTGTACTATTGATCCCAATACAGGCATAGTTAATGTTCCTGATAAACGATTATTTCAGCTAAAAAAAATTGTCAATCCAGAAAAAATTATTCCTGCGACTGTTGAATTTGTTGACATAGCAGGATTAGTTTCTGGAGCTTCCAAGGGTGAAGGATTAGGAAATAAATTTTTAGGTCATATAAAAGAAACTCAAGCTATTGCTCATGTAGTTAGATGTTTTGAAAATCAAAATATAACTCACGTAAATAACAAAATTGATCCGATTGAAGATATAGAGATTATTGAAACAGAATTAATTCTTTCTGATATTGAAACGTTAGAAAAAAGTAAAGAATCTTTAAAGAAAAAAATTAAAAGTGGTGATAAAAATATTTCTATTAAATTAACAGTGATTGAAAAGTTTCTGGCTGAACTATCTAAAGGTATAAATGCTCGGAATGTTGATTGTTCCAAGGATGAAATACAACTTATTAGAGAATTTAATTTAATTTCATTAAAACCAGTCATTTTCATTGCAAATGTAGATGAAAATGGAGATAACCGAGAAGCTCTTAAAAAAGTTAAAGAAAAAGCTAAACAAGATGGTTCGGAAGTAATAGAAATGTGCAATCAATTAGAAGCAGAAATTAGTGAACTAGGAGATGATAAAGATGAATTTTTAAAAGAGATTGGATTAGATGAACCTGGTCTTGATAGATTTATTAGAACGGCTTATAAAACTTTAGGATATAAAACTTTTTTTACTGCAGGAGAAAAAGAAGTTAGATCTTGGGTAATAAAGGATGGTTATAGTGCACCAGAAGCTGCAGGTGTAATTCATACCGATTTTGAGAAAGGCTTCATTAGGGCCGAAACTACAAGCTTTCATGATTATATAGAATTTAATGGAGAACAAGGTTCAAAGGCAGCGGGAAAATGGAGATCTGAAGGTGCGGAATACTTAGTTAATGATGGAGATGTTATTCTGTTTAGATTCAATGTATAAGATTGCTTGACAATTTATGTCTTGGTGAAGAGAATCTTTCATTGGCTATGTAGCTCAGCTGGTTAGAGCGCAGCATTCATAATGCTGAGGTCCTGTGTTCAAGTCACAGCATAGCCACCAATAAAAAAGGCAGCTCAAGCTGCCTTTTTTTATAGAGTTAGTTTTATTCTTCTGAGGGGGCAAGTACAGCTTTCATGCTTAATTTTACTTTTCCTCGATCGTCGATACCTATTACTTTTATGTCAACCTCTTCTCCTTCAACAAGATAGTCCGAGACATTTTTTACTCTTTCCTCTGCTATTTCTGATACATGTACCAAACCTTCTTTGCCATTATCAAAAGAAACAAAGGCTCCAAAATCTACAATTTTTAAAACAGTTCCAGTACAAATAAGTCCAACCTCTGGTTCCGCTGTCATTGATTCTATAATAGCTAATGCTTCTTCTCTGTCTTCTTTGCTACGGCCATAAATACTTATCTGTCCTCTATCATTTATATCAATGTTAGTTGAAGTTTTTTCAGTAATTTTTTTAATGGTGGCTCCGCCTTTACCTATAACTTCACCAATTTTATTTTTTGGAATAGAAGTTTTGAGAGATTGAGGAGCTTTTTCGTTTAGCTCTGGTCTAGACTCAGATAAAACTTTATTCATTTCACCAAGGATATGAGTTCTAGCAGTATTTGCCTTTTCTAGGGCATCTTGGAGAATTTGTTCATTAATTCCAGCAATTTTTATGTCCATTTGAAGAGCTGTTACTCCATCAGAGGTTCCAGCAACTTTAAAGTCCATATCTCCTAAATGATCTTCATCTCCTAAAATATCGGTAATTACACAATGCTTATCAGCATCCTTTACTAAGCCCATGGCTATTCCTGCAACTGGTTTTTTAATAGGAATACCTGCATCCATCATAGCCAAACTTGAAGCGCAAACTGTCGCCATAGAGCTTGAACCATTTGATTCAGTAATTTCTGAAACTACTCTAATAGCGTATTCAAATTCTTCTGGATTAGGAATAACCGCTTCTAATGCTCTTCTAGCTAACTTTCCGTGGCCTATTTCTCTTCTTTTAGGACTTCCTATCATTCCAGCTTCTCCAACTGAATAAGGGGGAAAGTTATAATGCAACATAAAAGGATCCTTAGAATCGCCTTGTAAAGAATCGATAAGTTGAGAAAGTTTTAAGGAATCAACTGTGGCTATGGCTATGGATTGAGTCTCTCCTCTAGTAAATAATGAAGATCCGTGGGCTTGATTTAATATTCCTGTTTCAACTGCAATAGGTCTAACGGTATCTAAATCTCTTCCATCTATTCTAGGCTCACCACTTAGAAGTCTTGATCTAACAATTTCTGATTCTAAAGCCTTAAAATGATCAGAAACTTCTTTTAAAGCGTCTTCGTCATCTTCATCGACTCCAGCCTTAGTAAGATCTCTTGCTTCAGCAACTGCTTCTTGTCTCTTAGACTTTTCAGCAATTTGATATGCATCTTTAAGCAAATCCGAGGCTTTGTCTGAAACCATTTTTTTTAGTACTTCATTTTCTTCAGGCAATTCATACTCTATCGGTGTAATTGTTGCTTGAGAAACCATTTCTTCTATGAGATCGAGGCTAGGTTTCATCTCTTGCTGAGCAAATAAAATCGCTCCTAACATTTGATCTTCTGTTAATTCTGAAGCTTCTGACTCAACCATAAAAACTGCATCTGTAGATCCAGCAATAACCATATCAAGTTGTGAATTCTTTAAATCTTGTATGCCTGGGTTCAATACGTAATTACCATCTACAAAGCCTACTCTTGCAGCTGATAAAGGCCCAGAAAAAGGCAACCCTGAAAGCTGCAAAGCTGCTGAAACTCCTATCAAAGAAATTACATCTGCAGTATCGTCACTATCAATAGACATAACGGTACAAACAACTTGTACTTCTTGAGTATACCCTTTTGGAAAAAGAGGTCTTATAGGCCTATCAATTAGCCTTGAAGTTAATACTTCAGATTCTGAAGGTCTGCCTTCTCTTCTAAAGAAACTACCAGGAATTTTTCCTGCAGCATAAAATTTTTCGATGTAATTTACAGTTAAAGGAAAAAAACTTTGTCCTGGTTTCTGACCGCCTGCTACAACAGTGACGAGAACTTGAGTATCTCCAGATGAAGCAATTACTGAAGCTGTTGCTTGTCTAGCAACTTTTCCAGTTTCAAGAGTGACTTCTCTTCCGGCAATAGTCTTAGTGCATGTAATTATATTTGATGTATCCATAATATTTTTTGTGTTGATTAGATTGAATTAATCTAAATTATTTTCTTAAATTAAGTTCTTTTAGTAAGGCGCTATATTTTTTAAGATCCTTTTTTTTAAGATAGTCTAAAAGCTTTCTTCTTTTATTAACCATCCTAATAAGACCTTGTCGAGAATGGTGATCTTTTTTATGCTCATCAAAATGACTTTGTAAAGCTGTAATATTCTCTGTTAACAAAGCAATTTGAACTTCAGGAGAACCGGTATCACCTTCCGATCTGGCATGCTTATTCATCACTTCTCTTTTTTTATCAGTTCCTAAACTCAAGAACTTCCTCCGTTCTAGTTTGAATCAATAGTTAATAATCTCTTAGGCTTTATAAAGCCATTACAGTTTTCGATAATTCCTACAAAATTTCTTTTTTTATCAAACAATCTTAGAAATTTATCTTCACTGGTCAATTTCATTTCAACTTTTTGACCTTTTGTTATTTTTTCAATGATTTCTGACCGGCATTGTATATCATCTAGGCTATTTAGGGCATCCCCAGGAGCAATTATTTTATCTCTAAAATTATCCTTATCTAGTGAGTCCAAGTCTAAAGAATCTCCTATATTGTAACCAGCAGATTTAATTCTTCTAAGATTTGCCAAGGTTCCTAAAGAGCCTGCTTTATTTGCAATATCCTCAGCTAAAACTCTTATATAAGTTCCTTTCCCACAAGTTATTTCTAGTTTAAGAATATTATTCTCCAAGGAAAGAAAATTAATCTGATCAATAAAAATTTTTCTAGGCTTTATTTCAACATTTATCCCTTTTCGAGCATATTTATACAGAGGCTTTCCCTTGTGTTTCAAAGCTGAATATATAGGCGGTGTTTGATTAATTTCACCTACGAAACTTTTAATTACATTTTTTATATCTCTCTCAGAAGGGATAAAATTTGTTTCTTTCAAAATTTTTCCTTCTATATCGCCTGTAGTAGTTTGCTTACCAATAAGAATTTCAGCTTGATAAGATTTTGATAAGACTGATATGTAATCTGAGAACCTTGTCATTTGTCCAAGGCAAGCAATTAAGATCCCTGTTGCCAAGGGATCTAAAGTTCCTGCATGACCAATTTTTTCTTTTGTTAAAAAATTTTTTAATTTTCTAATATGCTGGCCAGAAGATATTCCAGCTGGTTTATCTAAAACCAAAATTCCTGACAACATCTTTAAGATTCGTCTTGATAAAAAGAAATATTGGGAATCTTTTTTAAACTTAAAGATTTCCCCAGCATTGTCCTTATAAAACCCTTGGATTTTTTTAATGCTTTTTCAACAGAAGCAATCTCTTCTTTTGTATTGATAGAAGTATAAAAAATCTTTGCATTAGATAGATCATCTGATAACTGGACATTAGTAATAGTAATGTTCTTTAGGCGCGGATCATTTACTTTGAATAAAAATATAGACGCAACTTCCTTTTTAATAGAGTCAGATACTCTTTGTGATCTTTTGTATGGTAGTGAATCGAACAACTCTATAATTTTCTTTGAATTTCTTCTCTTTGAAATACTTCTATGATGTCGCCTTCTTTTATATCGGTATAATTAGAAATTCCAATTCCACACTCAGTTCCGCTTTTTACTTCTTTAGCTTCATCTTTGAATCTCCTTAAAGAATCTAGCATACCTTCATGTATTACCGTGTTATCTCTAACGACTCTAACATTTTTGTTAGGATAAATAGTTCCATCTTCTACAATTGAGCCAGCTATAAAGCCAAATTTAGGAGATTTAAATATATCTTTAACTTTTGCTTTTCCTAAAATAGATTCTTTAATATCCGGATCTAGCGAACCTTCAACCACTGTTTTTACAGCATCGATAAGATCATAAATTATTCCGAAATATTGAATTGATACTCCTTCTTTTTCAGCTATTTCTGTTGCGGCATTTTCTGCTCTTACATTAAAACCAAAGATAAATGCCTCCGAAGCAATAGCTAAATTAACGTCATTTGGAGTGATAGGACCTACCGCATCTAAAACAATTTTTATTTTTGCCTCTTCGATATTCATATTCATTATTGCTCCTGATAACGCCTCTAACGAACCATTTGTATCTGATTTTAAAATTAGATTTATTGAAGGTTTTACTCCATCGCCTGCATTAGCAAAAATATTCTCCATATTGACAACGCTTTTTTGAGCGAGTCTTTTGTCTCTCAATTTGTTTGCTCTATTTTCAGAAAGAGCTTTTGCCGCTTTTTCATCTTTTACAACAATAAATTCATCTCCTGCTGAAGGAGGATTTTCCAAACCAGAAATAAAAACTGGAGATGAAGGAGGTGCTTTTTTTAAAACATTTTCATTAAAATCTTTTAAAGCTCTGATTTTTCTCGATTGATCTCCTACTAATATGTAATCACCGGAGTTGAGAGTTCCTTTCTGAACAAGTAAAGTTGCTACAGCTCCCTCTCCTTTTCTTACCCCTGACTCTAATACTATTCCAGCTGCTGGGCCTGTGTGGTTAGTTTTAAGTTCCATTAATTCAGAGACCAATTGAATACTTTCTAACAAGTCATTCATTCCATCTCCATTTTTAGCTGAGACTGGAATCATTTGCGTATCTCCTCCCCAGTCTTCAGGAACTAAACCAATTGCAGAAAGATCTCCTTTAACTTTCTCAATGTCTGCATCTGGCGTATCAATTTTATTGATAGCTACTATTATTTGAACACCGGCATTCTTTGCATGATTAAAAGCCTCTTCTGTTTGTGGTTTAACACTATCGTCAGCCGCCACAACTAAAATGACAATATCAGTTGAATTTGCTCCTCTGGCTCTCATTTGAGAAAAGGCTGCATGTCCAGGAGTATCAATAAAAGTTATTAGAGATTCATTAAACGTTACTTGATATGCTCCAATTCCTTGAGTAATGCCTCCTTCTTCTGAATCAGCTACAGAAGATTTTCTAATATAGTCAAGAATAGATGTTTTACCATGATCCACATGTCCTAAAACTGAAACAATTGGATTACGAGATTCTTCTTCACCTTCATAAGCAATATTTTCTATTAAATTTTCCTCTTCTTCATTTTCCGTGAATGGAACTCCTATATGCCCTAATTCTTCTGTAACTACTAAAGCGGTCTCTTGGTCAATAAATTGATTTAATGTAACTATCACCCCATTATTCATTAAAGTTTTTATCAACTCTCCAGATTTGATAGATAAATTTTTAGCCAGATCTGATACTGATATTGTTTCAGGTATCTTTATTTCCTTCTGAATAAATTCACTAGGCTTTTCAAATTCTTGAACATTAGAAAGTTTTGTTTCTAAATATTTTTCCCCTTCAAGTTCTCTTTTATCTTTTTTAGAGTCCTCTTTTTCTTTAAACTGTAATTTTGTATTAACGGAAGGTTTATTTTGTGATTTTGAGATTTCAGGAGATGATTTTTTTATCCTTTTAACTGTCTGATTTTGTTTTTCTTGTTTTGACTCCTCAACTTTTTTCTCTGCATCTTTTCTCTTAGCTTCTGCAGCATCGAAATCAATTTCACCCTTTAAATCAACTTGAGCAGGAGATTTTGTCTCAGATGCATTTTGATTGAGCCTTGTTATTGAAATGCCTTTCTTTTCAGGCGAGGTACTTTTTTTTAAAGATATAGTTTTTTTTGAAGTTTTTTTGGAAGACTTTAGAAAAGTTAAAAGAGTTTTCTTATCTTCATTATTTACTTCATCAGTAATTGATTTATGCGGCAGACCCGCTGCAGTCATCTGCTTAAGAAGATTCTCGGGCTCGAAGCCTATAACTTTTGATAATTGAGTTACGTTCACTTTTTATTCTTTCTCTTAGTTAAACCAGTCAGCTCGTGCATCCATAATTATTTTTCCAGCTTCATCTTCATTTAGATCTAATATAGGTGAAAGTTCATCTGACGAAAGATCAGCTAAATTTTCTTTAGTCTTAATTCCAGCTGTTTTTAAAAGCTCTATATATTCAGATTTCAATGACTCAACACTTTCTAAGGTGTTGTCTTTTTCAACTTCTATAGATTCTTCATCCATTTCAGCAAGAGCAATTTCAAGTAAAGCCTCTTCAGCTCTTTCAATTAAAGTCTCACTGATTTCTAAATCTAACTCTTCAATTTTTTCTAAACTTTCTGCTTCAGCTTGAGAAATTTTTTGAACAGAATCAAAGCCATTCTCAATTAGTTTTTTTGCAAGATCTTGATCCACTCCCATATACTTTATGAGGGCGTTTTCAGGCGAATCTTTAACATCAAGATTATCGTTTTCTCCGCTTATTTGAATTTCCCAACCAACCAATTCTGAAGATAATCTTATATTTTGACCATTTCTTCCAATCGCTAATGCAAGGTTTTCATCTTTTACTATTACCTCCATAATTCCAGAATCATCATCCATTACAATTGAGGTTACCTCAGCAGGAGAAAGAGTATTAATTAAAAGTTTCGCGGGGTCGTCGTCCCAGACTACTATGTCAATTCTTTCATTTCCTAGCTCGTTTGATACTGCTTGAACTCTTGAACCTCTCATGCCTACACAGGCTCCGACAGGATCTATTCTTACGTCATTTGTTTTGACTGCTATTTTTGTTCTTGCTCCAGAATCTCTTGCGACTGATCTAATTTGAATAACCTCCTCAGCTATTTCAGGAACTTCTAGTTTAAATAGTTCTGTCACCATTTCTTTATTGCTTCGGCTTAAAACTAATTGAGCTCCTCTGTTTTCCCTAATACTTTCTTCAAGAATTCCTTTTATCCTGTCTCCTACTCTATAAATTTCTCCCTGCACTAAGTCTCTTCTTGGCAAAGAAGCTTCAGCATTATCACCCAAATCTACAATTATTAATTCTCTAGTTACTTTTTTTACTGTTCCGTTAATTAATGTTCCAAGGTAAGGTCTAAATTTTTTAATTACCTCTAGTCTTTCTGCATCTCTAACTCTTTGAACAATAACCTGTTTAGCAGCTTGCGCTGCAATTCTTCCAAATTCTGGATTATCTATGGGTTCCCTATAAACATCTCCCACCTTTAATCCTTTTTCTTCGGCGTTATCGCTATCAACTAAGATATGAAAATTGGCTTCTTCATAATTTTCAAAGTCTACTACTTCCCAAGTTCTGAAAGACAGATATTCGCCAGTATCAGGGTCAATATCAACTTTGATAGAAACCTCTTCGGAGTACTTTTTCTTTGCTGCGCTTGCAAGAGCTAATTCTATAGCTTCGAAAATTGTTTCTTTGGGTAAATCTTTCTCATTGGAGACTGACTCCGCTATTGTTAAAATTTCTTCATTCATTTTTATCCTTTATAAATTAACTTAGAAGTAATGTAATTATTCTGATTTATTCTAATTGATTCCATCTTGTTGTTCATTACTTCAATATGGTTATCTGAAACCAAAAGAAGTTTACCTAAAACAGAATCTTTACGGGAATCTTCTTCATATTTGACTAAAATTATCTGATCTTCAAAATTCTTTAATTGTTGAATATTAAAAAAAGTTCTTTCCAAGCCAGGCGAAGAAATTTCTAAACTATAGTTGAAAGTTACAAAATCCGAATTTTCTAAAACATCATCAATGCAAAGATTAACTTTTTCACAGTCTCCTAGCGTTATTGAAGCATTATTATTATCAATATAAATCCTTATGTGTTTTGAATTGCTTTTACCCGATAACTCTATTCCCCACAGAATATAACCAAGATTATTAATATCCTTAGCTATTGCTTCTTTAATTTTTTCTTCTATCTTCATAAAACATAATAAATAGGCCCATAAAGGGCCTAAATTTGGTAGCGGGGGCAGGATTTGAACCTACGACCTTCGGGTTATGAGCCCGACGAGCTACCAGACTGCTCCACCCCGCAATTAAGTGGCGGGAGTATAAAATTTAGAAGAAATAAGGTCAAGTATTGGTACCGAAGAGAGGATTTGAACCTCCACGGGCATAAGCCCACTACCCCCTCAAGGTAGCGTGTCTACCAGTTCCACCACTTCGGCACATCATAATTATTCAGGTAAATTTTCTATTTCTAATGGAATAGATTGCTCTTCTTCAGATTCTTGAAGAAAAACTTCAATTTCAGACTCAAAAGAGTATTTTTGATAAACAGATATTGCAACAGTATTTACAAAAAATAAAAAAACTAACAGCCAGGTTAATTTAGTAAGAATATTTGCTGAGTCAGTTGGCCCTAGTAAAGCGTTATTTCCTCCACCCCCGAATGCTGAGCCAATATCGGCTCCTTTCCCATTTTGAAGCAGAATGATTAAGATCAATGCAATAGCAATGAAAATTTGTAACC
>CABYXE010000005.1 GCA_902522825.1 uncultured SAR86 cluster bacterium
TCCTTTTTTAGCGCTCATTAATACAAGACCAAAAAAACCAAAAAATACTGCTCCTAAGAAAGTGGACATAATAATAGTATCTAAATGGAAAGACCAAAAACCCATGTCGGATACCTTGCAAGAAGTCTCATTAAAAAGAGTTTGCTGATGATTTGCGAAGCCCCATGTTTGAGATTTTTCACACCAACCATATGTTAAATTAGTTAAATGATGGCTGATATAGTCGGACGTCGGCGTTAATTCCGCTGCTCCATTTGTTATTTCTGTAAGATTTTTCTCGGCCATAAGTTGCTCGGGCACAGCATTATAGTTAGGTCTGTGCTATCTGTTCAAGGACTTAATAAAATTTTTTTTAGCTTATTCTTTTTTTCTTAAAGGTTTAATTATTTGATCTAATTGTTCTAGATTTTTATATGTGAAAGTTATTTTTCCTGAACCCTTCTTTTGGTGAGAAATTGTAACCTTTGAACTCAAGACATCGCTTAGCTCTGCTTCCAAATTTACTATATTAGGGTCTTTAGAAAGCAGAGGCTTTGTGCCTTTTTCTTGCTGATAAGTCTTAGCTAAATTTTCTGCTTGTCTGGTAGACAGTCCTGCTTTAACAATTTTATGAGCAAATTTTTCTTGGATCGCTTCTGGCAAGGTTAATAAAGGTCTGGCATGTCCCATGCTTAAACTACCTGACTCTAGCATTGCTTGTACCGGGGTAGCTAACTGAAGAAGCCTTAATGAATTTGTTATAGCTGTGCGAGACTTTCCTAAAGAAATACCTAAATCTTCTTGAGTTAAATTGAATTCTTTTTGCAATCTAGAAATACCTTTGGCTTCATCTAACGGATTCAAATCCTCTCTTTGCAAATTTTCAATAAGCCCCATCTTTATTATTTCTTCATCGCTTAAATCTTTTACGACAATTGGAACTTCCGAAAGCCCTACCATTTTGGCCGCCCTCAGCCTTCTTTCACCAGCTACTAATTCAAACTCTCCTGACGCTGTTTTTCTAACAATCAAAGGCTGAATAACTCCTTGAGATCTTATGGAGGCCGCAAGATCTTCTAGGTTTTCTGTCGATATATCCGTTCTTGCCTGAAACCTGCTTGGTGAAATTTTATCTATCCTTGAAAACAACGCATTCTGAATTTCTCCAGACGACGATGCTTCTTCTCCGAGCAGTGCGCTCAATCCTCTTTTCAGGGTTTTATTTTTATCCTCAGCCATTTAAATAGTCACAACACTGGTTTCAAATTTATTTATTATCTCTCCAGCTAATGCCAAATATGCCAATGTGCCTTTGGCATCGGGCTCATAATATAAAGCTGGCATTCCAAAGCTTGGAGCTTCTGCTAATTTAACATTTCTTGGAATTACTGTGTCGCACAATTGTTCTGAAAAATGCTCCTCCAGCTCTTTTGAAACCTCTCTTGAAAGCCTTATTCTGGAGTCGTACATGGTTCTCAATATTCCATTTATGACTATGTTTTCTCCCGTGGCATCATTTATCTCTTTAATGGTTTTATTCATTGCTGCCAGGCCTTCTAAAGAATAATACTCACACTGAAGGGGTATTAAAACCTTTGAGGCTGCTCGCAATGCGCTGACTGATAACATGCCCAAGGATGGGGGACAATCTATGACGACATAATCATAGCCCTCGCCTAGATCCTTTAATTTGTTTTTTAAAATTGTGGTTGGATTTGGCAAAGAGCTTAATTCGATTTCGGCTGAGATCAAATCTGCGCTTGCTGGTATCAAGTCAAACTTGTATTTTGTTGGCTCTATTATTCTTTCAAGTGAATATTCACTACTTACCATCACATCAATTAATGAATGTTCGCTTTTATCTTTCTCTTCCCCTGTTCCTGTTGTAGAGTTTCCTTGCGAATCGAGATCTATTAACAAAACCTTGCGCGAAGCAGCTGATAAGGAAGCCGCTAGATTTAAGGCGGTTGTGGTCTTCCCCACACCTCCTTTTTGGTTTGCTACGACTAAAGTAATCAACAAAATTACTATATCAGTTTTTTTTATTTTTAATGCTTAAAAATCCACGATTTTTTTGCAGGATTCTTTGCGCGTCTGATGGATAGAACATATGCTCCCAATCCTCACTTTGTAACTCCTTCGGCTCTGAAACCATCATCAATATTTCTAAACTGCTTGTTCTTTCTTTGGGCAACAAAGAAAGTAATTTTTTGGGCTCCATAACTGCCCTAGTAATTATTAGTTGTTCTTTCAAATGCTCTAAATCTTCTATTCTTCCTTTTATTACAGTCACGTTATGAAGCTCAAGCTCAGCTTGCGCGTGATGTAAAAAAGACACTTTCTTTTGATTCGGCTCTAACAGGACCATCTGTTTACTTTCGTCTATTATGCTTATAACTATCCCGGGAAGCCCTGCGCCCGTTCCCACATCTAATATTTTTTCCTTTTTTATAAATGGAAATATACAAGCGCAATCAAGAATATGCTCGTTCATTTCTTTTTGGCTGGTGTTTCTTGAAACTAAGTTTCTAGTTTGGTTCCATTTCAATATTAACTGAGCATATCGGTCTAAAAGCTCTATTTTTTTTGATGGTAATTCTAGGTTTGTTTTTTCAAATAACTTTTTTAGATGCGTCGTCATTCTTCCATTTATGAGTTTTCTTTAAGTGCACCAGTAACAAAGATATAGTTGCGGGTGTTATGCCAGGAATTCTTTGCGCGTGGGCTATGGTTCTTGGTTTTACATCTAGGAGTTTTTGTCTTGATTCGTTTGAGAGGCCTTTGATCTCTTTATAGGCAAGCTGCTTTGGAATAAGAGCGTTTTCATTGGTTTTAATTTTCTTTATCTCTTTTTTTTGTCGGGAGATATATCCGGCATATTTTTCTTCTGTCACCACATCTAAATATACTTCTTCTGGAGCTTTCTTTAATTTTAATGTTTCGCACAGCTCGTTATAATTTACTTCAGGCCTTTTGAGCGCTTGAAGGGCTGATATTTTCTGATCGCTTTTCGTACGCTTTGCAAGGGCAAATCCAGGCAAGTCGTCTTTCTTAATTTTAACTTCAGATAGTCTGTCTCTTTCTTTTGCAATTAAATCCATTTTATTTTGAAAGTGATCCCATCTCTTTTCGTCAATTAATCCTATTTTTTTTGCTGTGGGCGTTAATCTCTGATCGGCGTTGTCTTCTCTTAATAACAATCTATATTCTGCCCTGCTTGTAAACATTCTATAAGGCTCTTTGGTTCCTAACGTGACCAAATCATCGATTAATACCCCTATATAACTTTCATCTCTGGCTGAAATCCAAGGATCTTTATTGTCCAACGACAAACAGGCATTAACCCCTGCTACTAAACCTTGGGCTGCAGCTTCTTCGTATCCAGTTGTGCCGTTTATTTGGCCTGCAAAATACAAATTTTCTATTTTTTTCGTTTCTAAAGTGTGATTCAACTCTCTGGGGTCGAAAAAGTCATATTCTACGGCGTACCCATATTGTTCAATTTTAGCTTTTTCGAAACCTGGTATAGATTCAACCATTTGTTTTTGAATACTAACCGGCATGCTTGTTGAGATTCCATTTGGATATACTAATTCTGAATTTAAACCTTCCGGCTCGATAAATATTTGGTGAGAATTTTTATCAGCAAACCTAAAAATTTTATCTTCGATAGATGGACAATATCTTGGACCTATTCCCTCTATTTTGCCGGAAAACATTGGTGATTTATCTATGCCTTTCTTTATAAATTCATGTGTCTTCTCTGTTGTTCTTGTGAGAAAACAGCTTATTTGTTTTGGATGTATTTTGGCAGTATTTATAAATGACATTGTTGGCCTAGGATCATCACCAGGTTGTTCAGTTGTTTTACTCCAATCAATTGAATTTATGTTTAGCCTAGGTGGCGTTCCTGTTTTTAAACGGCCTGTTTTTAAGCCTAAATCTGCAAGAAAATTAGCTAAACTTTTAGAAGAATTTTCTCCTATTCTGCCGCCTTCTTTTGACTCTTCGCCTGTGAATAATTTACCGTTCAAGAAAGTCCCAGCGGTAAGAATAACTTTAGTTGTTTTAATTATTTCATCATTTTTTAAAACTATTCCGTGCACTTTTCCCTTTTCAATTATCAGCTCGCTTACTTCTGATTCTATTGTTGTAAGTAAGTGTTCACTATCGATAAAATCTTTTACGGAATTGGAATATAGATTTCTATCTGACTGAGATCTGGTGGCTCTAACTGCAGGCCCTTTGGATGCATTTAAGACTCTGAAATGAATACCTGCTCTGTCTGCGCTTATTGCCATTAGTCCACCCATTGCGTCTATTTCTTTTACTAGGTGGCTTTTACCAATTCCTCCGATTGCAGGATTACATGACATTTGGCCAATAGCTTTTTTTGACTGAGTTACAAGGCAAGTCTGTTTGCCATATCTTGCGCAAACATAAGCTGCCTCAGTTCCTGCGTGTCCGCCTCCTATTACTATTACTTCAAAGTTATTCATTTCTCTATTGATTATATTATTTATATATTTATATATATATTTATATTGTTGTTGTTATTGTTAGGGCTGTCTATTTCTGTTGATAACTCATAAAACGCAACTATAAATTAGATCACAGGATTTAAAAACCTTGTTTATAAAAAGGCCTTTTAATTGTGGAAAAACTGTAAACCGCTGTTAGTAAAATGTGTTGGTGTTTTTGCTATTAAACTTATTAACAATTTTAAAACAAATTAATGACAGTTTATTTGCCTATGCAGAATGAAGAGAAAATTTCTCCCAATAAATCGTCCGAGGAATAAGGACTTTTTATTTGTCCCAAATAACCACTTGCATTTTTAAGATGCTCAGCACAGAGCTCTATGGAAAACTCCTCGCACAAACTACATGCCCTTAAGATTTCGTCATTACAGTTGTTAAGAAGATTCAAATGTCTAGATCTGGCCGAAAAACTTCCTAAAACCTGATTTTTAGATAAAAAAACCGCATCCACCAGGCAATTTTCTAGTTTGGTTATATTTTGCTCATATTTAGCCGATATGTTAATCCTCCTAGTCTTTTCATCACCCGCCAAGTCTGATTTATTCAGCACTTTTACAACTTTTTTGCCCTTGGGATATGTCATTTCGTAGTTAAGGTTGTTGTGGTCTACGACCTCAATGATCAAATCTGCTTCTTCTAAGGCGTTTTTAGCTAGATTTGTGCCTATTTCTTCTATTTTATCCTTAGCTCTACTGCTGAGACCTGCCGAATCTATAAGATCGAAAACCAAACCATGTATTTTAACGGATTTTGTAACCAAGTCTCTGGTAGTTCCTGCTATTTCGGAGACAATTGACGTTTTTTTCTTTGTAAATACATTCATTAAAGTTGATTTCCCAACGTTTTCAGGGCCAGTTATGATCGTTTTAATGCCTTCATTCATTAGAACAGCATCACTAGTTGTGTTGATAAAATCCTCTATAGTGATAAGAAAAGAGTCTAAATTAGCGCTAATTTCGCTTAAATCTATATTTGTATCTTGGTCATTGAAGTCTATTTCTCCTTCTACTCGAGCCCTCATAGACTTAAGTTCAAATATAAGTTCGTCAATCTTTTTCTCAAAACTCCCTGCCAGAGACTTATTTACAGCTTTAATGTTTTCTATAGATCTCGCTGAAATTAAGTCAGATATTGCTTCGGCTTCTATAAGGCTCACCTTCCCATTTAGATAAGAGCGCATAGTAAACTCTCCAGGTTGCGCGTCTCTGCAATCTAGAGTTTTTAATTTAGTTATAAGAAGCTCGACTATAAGGGGGTTGCCGTGACAAGAGATTTCAACGGTATCCTCTCCGGTGTAAGAGTTAGGCGATATGAAAGAAGTAAGCACACACTTTTCCTTAATCCCGCTTGAAAGTTCAATCTCAGAAATATGAATTTCTTTATGTGCCATAGACTTTCCTGAAATCTTTTTATAAAGCTTTGAACAGTCTTTGCCAGATATTCTTATAGAAGAAATGGCTCCCGAGCCAGGAGGAGTAGCACAAGCAACAATTGTATCTTCGAGGTTTATCAATTACTAAGAGCTTATTTTTGCCTTTTTAGGACCATGCATGACCATTTGAACTGCGGATACCAAAGAATTTAAAAACCAATAAAGAACTAGGCCAGCCGGAAACAAGGCAAACATTACCCCAAAGATTAAAGGCATATATTTGAAAACGTTAGCTTGAATGGGATCAGCGCCAACAGGCTGAGGCTGAAGTTGCTGCATTCCCCACATAGCAGCCATATTTAAAATGGGAAGAATAAAAAGCGGATCCCTTGCAGATAAATCTGTAATCCAAAACAGGAAGGGTGCATATCTTAATTCAACAGTTTCTATTAGAACCCAATAAAAAGCCAAAAAGAAGGGCATTTGCATCAACATAGGCAAACAACCAAGAGCTGGGTTTACCTTTTCTTTTTTATAAAGATCCATCATCGCCTTAGATAATGCTTGCCTGTCATCGGCGTGTCGCTCTTGTATTTCTTGCATTTTTGGCTGAACTGCCCTCATTTTCCCCATATTTCGGTATGAAACCATTGATAAGGGCCATAATAAGAGCTTAATCAGAATTGTAACTAAGACTATAGACCATCCCCAATTTCCAGTTAAATCAAAGAAAACAACCATTGCAGAGTACATTGGCTGACCAATCCACCACAACCAACCATAATCTACAGCCAAATCTAGCTCCGGGTGAGTCTTCTGCAACTCTTTCTTTATTTTGGGGCCAAAATATACTTTTTGATCAAAGGAAGCTTCCTTATTAGGGCCTATTGAACTGGTTTCGCCGACCACACCAACAGAATAAACCCCAGACTTTGAGCTTTTTCTTGCTTGAAATATTAAATTTGAGCCTTCTTCAGGAATAATGGCACTAATAAAATAATGCTCAAGCAAAGAGACCCAACCCTTTGTTGATAATTCTCTATAGGACTCTTCAGATAAATCTGAAAAAGATATTTTATTGTAATTGTCCGATGAAGTTTGAAAAGCAGGACCAAGGTAAGCAAAACTTGCAGGATTAAAAATCGAACTATCATCGGCATAAAGGTCTATATCTGATCTATCAATTTTAGAATAGGGCGCAAATGTAATTTCTTTACCAGAAAGATTTAAAATATTATCTTTTACGGAAACAAAATAATCATCGTTTTTGTAACTAAATGTTTTAGAAAAAATTATATCGTTTTCTCGCTTTTCCAGCACAACAAAATTCTTACCTTCCGATTTGTACATGTCCTTAATAGAGAATAAGTTTTCTTTAGAAGCTAAGTCTTTATTCAAAAACTCAAAACCACTTACTTGAGAATATTTTTCTGGACCACATTTGTTAAATAATACTTTTCTATCTGAAGAATTTATTTCAGTTGGGTAATTTTCTAGAGTAGTTTTAACTATTTCTCCATTCCTTAAATCTAAGTCCAGTGACCAGTATGGAGAATTAAATGTTTTTATATTACTTAATGAGCACGAGTCGACAGATGTCTCTGAAACAGAAATATTTTCATTAAAAGTTTCAGGTTCAGCAAACTGTGAAGGTTCACTAATAAGTGAGCGCTCGCTTTCACTTACAACCAATGATTTATTGATATCATTTGTTGGAGGATCCCATCTAATTAACAAGAAATAAGAAAATATTAATATTGAAAACATTAAAAAATATCTTTGAAAATTTTCCATATTTATTCTTTCTCAGGCACGTGATCTATGCCCTTGCCTCCCCAGGGGTGACATTTAGATATTCTCTTTATACCTAAAATTATACCTTTTCTTGCCCCATGTATTTTTAAGCTTTCAATAAAGTAAGAACTGCAAGTGGGATGAAATCTGCAATTATTTCCAATAAACGGACTAATAAAAGTTTGATAAAACCTGATAGATAATATTAAAAACTTTACAAATAATTGACTAACTTTTTCTTTCATTTTAAGTAAATAATTAGAAAGAGGATTCTATCTCTCTTTTAAGTTCAACGAAATTATTTTTTATTTTATCTTTGTTAAAAGAGTCTATTTTTTTTCCTACAAAAAAAATAATTTTAAACCCTTCTTTTGTCTTCAGTGTTCTGAGCATCTCTTTAGCAGATCTTTTAGCGTAATTTCTATTCACAGCAAGTTTTATATTTTTTTTGGGGTATATAAAACCATACTCAATTTTTTTTAAAGAGTGCAAAGATATGTATGCTTTAAAAGCTCCTGAAGTATGAGTAAAGTCTTTGTCTTTAAAAACTAAGTCAAAATCAGACTTATTTTTTAAAGAAACTAACTTCAAAGGTTTAGACAGTGAGTGATTTTCTGCCTTTAGCTCTTCTATTTTTAAGAACTGACTGTCCACCAAGCGTTGAGGCTCTTTTTCTATAACCGTGAGTTCTTTTTCTTTTAATTTTGCTTGGTTGATAAGTTCTTTTCATAATTAAAGTTTTAAGAGACGCTGATATTATATTGTTTTTTAAAAAAATCAATTAAAATAAGTTATCTACATCTTATCCACAATTTATATAATGGATATCCTGTGGATAACTTGCTATAAAGATAATAATATCTTAGAAAAGTTTCTTTAGGAGGAATACTTTGCAAATTTGGAATAAATGTAAAAAAAGCTTTGAGAGCAGCTTAGCCCCTGAGCAGTTCGCTACCTGGATAAACCCACTTGAATTCACAGAGTCAGAAAAAATAAACGGCCTTAGATCCTTCTATGTTTTAGCTCCAAATGATTTCATTAAAGAATATATAAGAACAAATTTAGATCAAGATTTTAGAAAGTATATAGAAAAAGCATCTGGTTTAAAAAACTTTTCTTTAACATACGAGCTTGAAAACTCTTTTAACCTATTGAATTTAAAGGAAAAAAAAGAAAATAAAACATCTTTATTTGCCAATAAAGAAAACTCTTTAATAGAAAACTTCTCTTTCAGCACTTTTGTAGAAGGAAAATCTAATCATGTGGCTCTTGCTGCGGCTAAACAAATTGCCGAAATGCCTGATGGAGCATATAACCCTCTTTTTATATATGGAGGAGTGGGTCTTGGAAAGACTCACCTCATGCATGCAGTAGGCAATCAATTAAAATTAAAAGATCCTTCCAAAAAAATTGTTTATGTCCACTCAGAAAGATTTGTTGGAGATATGGTGAAATCACTGCAGCTGGGAGCAATAAATGAGTTCAAGAACTTTTACAGGACTGTGGATGCTTTGCTAATTGATGATATTCAATTTTTTGCCGGCAAAGAACAGTCTCAAGAGGAGCTTTTCCACACTTTTAATGCTTTGCTAGAAGGCGGTCAACAAATGATACTTACTTGCGACAGATATCCTAAAGAAATTGTTGGATTGGAGGAAAGACTTAAATCAAGACTAGGCTGGGGTCTTCCTGTTGTAATTGACCCACCAGAACTTGAAACTAGAGTTGCAATTCTTTTAAGCAAGTCAGAAGAGATGGGCATTGATTTGCCACAAGATAGTGCTTTTTACATAGCACAAAAGGTAAGATCAAATGTTAGGGAGCTAGAAGGCTCTCTGAAAAGAGTTGGGGCTAATTCTAAATTTACAAACAGACCTATAGATGTAAATTTAATCAAGGAGTCGCTAAAAGATTTGCTAGCTATTCAAGCCAGGCAAGTAAGTATAGATAATATTCAAAAAACAGTTTCAGATTATTATAATATAAAGCTTTCAGATCTTCTCTCAAGCAAAAGAAACAGGTCTTTAGCGAGGCCCAGGCAGCTATCAATGAGCCTAGCCAAAGAGTTAACGAATCACAGCCTACCCGAAATAGGCGAATCGTTTGGAGGAAGAGACCATACTACAGTTCTGCATGCCTGTAGAAGGATACTAGCCTTAAGAGAGGAAGATAACGGTATAGAAGAGGATTATAAAAAATTAGTAAGGGCTTTAACGGCATAAAAATGAAATTTACAGTAGAAAAAAAAGAAATATCTGAAGCTCTTAATTTAGTTGCATCTGTAGCTGAGAAAAGACAATCCATACCCGTTCTTTCAAATATATTATTAAAAGCTGAAAAAACTGGATTGACTTTAATAGCAACAGATTTAGAAATAGAACTAACTTTCAAAATACCAAAGATAGAACTGATAAATGAAGGGGAAACCACTGTCTCTGCAAGAAAATTAGCTGATTTAACAAGGTCAGTTCCAGAAGATACTGTTTTGACTTTTGAATTAATAGAAAATCAATTAGAAATAAGTGCTTTAAAATTTCAAGCTGATTTTTCAACTTTGCCGGTTGGTGATTTTCCCGTTACAGAAATACAAGAATTTGATAGAGAAGTTGCGTTGCCAGGAAAGGAATTAGCAGATTTAATAGAGAAAACATCTTTTGCAATGGCATCGCAGGATGTTAGATATTATTTAAATGGCATTCTACTTGAGGTTTCTCCAAGCCAAATAAATGTAGTTGCTACAGATGGCCATAGACTTGCATGGTCTTGTTGCAAGCTTAAAACAGACTTTACCGATGAAAAGATAATAATTCCGAGAAAATCCGCTCTTGAGCTTCAAAAGCTTCTGAACCTTTATCCAGAAAATGTAAATATATCCTTTAATTCTAATCAGTTAAAAGTATTTTCAGATGACTATACATTTATTTCAAAGCTGATTGAGGGCTCCTATCCAGATTATGAAAAGGTTTTTCCAAAAGGTACAGAACAAAAACTAAAAGCAAACAAATCACTGGTTCAAACAGCCTTAAACAGAGCAGCTGTTCTTTCAAATGAGAAATACAGAGGAGTAAAATTTATTCTTGATCAAGATAATCTTAAAATTTGCGCAAATAATCCTAGCAAGGAAAGCGCTGAAGAAGAGGTTTTGGTTGAATACGCTGGAGATTCTTTTGAAATTGGTTTCAACATATCTTATGTTCAAGAGTCTTTATCAGTCATACCAAACAACGAAGTTGAATTTGTTTTTTTTGGATCTGAGAATTCTTGCTTGGTTAAAAATATCGACGATGAAAGCTTGATACATGTAATTATGCCAATGAGACTATGATAAATGTATCTTTCAAAAATTCATTTAGTTAATTTTAGGCTTTTTTCAGACTCTTTATTTAATTTAGAAGAAACTACGCTGATAACTGGAAAAAATGGTGCAGGGAAGACATCTGTTCTAGAGGCAATTCACGTTATTTTAAAATCAAGATCTTTTAGAACCTCATCCATGAATAGCTTAATAAATTTAAATGAAGATAATTTTTTAATTAATGCCAAGCTAGATTCTAAGACTTTAACTTTTGAAAAAAAGAGAAGAAGCGCACCTATAAATAACGGCTATAAAACTTTGAGTTATAAATACGAAAATTTCCCAGTTCTAATTAATAATTTTAGTTTGGCCTTTCTGGAATCAGACAAGGAAGTGAGAAGAAGGTTTTTGGATTACTTTATGTTTCACGTGAAACATGACTATATAGAGAGCCATAGAAAATTTAAAAAAACTCTATCAACAAGAAATCGAGCCTTGAAGAAAAACAATGAAGAGGAAATAAATATATGGACAAAATTATTATTAGAACAAGCTGAAAAAATAACGGCTGATAGAGAGGAAATACTAAATCAGGTAACCTCGGAAATTCCCCAATTTTTTAAAAAATTACCTCTTGACGAAAGATGGAAAGATATAGGAAATAAATTGTCCTTAAAGTTTAATAAAGGCTGGGAGGAAGGGCAGTTAATTGAAGTTCTTAGATCAAATTTTCAAGAGGATATGAGAAGAGGGTTTACAAAGTTTGGCCCTCAACGATTTGATTTAGAAATTAATATTCTTAAAGAAAAGGCGGGCGACTTACTTTCTAGAGGAGAGCAAAAACTATTGATTTTATTGATTTTTTTGTGCTTTGGAGAATTTATATCAGAAAAAATAGGAAAGAAAGTTTTTTATCTTGTTGATGATGCAGCCGCTGAACTTGATGAGGAAAATCTTATTTTAGCCTTCAAATCGTTAGAAAAAGTTAATGGACAAAAAATAATATCAGCAATAAAAAAACCAGAAAATATTAAATTAAATAACGTTATTGATTTATAATATTGGATGCCAAAAAAAGCTATCAAAGCATCCGAAAAAAAGCAAAAAAAAGCCTCATACGATTCTTCAAATATCAAGGTTTTAAAAGGGCTCGAAGCAGTTAAAAAAAGACCTGGAATGTATATCGGTGATACCGATGATGGAACAGGATTGCACCACATGATTTTCGAAATAGTAGATAATTCTATCGACGAAGCTTTAGCAGGTCATTGCGACGAGATCTCAGTTGTAATACATGAAGATAGTCTGGTCACAGTCAAAGACAATGGAAGAGGAATTCCAGTAGATCATCACAAGGACGAGGGCATGTCAGCAGCTGAAGTAATACTTACTAAGCTTCATGCTGGTGGAAAATTTGATGATAATTCTTATAAAGTTTCGGGTGGTTTGCATGGTGTTGGAATTTCAGTAGTCAATGCTCTTTCTGAATTACTAGAGCTTAAAATTAAAAGAGATGGAAAAGTATGGGAGCAAACTTATAAAGACGGAGCTCCTAAAACAAAAATAAAATCAACTGGCTCAACCAAAGAACAAGGAACAGAAATAAAAATAGTTCCGTCTAAAACCACTTTCGGAGATAACACAACTTTTGATTATGAAATTCTAGTAAAAAAACTAAGAGAACTTTCCTTCTTAAATTCCGGGGTAGCAATTAACTTGATCGACGAAAGAATAGGCAAAACAGAAACATTTAAATCAACTGGGGGACTGATAGAATTTGTTGAATATAAAAATAAAAATAAATCAGCTCTCAACAAGCCCTTTAGATTTATTCAAGAATCAAAAGACGGTATCTCTATTGAAGTGGCTCTTCAATGGAACGATTCATATCAAGAAAATATTCAATGTTTCACAAATAATATTCCCCAAAAAGATGGAGGGAGTCATTTAGTCGGGTTTAGAACTGCTTTAACAAGAACTTTAAACAATTATATGGATAAAGAAGGGTTATTAAAAAATGAAAATGCAGCACCGTCAGGTGAAGACGCACGAGAGGGTTTAACTGCTATTGTCTCGGCAAAATTGCCAGACCCTAAATTTTCATCGCAAACAAAAGACAAATTAGTTTCATCTGAAATTCAGCCTATAGTCGAGAAAGAAACCTATAAATATCTGACAGACTATCTTCTTGAAAACCCTAATGATGCAAAAGCAATTGCTATGAAAATAATTGATGCCTCAAGAGCTAGAGAGGCAGCCAGAAAAGCGAGAGAAATGACGAGAAGAAAAGGGCTTTTAGACGGCATGGGGCTCCCTGGAAAATTAGCGGATTGCCAAGAAAAAGATCCAGCTTTAAGTGAATTATATTTGGTTGAGGGAGAGTCTGCTGGTGGGTCGGCAAAGCAAGGTAGAAATAGACAGAATCAAGCTATCTTGCCTTTGAAAGGAAAGATCCTTAATACCCAAAGAGCAAGAATAGACAAAGTCTTAGGATCGGAAGAAATAATAACTCTCATCACAGCCATGGGCTGCGGCGTAAATGAGGAATTTGATGTTTCCAAATTAAGATAT
Organism: uncultured SAR86 cluster bacterium; assembly: GCA_902522825.1. GTDB lineage: Bacteria > Pseudomonadota > Gammaproteobacteria > Magnimaribacterales > AG-339-G14 > CASICS01. Next base: position 13,553 of record CABYXE010000005.1, read on the forward strand.
CACTCGATCATCATAATGACAGATGCCGATGTGGATGGATCCCATATAAGAACTTTATTGTTAACTTTCTTTAATAGGCAGTTCAAGGAATTAGTTGATAAAGGATATATTTACATTGCCCAACCGCCTTTATATAAAGTTAAAAAAGGAAAAAAAGATATATATCTAAAAGATGATTTGGCCTTAAATGAATTTCTCTTAAATAAAATATCAGACAATCAGGTTTTAAAACTCACAAAGACCAAGAAAATGAGTTCTGATAATTTAAAAAAACTTCTTAAAGACTATAGCGATTTTGTTTCTCTAACAGAAGTGCCTGAAATTAATATACATGCAGATGTGTTAAAGACTCTAGTTACTCACGAAAGCTTTCCTTCAAAACTTAACGAAAAGAATTTAAACACTTGGGTCAAGGGGCTAAATAAAAAATTAAGTGGAACGGCAGCCAATAAAAATTCTGCAAGGCTAGATGAAAAAAGAAAAAACATTATCTTTGAAAGATTCGAATACGGAAACTCAATAGCAAATATTATTCCTTTTTCTTTTTTTAAATCCAAAAGTTATAAAATTATTTTGTCACTGAAAGAGTCTTCTAAAGAAATTAAGTTAGGTCTAAGCAGTTTAGAAAAAAATGAAGAAGAGCTAAAGATATACAATATCTTTGAATCTTTCGATGATCTTATTGAGGAATCAAGAAAAGGATTAAATATTCAAAGATACAAAGGACTGGGAGAAATGAACCCAGAACAGCTTTGGGAAACTACCATGGATCCAGTTGGAAGAAGACTAGTTCAAGTCAAGATTGATGATGCTGACGACGCAAATGATTTATTTGAACAACTTATGGGAGATAACGTTGAAAGCAGAAGAGATTTTATAGAAGCGAATGTAAACTTAGTAAATAATATAGATATTTAATTTACTATCCATTGCACAGCAGTTTTTAAATTATCAAATACTTTGGTTTCGCTTGGGAATTCTGCTGCTTCCGTTATTGTTCCATAACCTGTTCTAACTAATATAGGCTTGCACCCGTGAGAAACGGCACACTCTAAATCCGATAATTTATCTCCAACAAAGAAACAATTCTTCAAGGATATATTCAATTTTTTTTCGGCAGATTTAAGAAGGCCCGTTTTAGGTTTTCTGCAGTCACAGTTTTCACTTTTTTCATGAGGACATACCTCAACATGCAAAACATCACCATTATTTTTTTTTATCACATCTATCCAATAATTATTAATTTCTTCAATCCCTTGTCTAGAAATTAATTCTAAATTTATACACGTCTGATTTGTTGCAATAATAATTTTAAAGTTATGTTTAGTAAGTGTTGCAATGGCGTCGATGCTGCCTTCTTCAAATTCAAAAGTTTCGTTTTCCAAGACGTAATCGAAAAGATCAACATTAATTACGCCATCTCTATCAAGAACGATATAGTTTTGAGACATTATTTTATTAAATAGTCTTTAAAGAAGTCAGGAATATCAGAAATATCTATAGTTTTTTGCTCCATAGAGTCTCTGTCTCTAACGGTTACTTGATTTTTCTCAAGAGAGTCAAAATCAATTGTTATGCAAAGGGGAGTGCCAATTTCATCATGTTTTCTGTAGCTTTTCCCAATATTTCCAGTATTTTCGACCACAACTCTGCCTATCCTCAGGTTTTGAAGCTCATTCTTAAGCTTATGAGCTAAATCTACTAGTTCCGAATTATTCTTTTTTAAAGGAATTACAGCTGCTTTAATTGGAGCTAAATGAGGCTTTAACGATAAAACTACCCTTTCTTTTCCATTTTCCAGCTCTTGGACTTGGTAAGATTCGTTTAGAATGGCTAAAAAACCTCTATCCACACCCGCAGAAGGCTCTATTACGTATGGAACGACCCATTCATTGGTTTTTATGTCTTGAATAGCTAACTTCGCGTTAGAAGAGGTGTTTTTGGCAGTTTTGGCTGAAATTGCCAAATCTTCTTGGTTTTTACTATGAGAACCAAGATCAAAGTCAGTTCTGTTAGCAATTCCCTCTAATTCTTCTAAACCATGTGGAAATTTATACATAATATCCACAGTTGCTTTTGAATAATGAGCTAAGTCTTCTCCAGTAACGTGGAGTAATTCTAACTTATCTTTAGATACGCCCTGCTCTTCCCACCAACTTAGTCTATTTTCAACCCATTTTTTGTGCCAATCTTCATCCGATCCAGGCTCAACAAAAAACTCCAACTCCATTTGTTCAAACTCCCTTACTCTAAAAATAAAATTTCTTGGCGTTATTTCGTTTCTAAATGCTTTTCCTATTTGAGCTATACCAAATGGTAAAGTTCTAGAAGTTGAATCAACTACATTCTTAAAGTTTGTGAATATTTGTTGAGCAGTTTCTGGCCTTAGGTATGCAAAACTTGCTCCATCATCAACAGGGCCTACATTAGTTTTGAACATTAAATTAAATTGTCGCGGCTCTGTTAAATCTTCTTCTTTGCAATAGTCAGGAACTTGATCTGCTCTAAATCTTTCTCCACAAGATTTACAATCTACCAATGGATCAGAAAAGGTATCCTCATGACCGGAATATTTAAGCACATCCGGATGAGTCAAAATAGAAGCATCCAATCCTTCTATATCGTCTCTGTCATAAACCATCGATGTCCACCAGGATTGCTTAATATTATTCTTTAATTCAACACCTAAAGGACCGTAATCGTATAGTCCTTGAAGGCCGCCATAAATTTCATTTGATTGAAATATAAATCCTCTTCTCTTACAAAGAGCAACAAGTTCTTCCATTGTTTGAGCTGTCAATTTATTTTCCTCATTTCAATTTAAATATGTTTTATATCTATAGTAAGTGCTTACTAAGACCTCCAAAAGAAAGATGTAAAAAGCACTAGTAGCGTGTAAATTTCTAGCCTACCTAAGATCATGGCAAATGACAAAAAAAGTTTGCTAATTCGATTTAATGAATCGTAATTAAAAGTTGCTTCACCTAGTGCAGGTCCTAGATTATTAATACATGAGAAGACTGCTGAGAAAGATGTCTCAAAGGACAATCCTGAAGCTAACAAAAGCATAGTCCCCAACAAAAGAGTAATCATGTAAACAGCTAAAAAGCCCCAGACAGAATCTTTAATTTCCTGGTTGATAATTTTGTTTCCTACCTTTAAGGGTAAAACAGAATTTGGGTGAACTAATTTTTTTAGTTCCTTAACTCCTTGTTTAACAAATATTAAAATTCTAATTGCTTTGATTCCCCCTCCAGTTGAGCCTGCGCATGCTCCCATGCCTGCTAAACCTATTAGAAAATAAGGCAAGTAAGACGGCATAGAGCTGTGATCTTCTGAAGTGAAACCAGTAGTCGTTAAAAAGGAGATTGTCTGAAACAATGATTTCATTAGCAAAGATAAATCGTTGCTATTTGAAAAAAGAATTAGAGATATAAATACGAAGATAAAAGATAAAAAAGCAACACTTGCAAAAAACTTTAGCTCTGGATCTAAAAAGTAACCATTTAATTTTTTCTTTTTAAGGGCTAGGAAGTGCAAAGAAAAACTTAAAGCCGAAAGAAACATGAAAATAGATCCAAAAAAATAAAGAAAATCATTATTAAAGTAAGCAAAACTTTGGCTATAGTTAGAGAAACCGCCTATGGCAACAGTTGTAAATGAGTGTGTGACAGCATCAAAAAAGCCCATTCCTGAAAAAAAGTAAGAAAAACAACAGCTTATAGTCAAAATTAGGTAAACTACCCATAAAGATTTGCCTGTTTCTGCCATTTTTGGCCTTAATTTAGTTCCAGATACAGATCCCTGGGTTTCTCCTCTATAAAGTTGCATTCCTCCCACTCCCAACAAAGGAAATAGGGCTAAAGCAAGCACAATTATCCCTAATCCACCTAACCACTGCAATAAAGCTCTATAAAAAAGCACTGATTTCAACTGAGTATCTAATTCAGTAATAATTGAAGCTCCAGTCGTTGTAAGGCCTGAGACAGCTTCGAAGTAAGCATTCACTATAGTTAAATTAGAACTTTCTCCAATTACAAAAGGTAAGCTGGCAAAAATTGAGTATGTAAACCACAATAAAACTGTCAAAAGAAACCCGTCTCTTATCCTTAAGTCTTCATATTCTCTTTTAAAATTTACTCCAACTAAAAAAAGCCCTGAAAAAAGGGTAATTAAAAATGCATATATAAAAGAAACGACTGAATCTTCTTGATATAAAAAAGCCACTACAATAGGAAGAAGTTGAAAAAAAGAAAAAATAATTAATCCTATCCCTAAAATCTGTGAAATTAGTCTATATTTCATTATTATTGCTTAAGTTCGCTCAATTACGCTAAAGATCTTTCTAATTTATCAAAATTGTCTTTATCTGATAAAAATATGACTAGATGGTCATTTTCAGCTATTTTTAGATCGTGATGAGCAATTTTTACTTCATCATCCCTCAAAAGAGCTCCTATCATGCACCCTTCGGGAACGTCTATTTCATCAATTCCTTTGCCTATAAGGCCTTTATTCTTTTCTATATCTACAATAACTTCAAGAGCTTCGGCTTTTCCCCCTTTAAAAGAGTAAGCATTTGCCAATCTAGAACTTACAACATTTTGAAGCACAACCCCTATGGTTATAAGGGTTGGGGCTATAGAAACCTCTAAATCTTCATTTTTTATTAGTTCTATGTAATTTTTTTTATTTACCAAGGTTAAAACGTTTTTAGCCCCTTGTTTCTTAGCTAATAGAGAGGACATTACATTTGCTTCATCATTATTTGTTACAGCACAAAAAACATCTATTTGATCAATTCCCTCTTCATCTAATAATTCAGAGTCGGAAGTGTCTCCATGTAAGACCAAGCTGCTTGAAAGTTTTTCTGATAAATAAATACATCTCTCCTTATCAGCTTCTACAACTTTTACTCTAAAATTTTTCTCTAAAGCCTTGGCAATTTTTCTGCCAATTCTTCCTCCTCCAGCAATCATTATATTTTTATATCGCGCATCTTCTTCTCTAATTTCCGACATCACTTTTCTTAAATTTGATCTTGCAGTAATGAAGAAAACCTCATCTTTTTCTTTTATGAAATTATCTCCACTAGGAATAATAACTTCGTTGTTTCTATAAATGGCAGCAACTCTGGTATCTGCACTAGGGATATGATCTTTTAATTCTGAAATTTTATGACCTGTAATAGGAGCGCCCTTTGTGGCTTTTACTTGAACCATTGAAGCCATAGAATTTCCAAAATCTAAAACTTGCATAGCGCCAGGTAACTCGATCAATTTTGTTATGTAATTGGTTATTAAATTTTCAGGACTAATGATTACGTCAATGGAATAATCTCCTGCTTCGAAAATTTCTCTACCCTTTCCAGCCAGATATTGTGTGGCTCGAATTCTTGCCATAGTTTTAGTTTTTTTATTAATATGTTTGACCATTTGACAGGCAACCATGTTGACTTCATCCCACTGAGTCATAGCAACGGCTAGATCCGCAGAAGCAATGTCTGCCGATTCTAAAGTTCTTGGATAACAACAATTACCACAAATTGTTCTTAAGTCATTTTGGTCTGATATTTTTTGTAACTTTTCTTCGTCTATATCTATGAGAGTTACATCATGCTCCTCTGCCAGAATTTGAGATAATTCTGATCCGACTTGTCCTGCGCCAAGGATTACAATATTCAAGTTTTTATACCTATAAAAATTATACTCTTACTTAAAACTTTGTGAACTTTAAGTAAGATAATTTCCTACTTTAAAGAAATCTCTAGAGCCATTGTAAAAATCTGCCACAGACATCTTTCTTTTGCTTGGCCTAGATAGTTCTAATATTTCTACCGACAAATCTTTAGCACCTATTAAAAGTCTCTCTCCTGAAAATTCCAAAATCTTTCCGGGCCCCTTACTTTTAATAGAGCAAAGCTTAGCTTTATGAACGTTAATTCTCTGTTTTTCATAAGTAGAGTAAGCACAAGGGTTAGGGCTAAAACCATTAATCATATTTTTGATAATCTCTGCTTTTTTATCCCAAGCAATACATGATTCGCTTTTCAATAACTTATCTGCATAAGACGCTTTAGAATGGTCTTGTTCAATAAATTTAATATTATTTAATTCAATATTTTCAATAGTTTGCAATATTTTATTAGAAGACACTTTAGACATTTTTTCTGCTAAACTTCCTGAGGTTTCTTCTTCCTCTATAGCTACTTTAAAAGATTCTATAATAGGTCCTTCGTCTAATCCTTCTGAAAGTTTCATTATAGTAATGCCAGTAAATTTATCTCCATTTATTATTGCTCTTTGTATAGGGGCAGCTCCTCGATAACTTGGGAGTAAAGAAGTATGAACATTAACTGATCCATAAGTTGGAAGTTCAAAAATATCTTTAGGAATAATTTTTCCGTAAGCAAACACAATGAGTAAATCCGACTCTATTTCTTTAAAAATATTTTTTACCTCCAAGCTCTTTAAATTTTCAGGCTGTATAAAAGGCAAATCATTTTCCAAACAAAAATTTTTTATTGGACCAGGAAGCAATTTTTTCCCTCTCCCGGCAGGCTTATCCGGCATCGTTAAAATTAAACTTATTTCATGAGATGAATTTAATATCTCTTCTAGACAAGAAATAGAAATATCAGGCGTTGCTGCAAAAATGATTTTCATATTTAGGAGCTATTTTTTTTGTTTTTTTAATCTTAATAACTTTGATCTAATTCTTTCCCTTTTAGTTGAAGAAATATAATCCACCATAAGTTTTCCATCTAAGTGATCAGTTTCATGTTGAATGACAACGCCTAACAATCCAGCTGGTTTAATTTTTTTTTCTTTTCCATCTAAATCGTTATATGAAATTTCAACATTAACAGGACGAATTACTTCTTCATAAAAACTTGGTACAGAAAGACAGCCTTCTTCGTATCCGGCTTTTTCTTCTTCTTCCAAAATTTTTATTTTGGGATTAATAAAAACTTGTGGCTCGTCTTTTTCTTCACTTATGTCTATGACAATAATTCTCTTCGGCACACCTATCTGTGTAGCAGCCAATCCAATACCTTTGAACTCATACATTGTTTCCAACAAATCTTCTGATAAAGATTTTAATTTCTCATCAAAAACTTTTACTTCTTGCGCAATTTCTCTCAATCTTGGATCTGGAAAAACTAAAATATTTCTTAATGTCATTTAATTAATTACGATAAACATTTATTATAGGTCATAAATTTTAATTAATAATTAACGGAGCAACTTTTGAAAGTTTCAATAGTAATAGGTTCGAAAACTGACCTAGATTTGGCTAAAGCTGCAGGGGAAGTTTTAGACAGTTTTGAAGTAGAAAATTCCATCAATGTCCTTAGTGCCCACAGAATGCCAGAAGTGCTTCAAGAACATATTCAGGCAGAACTCGCTGCGAATACTAAAATTTTTATTGGAATTGCGGGCATGGCTGCGCATTTAGCAGGAAACATTGCAGCCCACACGTCTGTACCTGTAATAGGTGTACCTGGAGACGGTGGTCCACTGAATGGTTTCGATGCCTTATTGTCTACAGTTCAGATGCCAAAAGGGGTACCGGTTGCTACAGTAGCAATTGGAAAAGCTGGAGCGATAAATGCAGGGCACTTAGCCGCTCAAATGTTGGCAATTAGCGACGAAAAGCTAGAAAAAGCTATAAAAGACGCAAGAATTCAACAAAAACAACAACTTAAGAAGGAAAATGACGAACTTCAGGCTAGCTAATGCCTGATTTAAAGAGTTTATTTTTAAAAGACGGTATCTTTGCTTATCCTACAGAGGGAGTTTGGGGCCTTGGATGCAACCCATTTTCTGAAAAAGCAGTTAAAAAGTTAATAAATTTAAAAAAAAGGCCTAAAAATAAGGGAATTATTATTCTTGCTGGCTCCATGGAACAATTATTGCCTTTTACCAAGCATTTAAATGAAAAATTAACAAAAAGAATGAATGAAAAATGGCCTGGCCCTCATACTTGGCTTGTTCCTTCTTCATCTGAAACACCCAAATGGTTGTTGGGCCCAACCGGCTTGTTAGCGCTTAGATTGAGCAATCATAAAACTGTAAAAGAATTAACTAAATCTCTTAATATGCCAATATGTTCGACTTCAGCTAATATAAGTGGCAAAGAACCTGCAAAAGATTCAGATGAAATAAGAACTTTTTTTTACGATAAGGTTCATATAATAGAAGGAAAACTAGGCGGTTTGAAAAAACCTACACCAGTTCAAAATTTAGAAAGCAAAGAATGGATAAGAAAATAAAATTTGCAGTAATTGGTTCGCCTATATCTCATAGTCGTTCGCCTGAAATACATTTAGAATTTGCTAGACAAGCAAATTTAGATATTGAATTCAATAAGGTTGAATTAAGTAAGTCCAATCTAGATGATTGGGTGCACTCTTTTTTTCTAGAAGGCGGAAAGGGGCTGAGTGTGACTCTACCTTTCAAAGAAGATTGCTTTGGTTTAGCAGACGAAGTTTCGCAAAGAGCAGATAAAACAAAGGCAATTAACGTTCTCTATAGTAATAAAGGAAAAATTTTTTCTGATTGTACTGACGGTGTTGGATTGGTAAAAGATCTAGTTGAGAATAACAATCAAAAAATTGAAGAAAAATCTATTTTGTTAATTGGTGCAGGAGGAGCAGCCAGAGGAGTTTTGCCTTCTCTATTAGAAGAGGCTCCAAAGTCTGTTGTAGTTGCTAACAGGACAGTGGAAAAAGCAGAAAGAATTGTTGAAGAATTTAGCTCTAAAGCCTATCAGACAAGCAAAAGTTCTAATCTTATAGCCTCAGGTTTAAGCTTTGAAAATATGAAAGATTTCGAATTTGATATTGTTATCAATGCAACTTCTGTATCAACAGATCCAAGCAAAAATCTAAATTTGGATGAATCTATTTTTAGAAATACTTCCCTAGCCCTTGATTTATACTACTCTCAGGCCTTTACCCCTTTTATGGATTTAGCAGATAGAGCTAAAGTGCCGATGATAATCGATGGATGGGGCATGCTAGTTGAACAGGCCGCAGAGTCTTTCTTTCTTTGGACAGGTTTTAGACCTGATACTTCAAAGCTGATTGAGGGGCATGGAGAGTGAGAGCCTAATAAGCTAAAATTACGTTCAAATCACAACAATTGTTTATGTTTAGAGCTATAAAATATTCATTGAGCCTTCTGGCAGCGCTGACTGCAAACTTCTCCTTTGGGGCTTGGAGTGATTTAAATATGAGTCCTGGGGTTACGCAATTAAGTCAAGAAATTTTCGGCTTACATATGACCGTGTTTTATGTTTGTTTAGCTATTGGTATTGCCGTCTTATTGGCAATGGCTTTTATTCTTTTTAAATACAGAAAAAAAGAAGGAGTTAAGCCAGCTGACTTTGATGACAGTACGGCTTTAGAAATTACTTGGACTGTTTTATTTGCTTTAATTCTAGTAGTACTTGCTGTACCAGCAACTTCTGTAATGATCAAAGCATATGATAATGAAGAAGGGGATATTAATATTTTAATAACAGGGCACCAATGGAAATGGCAATACGAATATATTGAAGATGAAGTTGGGTTTTTCAGTAATCTTTCTACATCTTTAGATAAAAGAAACAATCTGGCTCCAAAAGATAAAAATTACCTACTTGAGGTAGACGAGCCTTTAGTAATTCCCACAAATACAAGGATCAGATTTCTTATCACTGCCAACGATGTCATTCATTCTTGGTGGGTGCCAGATTTTGCAATTAAACAAGACGCTATACCAGGCTTTGTTAATACTGGTTGGACGTATGTTAATGAACCAGGAGTTTTTAGAGGACAATGTACAGAACTTTGCGGCGCCTATCATGGTTTCATGCCGATTGTAGTTAAAGCCGTTTCTCCAGATGAATATTCTGCTTTCATTAATGAAAAGAAAGAAGCCAAAATTCAACAAGCACTTTTGACAGAGAAACTTTGGACAGTAAACGAACTAATGGAAATTGGAGAGGCAACCTACCAAAAAAATTGTGTTGCTTGTCACCAAGTTGGCGGACAGGGAATACCGCCAGTATTTCCAGCTTTAGTTGGAAGTGAAATAGTCATGAGAAATAAGGCAAGACAAATTGAAATATTAATGGAAGGTGTTCAGGGTGCAGCGATGGCTTCTTACTCAGAGCAGTTAACAGAAGTAGAAATAGCGGCGGTTATAACTTATACCAGACAAGCATGGGGAAATGCAGACTCCGGCGATGGTAAAATAGTAATACCAAAAGAAATTTTAGATTACAAAACTAACAAACTTTAAATTAAGGAATAAAATATGAGTGCAGTTATAGATTCACATCACGACGATCATCATCATGGCCCTGCAAAGGGTATCTCTAGATGGTTGTACACAACCAACCACAAAGATATTGGTTCAATGTATCTTTGGTTTAGTCTTATTATGCTGTTTATTGGCGGTGCCATGGCAATGGTTATTAGAGCAGAGTTATTCGAACCTGGAAGTCAAATAGTCTCTCCAGAGTTTTATAATCAAATGGTGACCAACCATGGTTTGATCATGGTCTTCGGGGTAATAATGCCGGCATTTGTAGGTTTTGCAAATTGGATGATTCCAATGCAGATTGGGGCGCCTGATATGGCTCTTCCTAGATTAAATAATTTAAGTTTTTGGATACTTCCAGTTGCATTTGGAATCCTTTTAAGTACTTTTTTCATGGAAGGAGGAGCTCCCAATTTTGGTTGGACTTTTTATGCGCCTTTATCAACCGAATATGCGCCTCCAACAGTAACCTTCTTTATATTTTCTGTTCACATTATGGGAGCTTCATCGATCATGGGCTCAATTAATGTCATAACTACGATTTTAAATATGAGAGCTCCAGGAATGACTCTCATGAAAATGCCTCTATTTGTCTGGTCATGGTTTATTACAGCCTATTTGTTAATTGCTGTGATGCCAGTACTGGCCGGAGCCGTTACCATGATGCTTATGGATATTCACGCAGGAACCAGCTTCTTTAAAGCCGGTGGTGGTGGAGATCCAGTCCTTTTTCAACACATTTTCTGGTTCTTTGGTCATCCTGAAGTTTATATTATGATTCTGCCAGCCTTTGGCATCGTTTCTCATATTATTGAAACTTTCTCAAGAAAACCAATTTTTGGATATTCCTCTATGGTGTATGCCATTGCATCAATTGCACTTTTATCTTTTGTCGTTTGGGCACACCATATGTTTACAGTCGGAATGCCAATTGCCGGTGAACTGTTTTTTATGTATTCAACCATGTTGATCGCTATTCCAACTGGAGTGAAAGTCTTCAATTGGCTATCTACAATGTTCAAGGGTTCACTTACTTTTGAAACACCGATGTTATTTGCTATAGCCTTTGTAGCGCTTTTCACTATAGGAGGCCTCTCAGGAATTATGCTTGCTATCGCGCCTGCAGATTTTCAATATCACGATACGTATTTTGTTGTTGCTCACTTTCACTATGTGCTTGTTCCAGGTGCTCTATTTTCTTTATTAGCAGGAGCTTATTATTGGATACCTAAATGGACAGGTAAGATGTATGACGAGACTCTTGGAAAAGTTCATTTTTGGATGTCTTTTTTGTCAGTAAACCTAACATTTTTCCCAATGCACTTTGTTGGACTAGCAGGAATGCCTAGAAGAATTCCAGACTATGCCATGCAATTTGCTGACTGGAACATGATGGTTAGTGTAGGAGCATTTTTATTTGGAATTTCTCAATTACTCTTTTTATTCATAGTCTTGAAATGTATCTATAACGGGAAAGAAGCTACAAACGAAGTATGGGAAGGAGCAAAAAATAAAGGTTTTGAATGGACTGTAGATTCTCCAGCTCCTTATCATACTTTCAGTTCTCCTCCTTCTTTAGAGAGTTTAAAAACGAGTTCGTAAATAATTATGGAAGCTAGAAAAAGCGTTCTGAAACTGACTTTAATAACATTTGGAATGTTTGGTTTCGGCTTTACCCTAGTTCCTATTTATGACATTTTTTGTGATATTACCGGTCTTAATGGAAAAGTAACCGGACCAACCATTACTTCTTACGATGAAGAGCTCTTAACTAGAGAAGTAAAAATAACTTTTGTAACTTCTAATAACAAAAGGATGCCTTGGTCTTTTAAATCTAGCTCTCCCCAAATGAGAGTTGAAACAGGACAAGACTATTTAATGGACTTTACTTTTACCAACACAACAGACAAACCAATGATAGCCCAAGCTGTCCCCAGTGTTTCGCCTGGAAGGGGAGCTAAATATTTTCATAAGACGGAGTGTTTCTGTTTTGAGCAGCAGTTCTTAGAAGCGGGAGAGTCTATTACGATCCCCGTTAAATTTATCATTGATCCAGAACTGCCAAACGATATTTCATCTTTGGCTTTAGGCTATACTCTATTTGATGTAACAGAGGAGTTTGCAAATTTGCAAGCCAATAAATAATGTCTGATTCTTCATATTACGTACCTGAAAGTAGTAAATTGCCAATCTTCATGGCCTTTGGTTTATTGTTATTTGTTTTAGGTGCTTCTTTTACTATGAACAATTGGGGAGAAGAAGGTTCAAATGCTCATTGGCTTTTAATTGCTTCATTTGCAGTAATTTGGGGCGTTATGTTTTTTTGGTTTGGTAGTGTGATCAACGAAAATGATTCTGGCTTATACAGCGGACAATTGAACCAGTCTTTTGTTTGGGGAATGGCATGGTTTATTTTTTCAGAGGTAATGTTCTTTTTTGCATTCTTTTTAGCTCTTGGTTACGTGAGGCTCTTTGCAGTTCCTTGGTTGGGCGGTGAAGGAGAAAAAGCCATTACAAACATTTTATGGCCTGGTTTTGAAGCAGCATGGCCTCTCTTGGTAACTCCAGACAATGAACAGTTCCCTGGTGCCCATCATAGTATGGCTATACCTGAAATTTCAAAACTTCATACTTGGCTTCCTTTTTGGAATACGCTTTGTTTAATAACGTCGAGCGGCACAATTGCCCTGGCTGAAGCAGGACTTAGAAAAGGAAACAGAACTGCGTTTAAGTTATGGATGGTGGCTACTCTTACTTTAGGCTACATATTCGTATTTCTTCAAGGACTGGAATATTACGAAGCATACTCTCACATGGGCTTAACTTTAGGCGCTGGAATTTATGGAACTACTTTTTTCTTACTTACAGGGTTTCACGGATTTCACGTTTGTTTGGGAGCAATAATTTTAACGATTATGACTATAAGAGGTTTTGGTGGGGCTTTTAGTCATCACGACCATTTTGGCCTAGCCGCGGGATCTTGGTATTGGCACTTTGTTGATGTGGTTTGGATATTTTTAGTTCTAGTAGTTTATATCTTTTAACCGAAAGGAATATTAACTCCAAGTTGTCCGGTATATATGCCAATTGCTACGGTCGCCATAATGAGAAGAGCAAGAGTCACTCTAATTCTTAAAGTATTTTGTGCTCTTTTTGTGCTTCCTTTATCCTTCATTAGAAAAAAAGCACTGGAAAAAAGACTAATCAGCATTGCTAAAGCCAAAATAACTAAGATAATTTTAAATATCATTTGCAGATTATAGAATGAATGCTGTTATAAGTAATTGGAAACCAACAGTAATTTTTTTCTGTTTATTTCTAATGGTATTATCACTTGGCATTTGGCAAATAGACAGAGGCTATAATAAAAAAGAATTAGAAAATACTTTTTTAGAACGACAGTCTCAACCCGTTGAAGAGATCAAATATAATGACATATCGGCATCTGACCTCTATAAGAATGTTGTTCTAGAAGGAAAATTTTTAAATCAAATTTTCTTCTTAGACAACAAAATCTTCGATGGAAAGCCAGGAGTTAAAGTTTTTGTTCCTTTTGAATCAGGCGAAAACGGTTTAATTATGGTTTCAAGAGGATGGATAGAGTTTAATGACCGAAATAGGCTGCCTTCAATAGATATAGAAAAAAATAGCTTAAAGTTGCAAGGAATCCTAAGACCCGAATCGCAAGATTTTGTTCTTACTAATGAAGTTATGAAAGAAATAAAAAATCCTATGTTAGTTCAAACAATAAATTTGAAAGAAATTTCCGATTACTTAGGGAAACCTTTATCCCCATATATTTTAGAATTATCAGAGCTTTCAAATTCTGCTTTCATCAAAACATGGCAACCAATAAATCTAAGTTCATACAGGCATTTTGGCTATGCCGTTCAATGGTTTGGTTTGGGGTTAGTTTTGATCGTGGGATATTTATTTTTTTTGAGAAAAGGAGATGCCAAAGAAAATGAATAAAGGATTTATCACAGCTTTACTGATCTTCTTAACCCCTATCGTAGTTATTACTGTTAGCACTATTTGGTATTACTCGGGCTATGGCCCAGAAGAAAGGGTGAACTATGGACTTTTACTTTCAGACCCAATAGATATTGGAGAGTTAGACTTAGAATTGGATTATCAATACCTAGATGTAGATAGCATGGAAAGAAAATGGATGTTGGTGCATTTTATAAACGACACATGTTTAGAAAGTTGTGCTGATTTAATTTATGTCGCAAGACAGGTAAATGTTTTACTTGCTAGACAACAAACTCGAGTTAAAAGATATATAGCAGCTCCAAAAGCACTTAAACCATCCTTAGAAATCTTTTTCTCAACCTATCAAGATTTAAACTATATCGAGATTAAAGATGAATCGAGAATCATGAAGGCTTTTGAATTAAACAACATTGATCCTTTCGATCAGCCAAATATGTTTGTGATCGATCCAATTGGCAACATTATTCTTCATTATTCTGGAGAAGTAGATGGCAAAAAACTTCTTACAGATCTAAAGAAGCTGCTAGGAGCGTCAAAAATTGGTTAGTTTAAATAAATTAAAGATCATTGCTTTGTTAGGGGTTTTTCTAGCATTTTCGGTAGTAGCTCTTGGGGCATGGACTAGATTGGTTGATGCAGGCCTAGGTTGTCCTGATTGGCCGGGTTGTTACGGCTTTGTTTGGATGCCAACTACAGAAGCAGAAATAAGTCAGGCTAACTCACTTTTCCCAGAAAGAGAATTTGAAGTTGAAAAAGCAATACCTGAAGTAGTGCATAGATATTTTGCAGGAAGCTTAGGACTTTTAATAATAGCTATTTTTGCAATGTCTTTTTTTCTGAAACCAAGAAATAATCTGGTTACAAAACTTTCCGGAGCTCTGACTTTGCTGGTACTTTTTCAATCTACCTTTGGTTATCTAACGGTTAGTTTGAAACTATGGCCTCAGATTGTATCAATTCATTTACTTGGCGGGTTTGCTACCACCACTCTCCTTTTTTTAATATACGTTAAGTTAAAAGAATTAAACGAAGGTAGTAAGAATTTATATCAAATGTCTAGTTCTTCAAAAATATTTTTGAACTGGGCTTTTCCAATATTGATAATACAGATTATTTTGGGTGTCTGGTTGAGCTCAAATTATGCTTCTTTAGCCTGTCCAGATTTCCCGCTTTGTCAGGGTCAAATTATTCCTGATGCCAATTTTAAAATGGGTTTTAATTTTCTACAAAGTATAGGCCCAGATTATCTTGGTGGGCAATTAGACCATGAGGCAAGGCTGGCTATTCACATAGTTCATAGGTTCGGAGCTTACTTTGTAACAGCTTATTTCCTTTTTCTTGCTTTTATTTTTGTGAGGGAGAATCAGTATAGGTTTGCTAAAATTTTAACTTCTTTTTTATTCTTACAAGTAATCTTAGGAGTTTCAAACATTATATATTCTCTTCCTTTATATGTTGCCATCGCCCATAATCTTGGTGCCTTGTTGTTATTAATTTCAATTTCATACTTTAGGTTAAAAGTAAGTGACAGCTGAAGTAAAAGAAAAAAGTTATTCTATTAATTTGGGAGCGTATATTCAGCTGACCAAACCCTCGATAATTTACTTATTGGTTTTAACTGCAGCCACGGCGATGTTTCTTGTTGATGGGTTCGAAACAAATATCTACAAAGCTTTAACTGGGATTTTTGGCATTGGACTTATCGCTGCCTCAAGTGCTGCAATCAATCAGATTTTAGATCTAGAAATAGATGGAAAAATGAAGAGAACAGATAAAAGGCCTTTAGTTTCAGGGAAAATTCCTGTGATAAATGCTATTACTTTTGCTGCAATTCTATTCATAATTGGTTCTTTCCTTTTATTATCTTTTAATAATTTTTTATCCTGGGCACTTACAGTAGCAACTTGGGTCTTTTATGCTTTTTTATATACCAGGATTTTAAAATTTGCAGGCCCACAAAATATTGTTATTGGCGGGCTAGCTGGAGCAATGCCACCAGTTTTAGGATGGGTTGCACTGACGGGGTCAATTTCACCTTTGCCTTTATTATTAGTTGCTATCATTTTTGTTTGGACACCTCCCCATTTTTGGGCGCTAGCGATAGATAGAATTGATGATTATGAGAATGCCAATGTTCCAATGATGCCGGTAGTTAAAGGGATTGAATATACAAAAATACAAATCCTGCTTTATTCATTTTTACTTTTAGCTTGCTCGCTTTTGCCTTTTGCAATTGGCAGTTTGGGAATTTTTTATTTTGTATCAGCCAGTTCTTTAGGATTGATTTTTATTTTTTTAGCAGCTCGTTTAATGCAGGATAAGAATAATAGCGGAGCTATTCCTTTCTTTTTGTATTCAATTATTTATCTAACGATCTTGTTTGTCTCAATGATTCTGGATAGACTGATTTAATACTTATGACAAAAAATAAAGGCATAACTTATACGGTAATTTCTTGCTTGGCCATAGTTTCAATGGTGATAGGCTTATTTGTCTACAGCACAGTCGCAGAGAAAGAATTAACAAACGATCAATACAAGCTTTTGAAGTTTTATCAACTTAATACAAAAAGAGATTTAAGTGCTTTTTCTTTATTCAAAAATAACGAAGAGTTTACAAATGATGATTTCTTAGGAAAGTGGGACTTGGTATTTTTAGGCTTTGCTTCATGTCCTGATATGTGTCCCATGACTATGCAGAAATTATCAAAAACTTCTGATCTTCTTTCTCAGAAAGAAGGGCTGATAGATAAAATTAACTTCGTGATGATCTCAATTGATCCTGATAGAGATAGTCCGGAGAGAATGCATGAATATGCTACGGCTTTTAATTCAGACTTTGTTGGTGTTTCAGGCGGAATAAAAGACATTTATCAGCTTTCTCTAAATTTGACTTTGCCTTTTACCCCGATAGTAAATTCTAAAAATAAAGATTACGACATGGATCATAGTATGAATTTGGCTTTGATAGATCCTCAAGGTAAATATTATGGTTTCTTTAAAACTCCCTACACTCCAGAAACGATGTCTGAGGCTCTAGAAAGTATTATAAAATTCGCTAAATAGTCGTATCTTTGTCGTATAAATATATTTCCTACAAAAATAATCTCTGATATAGTTTTTAAATGAGAATTAATCTCATTTAAAAAAAATATAGGAGAAAAATATGACACCAGAAATGATTGGGCAAGCTTTTATGATGGGCAGACTTGTTGATGCAATGTCTTTTATAGGGACCATACTTGCAATTTGGCTGGCTTTAAGAACAGCTAATATGACAGGAGAAAATCCAAAAAGTAATTTATTGACTAAAATTCTATCAACAGGTTTTGGTCTGTGTGTAATGGCAGGTAGTTATTTGCAATTTACATATGCAGCTAATACATGGATTAACGCGGCACGCAGGATGCAAGAATTAGGAGTAGATTCCTTTTCAAATCCTGAAAGAACGCAGGGATTTATTGATTATGTCGGTACCACAGAAACAGCTAATTCTCCTACAATGTTAGGCATAGTGTTTCTTGCGATTATAACAATAATGATTTTGGGCCTTATTTGGGGACCCAGAGATAGTTAAACTAGGAGATAAATATGGAACAAATAGCTTTACTTAACGAATCTTACACCGCGCTTTTAGGAGTAAGTGGGATATTTTTCATAGGAAATATACTTCTTCTCTGGATGATGTTCAGAGGAGTCACAAACGCAAATTTATACGGAGTTAATACTTTTGGAAAAGTAATGCACTCTATAATTTCACTTTGTGTTGTAGCATTTAACATGGGGACTTATGGAAATGTTGCCATGACTATGAACAACTGGGCTTTTGCAGTTTCAGAAACTGGTGAAGAGCTCACTGGAGGGTTACAACAATTTGTTGACTCAATGGGTGCAACTGAATATGTATCTGCATCTTTAATTCCAACTGATCCGTTAGGAATAGTCTTTTACTTGGCTATTTTAGTGGGCCTAATCGGTGGGATGTGGGCAGCTCCAGAACCTAAGGAGTAAATAAAAAAAAGGGAAGATTAGATATCTTCCCTTTTTTTATAAAATTTAAAAAAAAGGAGAAAAAATGAACGAATATCAATTATGGACCACTATGAATCTTGGTTTGATGGCAAATGCTGTTTACCAGGCAGGTGTGTTTTTCTTATTATGGGTGGCTTTTAGAGCTGCAAATCAAATGAGGGCAGAAGATGCTAGTGTTTTAAATAAATCTCTAGTTTCTCTTTTCAGCCTAGGAATAATCTTTAATGGTTTAACTGTTGGAGCAATACTTTTTAGCCTGCTTGAAGGAACAGCTTATGGATTTGAACAAGTAGAATCTTTAAGTGCTGGTGCACAAAATTTTGTGGATGTATATGGAACGGGCGAGCCAAATGGAGCGCAAAACATATTTACTGCAAATCCAATTAATACAGGATGGTGGGCAGTAGTTACTATTATGTTGTTCGGAAGAATCTGGACTAAAAATTAGGAGGAAATATGACAGAATTTCAAATTATTTCACAATTTAATTCTTTTTTAATAAGTAATGCACTTTATTTAATGGTTTTTACTTTCTTGCTCTTCATGGCTTACGGTGGAGTTTATAGAATGAATAAAGACGGAGCTACAATTCTAGGTAAAGTTTTAGGAACTTTATTTTCAACAATTGTGGTTTATTTTAATTGTTTAACGCTAGGGTTTCTATACGCCCAACAGCAAGGAGCGGCATATAGTTTATCTCAGTTAGACAACTTATCGGAAAGCGCTCAGTCGTTTGTAGACTTTTTTGATGGTGGATCCTTAGATGCATTTTCACTAATACCTGCAGATCCGTTAGCTGTTTTGTTTTTTATAGTAGTTTTAATAAGTTTGATTCTACCTATATGGACAGCCCCGGAACCGAAAGAATAAAAAACTCATAAAAAAGGGGGGGTTCTTGCCCTCCCTTTTTACATCTCTATTACAACTTTTCCAGTAGCTTTTCTATTTTCTAAGGACGATATCGCTTCTGCGGCATCACCTAAAGAATAGCTTTTAGTAATTTGTGGTTTGAGCTTGCCTTCAGCATGAAGAGCAAACAATTCGTCAAAGTTTTGTGAATTTTCTTCTGGCTCGGCTCCTGTAAATCTTCCCCAAAAAACTCCAACTATTGAACATCCTTTTAGTAAAGCTAAGTTGGTTGGAACTTCAGGTATAGGCCCACTAGCAAAACCAATAACTAGTACTCTTCCTTTCCAGTTAATACATCTCATGCACTGCATGAAAATATCTCCACCAATTGGATCATAAATAACATCCGCACCTAAACCATCAGTTAATACCTTCACTTTTTCTTTTAATTCGCCATCGCTGTAATTAATAACTTCATCAGCACCAAGATTCTTTGCGATTTCTAATTTTTCGTCGGTACTAGCTGCAGCAATAACTCTTGCTCCCATTGCTTTACCAATTTCTATTGCTGTAGTGCCAACACCGCCTCCAGCACCTGTAACTAGAAGGGTTTCACCGGCCTGTAGTTGACCTCTTTGTTTGAGAGCATGATAAGTGGTACCGTAATTAAGAGGAAATGCAGCCCCATCTTTAAAGTCCATAGTTTCTGGCAGAGGCATTAAGGTCATTTCAAAGGCAACTACCTTTTCAGCAATACCGCCATTACCTGTCATGGCAATTACGCGATCACCAACTTTCCAATCGACTACACCTTCGCCAACTTCACTTATGATTCCGGCAATCTCTCCACCTGGAGAAAAAGGAAAAGGAGGTTGAAATTGATATTTACCTTGAACAATTAAAACATCAGGGAAACTAACTCCTGCTGCCTTAACATCTACAACTACTTGACCTGCTTCAGCTCTGGGATCCGCAATCTCCTCAACTTTATGAGATTCAACTGGACCAAATTCTCTACAAACATATGCTTTCATAAGTATCTCCTTAAATAGCGTTTAAATAATCCTTTAAAAAAGTATCAAAATCAACTTCTTTTAAAGACTCTAAATTCATAAGGTCTTTAATTGAAGTTTCTGATGCAATTTTTATATTAGTCGTATCTTTCTTAAATGCCTTATAGTAAGTTATATTTTCTTGTGCTTTGTTGTCACAAAATTCATCCCAAGTAATATTCTTTTCTTCCATTTCTTTTAAAATCATTCCAGAGGGAGTTAAATCTGAATCAATTACCTTTGATTTTTGAACTTCTAAAGATTTAAAAATGTTATTTTTTAGGTCGTTTGCTTCAATGGGAAGGGCACTGGCAAAATCGTAAATTTTATTGAATACTTCCTCAGCAGCACTTTTCACAGAAATAGTTTTTCCATCTCTTTTTAAAAGAAGATTTGGATCTCTGCCGTTTCTAACGGTGTTGTGCCAATTTTCTTGAATTTCTTCAATTCTATTTTCGTCAAAACTATAGCTTTCATCAATTAGCGAAATCATCAAATAAGCTTCTATAAAGTAAGCAGTATTTTTATCGATGCTGCCTTTTAAGAAAGGATTGTTATCCAAGCATCTTACTTCAACGTATTCTATACCTTGATCTCTTAGAACATTTATTGGTCTTTGCCCACTTTTAATAACTCGTTTAGGCCTGATTGAGCTGTAGTATTCATTTTCAATTTGAATTACAGAGTCATTTATTTGTATGTGTTTATCATTCTTTTTTAATCCAATTTTTTCATATGGCGCGTGTTTTTTTGTAAGAGCATGTTTCAAATCAGAAATATATTCATCCAAATTATTATAGGCAATATTGAGATTATCTTGTGCCTCCGACATATAGCCTAGCTCACTCATTCTTAGACAGGTAGCGTTCTTTAAATATGAGTCTTTGCTATTCAAGGAGTCTAAAAAATTGTTTCTATTTGTTAAGAAAGTATTTGGTACCACTGGACTTGCTCCAAATAAATAAATAAGTAACCAAGCATTTTTTCTGAAATTTCTTATTAAGTTTAAATATTTATCATCTTGAAAAGGCTGAAAAGCAGCATGTGAGCCCTGCCACTTTTTAAAGAAATCTTTGTTTAACGAAAAATTATAGTGAATTCCTGAAACACACTGCATCATACTTCCATATCTATAACTAAGACCAATACGATAAAGTTCTTTGAGTCTTCCGGAATTACTAGTTCCATAATTTGCAATTCTTATATCAGCTTCGTTTTGAATAGAGCAAGGAATGCTTCCAGGCCAAATTACATCATCTATGTTTTGATGTGTGAAAGCTAAAATTAGCTTTAAATCTGATAAAGATTTTTCGATTGAAGATGATTTTTGAGTAATGAGCTCTAATAATGCTTCAGAAAAATCAGTTGTTATAAAAGGGTTTGTCAGAGCAGCGCCTAAAGATTTGGGATGATCTGAGGAGGATATATTTGCGTTATTTACCCTCAGCGATTCTTTTTCTATGCCTCTTTTAGAAAACTTAGAAAAATTAATCAAATTGAGATCGCTTAATTTTTTAAGCGAATCTTGAAAAGCTTTTGACATGAATTTTTGAGAAGTTGTTAATAAACCTAATGAAAATTATTAAATGATCTAGTTAGGTGGAAGGACCAGAAGCAAGAATTTCATCGGCAACATCAAATTTTGATATATTTTCACTAAACTTAATCGCTAAGTCCTCAGCAGCTTTTTTATACATATCTTGATCGGCCCATGTTTCTGAAGGGTTAAGAATTTTTGTTTCCACGCCTTCTAATTCAGTTGGTATCTCTACATTCATTATATCAAGCTTAGACTTAGGACTTTCTTCAATAGATCCAGATTGAATTGCTTTGATAATATTTCTAGTAGTTGGAATATTAAATCTCTCTCCAACGCCATATGAACCACCAGTCCATCCAGAATTCACTATATAAACTTTACTGCCAAATCCATCTATTCTTTTCATCAAAAGATCTGCATAAACTTGCGCTTTTCTTGGAAAAAATGGGGCACCAAAACAATTTGAAAAGGTAGAAGATATTTCTTCTGTAGATCCTAATTCCGTTGAACCAACTTTTGCGGTATACCCACTTAAAAAATGATACGCAGCCTGTTCTTTAGATAAAATTGATACCGGAGGCATTACACCAGACAAATCACAGGTTAAAAATATTATATTCTGCGGTTCGCCGCCGTAATTTTTTTCTAAATGTTGATCTACATGACTTAAGGGATAACAAGCTCTGGTATTTTCGGTTAAAGATTGATCAGCGTAATCAACTACTAGAGTTTTGGGGTCAAAAATTACATTTTCTAGGATTGTTCCATTTTTAATAGCGTTCCAAATAACTGGCTCATTTTTTTGGGATAAATCAACGGTTTTTGCATAACATCCCCCTTCTATATTAAAAACTATTCCATCCCCCCATCCGTGTTCATCATCACCGATAAGCCATCTATCCGGATCTGCTGATAGAGTTGTCTTTCCAGTACCTGATAATCCAAAAAATAATGACACATCTCCATCTTGCCCTGCATTTGCAGCACAGTGCATAGATAAAACGTCTTCTTCTGGAAGAATAAAATTCATGATACCAAACATAGATTTCTTCATTTCGCCTGCATAACCAATTCCGAGAATCAATATTTGTTTGGTTGAGAAATTAACCATTACCGTTCCATCCGAATTAGTTCCGTGACGATTAGGATCGCAATTAAAGCCAGGAGCCGATCTTAGCTGCCAGACGTCTTTTGTCTTTGGATTGAAAGATTCAGGTTGAATGAAAAGACTTTGGCAAAACATATTATGCCAGGCAAATTCGTTCTCAATTCTTACTGGCTGATAATGTTCTGAGCTTGCTCCGACATGTAAATCAGCAGTGTATTTTTCTTTATTTTTTAAATATTCTTCTGATTCATCCCAAAGATTGAGAAATTTTTGAGCTTCTATAGGTTGATTATTTTCACCCCAATCAACAACCTCATGAGTTAACGCGTCATCAACTAAAAACCTATCTGCGGGGCTTCTTCCAGTTCTTGTGCCTGTAGTAACAACAAAAGCTCCATTTTTCACTTGAATACCTTCGCCTTTCTTTAGTGCGATATCTAATAGATTAGGTATTGGTATATTATGGTTCAAAATTTTCCTCTCTATATTGCCTTCTCTAAAATGATACTGGATTCAGTAAAAGGAAAACTATTATGCCAAATTTTATTGATATATCATATCTAAAATATAATAAATTCTTTACGAAAACTATTAGGTAATTATGAATGAAGATCTAACCTTTAAGGAAGGTGAATTTGGCTTTGTAAAGTACAAATCTAAAAACCCTTTTGAATTTTTCCACATTATTAACGAGCTAGATGAACTGCCAGAGCAAGATCTAGAAGGCTGGTTACTTTTTCCTGAAGAGGGTAAAAAACCTTATTCATGTATGGTTTGTGTTCACCACAGCGGCGGCTGGGGCGCAGCACAATACGAGATGATTCGAGATATTTTAGATTCTGGAATAGCAGTTTTTCAAGTAAATAGCTTCGAAGCTCGCGGCGTTACTTCGACAACAGAAGAGCAGATGGCAGTCACTACTGCAATGATTATGGCAGATGCATTTGAGCCTTTAAAATTCTTATCCAAACATCCAAATATAGATCCAAATAAGATTGGAATATGCGGATGGAGCTTAGGGGCCGGTTCTTCTTTATATGCTGGATGGTTGCCATTAGCAGAAAAGCTTGCTCCTGAAGGAGAAAGATTTGCCTTACATTTAAACTATTATCCCTTAGCCTCTTATTGGCCTGATGAAATGAAATGGACTAGTGCCCCGATGCTTAATCTTATTGGAGATCAAGATGATTACACTCCATTTGAACTAGCACAAAAATTAACGATTGGAATTAATGAAAGCGGAGCCAATTGCAAAGATATTCTTTATCCTGGAGGACTGCATGGGTTTGATTCGATGTATCCAAAAACTTTTTGGCCAGATTCGATAGCTCCTAAGGTTTCCAGATTTGCAAAAATTGATGCAAAAGGAGACATGACTTATGAAACAGATGATGGAAGGGTTTTGGCTTTAAATAGTCCTGATGATCGTTTGAAGTTATTTGAAGAAGTTGCCAAATTTGGTGCTTGGACAGGCGGAACTTGGGACATAAAAAGAACTTGTAAAAAAGATGCTCTTACGTTTCTAAAAGAAAACCTTCTTTAAAAAATAAAGTCTCTTTTTGAGTATCTCCAAAAACATATTGCAAAAACAATTATTTCATTCAGGAAAATATAAAAAGTTGTAGTATTAAAACTTCCATCCAGCATAAAACTTATCAACCTTCCCACTACAAAACTTCCTAAGAATATCGCATAAGTTAAGTAAACTTTTTTTCTAAAATTTATTCTGTAAATAGCAATAAAAGACATAAGCCCTACGAAAGTAAAAAATGCATATAGGGCTCTCGTTTCATTTAAAAAAACTAACGAGTAATCATAAACTCCAAGTAGACCTATAATAAACTCAGGAAAAAAAAGACCAAGGACCCCAAAGGTAAACCACTCAACTCCAAACAGAAATAAAAAAACTTTATCTAACATAGATTTATAATTAATATCTTTAATCTAAACTATAGTATAAAAAGATCAGTTGCAACTAATACAAAAATGACCCAACCAAAACTTACGCTTTATCACGCCAACTGGTCTCTTTGTAGCCAGATGGTAAGAGTTGCGCTATATGAAAAAGGTCTTGAATTTGATCATGTGCCCATTAAGTTATGTGACCACTATGAGGAAGCAGAAAATATCTCCAAAGATTATCTTAAAAATATTAACCCTACAGGGGTTGTTCCGGTTTTAAAAATCAACGATGAGATCGTCAGAGATAGCGCCTACATTATTGAAAGACTGGATGAGCTGGAAGGAGCAAATAACATAAATCTTTGGCCAAAAGAAGAAAGCGAGCGAGAGCGTTTAAGGAACTGGGTTTATGACACAACCATTACTGAAGGAGTGCCAATGGGAAAGACCTTAGGAACAACCATTCCACTTTTTTCCATGAGCTTAATAGAAAATTTAATAAAAAAGCTTAGTTTTAAGGCCATTTGGAACATAGTTCTCAGACATCCGCGAAGGGAGAGAAAAATTGCTTTTGTAACAATGTATTTTTCCTCACTTAAAGATAGAGTTGGTCCTCTCGCATACAAAGGTTTTGTGAAAGGAATACTTGAATTAGAAAAAAGTTTACCTAAGGATGGATTTCTTTTTGGCGAGTTCAGTCATGCAGATATTAATTTGATGTGTTGTTTTTACAGATTACAAGATTTGAGATTAGATGCAATTTTAGATATGCCTGAACTACCTAAAGTTAAGTCTTATTGGGAAAACTTAAAAAATAGAACAAGTTTTAAAAAAGGCATTTTAGATTTCAAAGATCATGAAGAAAAATTAAATGAAATATTTTCCAATAAAAATAATCCTCACCTTGAAAAATTAAAGGAAAAAATTAAAGGAAAAAATTAAAGGAAAAAATTAAAGGAAATATTTAATTTGAACAAATCCTAAAAATCTAATAATCTAAATCTCCTTATAAATTTTTCAATGGAGAGAAAAATGAAAAAAAATATAAAAATGGCAATTCTAGTTGCCTTCTTAGGAGTTTTTGTTGCGTGCAGCAGTGAATCAACTCCAACATATTCTGAATTAGGTTCAGATAATTACCCCCAAAAGTTTTATGTTGAATACGTGCCTTGCACTTATGGAGCAAACTGGTCACCAGAAGCTTTTAATCAAGACATGCTGCCTGGATGGCAAGAATTACTCGTCGAAGTAGATTCTACGATAGTTGCTGCATACGGGCTTACCTATGAAGGTGAAAAACCCGAAGATGCGCCAGGCGATGGATTTTGGCAGTTAATTTGGAATTCCAAGGCTGACGCCGACGCCGGCTGGGAAACTTGGGAAAGCTATGAAAAAACTGCAGATTGGAATGAATCCACTGCGGATATCTTGGCTTGTGGCACGAAAGCCGAAACTTTTTCTTTCGATGCTTATGTTCGAAGAGACGGTAATGCCTTAGGTGCTTTTAATTTGGAGTCTTTTTCTTCAGATTACCAGCAATGTCTTTATAACGAAGGGCAAGGCTCAAGCGAATTGATTGCAGTGATAGATCAATTTGAAGAATGGATAGAATCTAGCGATTCTTCTATATATGCACCTTACTCTTATGTGGTTTTAGCACCAGATTATGAAGATGAAGAAGTAGATCTGTTTTGGGGTAATTTCAACCAAAATGCAGAATTAAGAGAAGCAGGAAATGCTTATTTCTTAAAAACAGGAACTGATATTCAAGATGCTTTTGATAAAGTTATGACTTGTGAAGTTCCAATTGATTACGTTACTGGCGAAATACCTTTAACTTAAAAATAAAAAAAGGCTGCCTAGTGCAGCCTTTTTTTTAAATAACGATACCTATTACTCTATCAATAAACCAATAACTTCCTACGCCACCTAATAAGTAGGAGGCACTGGAATAGGTTATTCTTTCTAACTTAATTTTTGAGAGCAAATAGATCCCTAATAAGAAAACAGGAATCATAATTAATTGACCGATTTCTATCCCAATATTGAAAAAAAGCAAAGACAGTAAAAGCTGATCGTTCGCTATACCAATTTCAGAAAGGGCGCCAGCAAAACCGAAGCCATGAAGCAAACCAAAACCAAAAGCCATCAACCAAGGAGTCTTGCTTAGTTTGTCTTTAGAATCAATTTCAAAAGCGAGATAGATAATAGTCAAAGCAATTAATGCCTCAATACTTCCAGATGGAAGTTTTACAATACCCAAAACTGAAAGAGCCAGCGTAAAACTATGCGCCAAGGTAAAAGCAGTTATTGTCTTCAATAAATTTTTCCAACCAAATACTATGAAGACCAAACCCATTACGAACAAGAGATGATCAGGGCCTCCTAATAAATGTTCCACTCCTAAAACGAAATAAGCTGTTGGAAAAGTTTGTTCAATCTCAGGTATCTTAATCGTAGAATTTTTTAAATTCATTAATCCTTCAAATCGTTTCTTGTCTGAAAAATTTATCGTAACCAAAGCATCATTTAAAACGCTTAATCCGACGACTTTAACCTCAGCTCCTCTTATCGAGGAATCGCAATCTAAATTTATTTTTTCTATAGAATATTTTCCTTGTCTATAGGGACTTTGACTCAGGGCAGTACAATATTCAGGGAATATTAAAGAAGCCCTTTCTCCAATAGATTTAATTGGATACATCCAAGTTGCTTCGTAACTTCCCTCTTTTTTTTCATCAACAATTAAATGCGCAGGGCTGAACTCATGGCTTGATAGGTTAGTACCGATCAAGATTAGACTTAAAAAAAGAATTTTTTTAAAAAGCATCATTGTTTAAAACTTGGACTAATTATTACTTGATAATCTGTTTTCAGCTCATCAATAAATTCTTTAACTTGCTCGTCTCTTTGGCGCATTAAAAAATCAACTTTGACTTGAGGAATTACTTCCTCAAAAGAGGGTTGATATTCTTCTCTGGAATCTAAAACCTTTACAAGATGACTTCCATAGGTAGATTCAATTGGTCCTTGCCAAGTATCAATAGATAAATCCGAAAACGAAGCTGAGAAATTCTTTCCAAAGTCTCTCTCAATATCTAAGAGACTTTTACTAGAGAAATTTTTTCCCAGCAAAAAAGGGTCAGCACTTAGAATAGACTTGTTACTTGAAAGATCTTGCATTGCACGAGCTGCTCGTGATTTTCCTTCTTTGTTCTGAGCAAAATAAAGATGAGTAAAACTAAAACTTTTAGGAATTAGATAGGACTCCTTAGTTTCTTGATAAAAACTTTCAAGATCTTTAATTGCGGGCTCAGTAGAAATGGTTTCCTGTTTAAGAAAAGTAATTTTCTGTGCAAGTCTCCTTTTAATTATCCTGTCTTCACTATCTAGCCCAAGCCTCAAAGCTTCTCTATATAGAATTTCTTCTTCAACCAAGCTGTCTATAATTGATCGAATTTCATCATTATCAGGCTCTCTGCCAACCTGCAAACTCCAAGTATTAATTAAAGCAATTACTTCTTCATTTGAAATATAAATAGTCTTTTCTTCGTTAGGAGGGTTTAGAAACAGGTCTATCAAAAAAATTGATAAACCTATTCCTAAAAATAAGGTTAGTTTTTTAGACACAAATCTAATTATTCAATATATTCTGCTAAATCTGATTGCATTGATTGAGCAGCAGGTAATTCATTAGACCCAGTTGGCACAAACCAAATTGGGGATGACCAAGCTCTTTCTTGAATAGTGTCATGAATATCTGGTCTAGGGGCAAGGCCTCTTCTTAATGCATCCCAAGTAGACCATCGACAAGTTGGATTTTCTAAAACTCTGACGTAATAGAAAGCTCTATCGTTTGGATTAAAATCAGGATCTGTCCAAGTTGCTTTTAATTCAGCAGAACCAACATCTTTTGAAAAGGCGCAAGTCTCTATATCAACTCTAGCTCCATTATCAGGACATCTGTTTGTAGTGGGATCAACTTGCAAGCCATTAGAACAGGCAACGTCATATATTACTTCTGTTGGCGATGCATCAAATTGATTTACCGATCCTTTAATGATTTGTACTCTTTGCAAAGGCGCGCCATGTTTATCTCTTTGAGCCCAGACTAAAAAGCTTGGAACTTTTTCGCCATCAGCCAAAATCTCTCCACCCATTGTCGAACTACTCGCGTAGGCAGCTTTCACCAAATTTTCATCATTCAAATCCAATTTATTGGTTTCAAAGCCTCCAAAAAATCTAACTTTCATTCTATTTCCAGTTGTCGCAAATGTCTCTTTACGACGCATTGCTGAGAATAGTGAATCTCTAGTATTTTCTTCAGCCCAAACACCAGCTAGACCGGATGCGCCCCAAGTTTCAAAACCTGTATTTGCATAAGTTCCTTGATCAGTCTCAGTTAAACTTACACCTGCTCCTCCTTGAGGTAATTGCGAAGCTTGTAAATCAGATAAAGGCACACTTCCTCTTCCTTCGGGCGTACCGTCAATGATTCCTATCTTAGACCAAAAATCATTCTCGCTATATGCTCCAGCACCGGTATGCGAATCGCTTGCTCCTATTAGACCAAATTTGAAGGGGTTACCTTGAGCGCTATATTCTAGAACCATTCCCTTTAAAAATGCTTCTCTGACGTAACCTCCGGAAGGAAAACTATAAGTCCTTGGAAAAGAGCCGATTCTAGAATCGTATATTCCGAAATCTGCAAATTCATCGTTAGGAGATAAAAGCGGATGAGTGTCGGAAGTACCTTTTACTTGAGTCATTTCCACTAAAGGTTCATTTCTCATTCGCATTTCAGAATATGCTTGAGTGATTGGTTTTCCGTTGAAGGTTTGCATGTCAAACATAGCTCCATTTGACCCATTAGAGTTGTGAGGAATAGCTATTGAATCAATTCCCATTTCTCTTAAACCATCCATCCATTTCCACAAATTTTCCGGATTTATTGAATCAATCCTTGTATGTGGCCTTACTGGTATTTGGTTGCCTTTAAATATTACATTTCTGTGCAAGTTTCCATTACCTACATCTGTTGAAGTAGTAAATTCATAAGCCGAAAAAGTTGTAAATTTGCCTGGATCATTCGCCTCTTCGGCAGCACGGACGATGTCTGCCCAAGCAGAAATATGTGTGTCATGGTCAAAAACCGTGGAGCCCAATTGCAAATGAGGAGTAAGTACCGCTCTCCATAACGTTGGATCCCACCAAGGTCGAACGTCAGTTAGAATATTTCTCACTTGACTACCAAATAAGTTAAATCTATCAACTATGGACTCTACGTTAAGGTTCTCCTCTCTATTTAAATTATGAAATACATCAACGCCTGGCAGGGTTGACGCATAGGATGAAGTATCAGACCAAGCACTTATCATTCCCAAAAAGAATCGCAGGAATTAATGTTAGCTCGTAATCCAAAATATATATTAAGAAACTATCTTGCGCATCAGGCTATTGAGAAAGCTGAAAAAGGTGATTATTCTGAAATAGATCTTTTGATAAATTTACTTGCTAAGCCATTCGATGAGCATTCAGAATTTGAAACTTATTCAGCAGCATCTCCAGAATGGGGTAAGTCTCTGGAAGTATCTTGCTCTTCGTAACCAAAAGATAAAAAAACATTCCTGTAAAAAAGTAGAACCCCCGAGGCCGAAGCTTCAGGGGTTCAAGGGGGGGAGAAGAAACTCTTAAAAAACTTTATTCGTTTCTAACTTCGATTTAAGCACCGAAAGTTAAGATTCCTAAACTACCTACATAAAGTAGGGTAGAGAAGCAAGCAACATAACCCA
>CABYXE010000006.1 GCA_902522825.1 uncultured SAR86 cluster bacterium
GGAAATTATTGAAGCTCAAGTATCTGATTCAGACAAGCCTCAGGAAATAATCGAAAAAATGATTTCAGGAAGATTAAACAAATTTTTATCGGAAGTTAGTCTTGTGGACCAACCATTCGTAAAAGATCCTTCTATAAAAATAAGCGAACTTCTGAAAAATAATGATAATTCTGTTCTTGATTTTATAAGATATGAGGTTGGAGAAGGGATAGAAGTAGAGAAGAAAGACTTTGCTGAAGAAGTTCAAGCTCAACTAGATAGCTAATTTAACTAAAATGATAGTCGAAACGGAAATAGAAGCCAAAGAAGGAATGGCTAGAACAATCTCTGCTTTGGAAGTTGCTTTTCAAAGAATTAGAACAGGTAGGGCAAATCCAGCATTACTAGATTCAATAGAAGTTGATTATTATGGCAATCCCACTCCATTGAAGCAGGTATGTAATGTTGCTGTTGAAAATGCAAAAACCTTATCCATATCTCCTTGGGAAAAAGATATGGTGATTCCTATTGAAAGAGCTATCCAGTCTTCAGACATAGGAATTCAACCAATAACATCAGGAGAAGTTATAAGAGTAATTCTTCCGGATCTAACAGAAGAAACCAGAAAAAATCTTATTAAAGTTGCAAAGTCTGAGGCTGAAAATTCTAAAGTGTCAATAAGAAACCAAAGAAGAGACGCTAATGGAATGTTGAAAGAATATTTAAATGAAAAAGAAATTTCAGAAGATGATCTAAAAAGGGGAGAAGAGCTTATTCAGAAAGCAACTGATGAATTTATTAAAAAAGTAGATTCTCTCCTGGAAGAAAAAGAGAAGGATCTCCTTGATTTTTAGATAACTTATGAAAAATCTTCCAAATCATGTAGCCATAATTATGGATGGCAATACAAGATGGGCAGAAAATCAGAATCTTGATAAAAGCAAAGGCCACAAAGAGGGAGTCAAGAAAGCTAGGCTTGCAGTTGAATTTTTTTTAGAGAAGGAAATAGACAACTTAACCCTTTTTGCTTTTAGTACGGAAAACTGGGGAAGAGAAGAAAGAGAAGTAAAGGCTTTGCTTAAGCTTTTTCTTGAAGCTATAAATGAGCAAACGCCAGATCTAGTCAAAAATAAAGTCAAACTAAATTTTATTGGTGAAATTTCTAGGTTTGACAAGGTTCTAATGAACAAAATAAAAAATTCTCAAATAAAAACCAGCCAATACGATCCTAAGATGAATTTAAATATAGCTATAAGCTATGGCGGTAGATGGGATATAGAACAAGCTCTAAAGAAAATTATAAAAGATCTTTTAAAAAATAAAATTAAAATAAAAAATTTAAGTGAGGATTTGATATCCAACTATTTATCTACTTCTTCCATTCCTGATCCTGATCTCATAATAAGGTCGGCTGGAGAACAGAGAATAAGTAACTTTTTTCTATGGCAGGCAGCATACTCAGAAATGTATTTTATAAAAAAACTATGGCCAGATTTTATAGAAAAAGATTTTCAAGATTCTCTAGATGAATTTTCTTTAAGGAAAAGAAAATTTGGAGTGGAGACAGGTGCCTGAAATGTTTACAAGAGAAATCACCGGAATATTTATCCTATTTTTTTTATTAATATTAGTATTTTTAGCACCCCCTCTTGTTTTTAAAATGTCTCTTCTTATTATTTTTGGTTTTGCCTTAGCAGAACTGTATTTCTTGATAGAAAAGCCTTATTGGCCCTCAATAATAGTTTTTATTTTCCTCGTTGGATTTTTATTTTTATTAAGTTCATTTGAGCAAAATAGATCTTTATTTTTATATGCAATCTTTATATCAGCAATAAATGATTCAGCAGCGTTTTACGTAGGAAAAAAATATGGCTCTAGAAAAATTTTTCCTGACACTAGTCCAAATAAAACTCTTGAAGGTTTGTTAGCAGGCATTTTTATTTCTAGCAGCTTATTATTTTTAATCGCTTATTTAAAAGTTTTTAATTTCGATAAGATTTTTTTCATGAATTCAGGCATGTCTCTTTTTGCTATATTGCTGATATGTTCTATTTTTGCCGTTATAGGAGATTATCTTGAAAGCAAAATTAAAAGAATTGCTAAAGTTAAAGATTCTGGTTCTCTTTTACCTGGACACGGAGGGATGTTGGATAGAGTGGATAGTCATATATTTGTAATACCATTATTTTTTATTATCTCAGGAGCAACTCTGTGAAGAATGTAGTAATTCTAGGATCTACTGGCTCTATTGGAAAATCAACTATTGAAGTAATTGAGGCCAACAAAGATGATTTTTTTATCGCAGGCCTAGTTGCAAAATCTAATGAAAAATTACTGACCGAACAAGCTGAAAAATTCAATGTAAAGAATGTTTGTTTAACTGACCAAAATTCTAAAAATGAAAAATTTATATCTGAATCTAAAATGGAGGATTTAATTGTAGGTGATCAGGTAGATATAGTTGTCGCTGCAATTTCTGGAGTAGTAGGACTTAAAACTATTTTAAAGGCTGTGAAAGCTGGGAAAAGAGTTCTTATTGCTAATAAAGAGCCTTTGGTTGCCGCAGGAGAAATTTTAATGAGGGAGGCCGAGAAATATAATTCAGAAATTATTCCAATTGATTCTGAACATTGTGCCATTCATCAGTGTCTGCAAAATATAGATAAAAAAGATTTAAGTAAAGTAATAATCACTTGTTCAGGAGGACCTTTTTTAGGAAAAAAGCAAAAAGATCTAAAAGAAATTTCTATAGAAGATGCCTTAAATCATCCCGTATGGAAAATGGGGAATAAAAATCTTATTGATTCTGCTACTTTGATGAATAAGGCTCTTGAGATAATTGAGGCAAAATGGCTTTTTAATTTAAGTAGTGAGGAAATTGATGTGATTATTCATCCACAAAGCATAATTCACTCAATGATAGAAACCACCGATCATTCTATTCTTGCGGTATTGTCAGAGCCTGATATGAAAATCTGCATAGCATATGGATTAGGCTATCCAAATAAAATAAAAAGTTTATCAAAACCTCTTAATCTTATAGAAAATAATTTATTGGAATTTATAGACATAAATCAAATCGATTTTCCGTCTATAAAATTTGCGAGAGATGCTTTGGTTTCGGGTGGGATAATGCCGGCAGTAATGAATGCTGCTAATGAGATTGCAGTAGAAAGATTTATCAATAATGAGATTAAGTTTGATTTAATTTTTGATATTATTGAACACGTAATGGAGAAATTTGATATAGAAGAGTCTATTATTGATCCTACGTTAGACCAAATCATAAACGCCGATGAAAAAGCCAGACTAACTTCTGTAAAATATATAAATAACATTCAATGAATTCTCTTATTTACATAATTGGTTTTATAACTTTGATATTGATCATTACTGCCATTCATGAGGCTGGACACTATTCTGTAGCAAGATTTTTTAAAGTAACAATCTTAGATTTTTCAATTGGAATGGGAAAATCTTTAAAATCTTGGAAAGATAAAGCTGAAACAGAATTTCATCTCAGAATCTTGCCAATCGGGGGCTTCGTGAAAATGAAGGGAGAAGAGGAAGGAGATGATGCTAATTCTAAAGACTCTTTTGCTTCAAAAAAATATTACCAAAAAGTTTTAATCTTACTTGCTGGTCCCTTTGCAAACTTTTTTCTGGCTATCATTATTTTGACGGGATTAAATATTTACGGAAATACCTCTCTTTCATCTCTAGCAGGATTCATAGATAAAGACAGCCCGTCTTTTCAGGCTGGATTTACTAAGGGTGATGTTATTTTGAAGATAGATTCTTATAAAGTTTATACTCGTTCTGAAGCTCAAATGGCTCTTTCTAGAAGGCTTGGAGAAACAGGCGATATAACTTTTTTGGTTAGATCGAAAGAAAATGAAAAGATCTTGAATGTCACTATCAAAAATTGGTTACAAGGAGAAGAACCTTCAGATCTATTAAAAAACTTAGGAATTAACATTCCGATTAAGCCGATTATTGGAAAAGTTTTAAAAAATAGTCCTGCTGAAAATTCAGGTTTAGAAACAGATGACGAAATTCTTGCTATTGATAACCAAGTTGTTACTTCGTGGTCCGAAATTAAAAGTAATATAAATAATAATTTAGGTTTGCAGTCTGTTTT
The DNA here is from genome assembly GCA_902522825.1 of uncultured SAR86 cluster bacterium. GTDB lineage: Bacteria > Pseudomonadota > Gammaproteobacteria > Magnimaribacterales > AG-339-G14 > CASICS01. Next base: position 4,121 of record CABYXE010000006.1, read on the forward strand.
TAAAGTAAAGAGAAATGAAGAAATAATCTACCTTTCCGTAGTTCCTGAGTTTTCTGATGAAAATAATGAATACTTAATAGGAATTTCAGCTTCAAACAAGGTCTCACAAGAGGCTTTAATTTACCAAAGAGAAAATCCATTATCTGCATTTACTAAAGCTTCAGTTCAAACATACAACGTCGTTGGCGATTCTTTTGAATTTTTATATAAAATGATAACAGGTTATGTTTCTCCTAAAAATTTAGGAGGTCCAGTAATGATAGGTCAATTTGCTGGTGAATCGCTCATATATGGTGGTTTTTACTCATTTCTTTTATTAATTAGTTACGTGAGTATTGGTCTAGGAGTAATAAATCTTGTACCAATTCCAATTTTAGATGGAGGACAAATTGTTATCTTAACAATCGAAAGACTCAAAGGATCTCCTATTTCTCCAAGAATTTTAGATTTTACATATAGGTTTGGGATATCGGCAGTTGTTTTATTAATGGTTTTTGCCTTTATGAATGATATTTCTAGAATCGGAGTCTAAAAAATGTTTTTAAGTAATGCAAAAAGAATATTTATTTTAATATTTCTTTTAGGGATGACTCCTGCTGTTTCCTCAGAAGAAACCTGGATAGTTGAGGATATTAGAATAAGTGGCTTGCAAAGAATTTCTGCAGGTAGCATTTTTTCAAATATTCCAATCACAATAGGAGATAAAGTCAGTTTGGAAGATATTCAAAACATCACTAAATCAATTTTTGGTACAGGAAATTTTGATGACATTCAAATAGGCAGAGACGGAAGCGCTTTATTAATAAACTTAAAAGAAAGGCCAACAATTGATGAAATTTCTATCGAAGGAAATGAAGCAATAAAATCTGAAAGTTTACTTGATGGTTTAAAGAAATCAGGAATTTACAGAGGAACATTATTTAAAAGATCAGTTTTTGAAAATTTGAGTTCTGAACTTGAAAGACAATATATCTCCCAAGGAAGGTATGGGGCAGATGTAAAAGTTTCTTCAGAGAATTTAGAAAGAAATAGAGTAAAATTAAATATTGAAATTGATGAAGGCTCTACTGCTCGTATAAAAAAAGTCAACATAGTAGGAAATGAAAACTTTTCTGAAGAAGAGCTTTTAAGGTTCTTCAAATTGAAACCTAGAACTTGGAGATCAATATTTTCAAAAAGAGAGCCATACTCAAAAGAAAATTTAAAAGGAGATCTAGAGAATCTAGAGTCTTTTTATAAAAATAGAGGATATCTCAAGTTTAATGTCGATTCCTCAATTGTGTCTTTATCAAAAGATAAAAAAAATATTTTTATAACAATCAATATTTCTGAAAATACCATTTTTTATACCAATGAGGTCTCCTATGCAGGAGATTTGCCTGACGCCATTTCTCCCATTTTAATTCTTCAAAAAACACAATATATTGTTCCTAATACTCCTTTTTCTCAAGAAGCACTCACTTTTGCAGAAGATGAAATTACATCTTTAATGAGTAATCAGGGCTTTTCCGCTGCTGAGGTTGTTGCTTCAACCGAGGATTCTGATAAAGAAGGGTTCGTAGACGTAACAGTTTTTATTGATCCTGGACAAAGAACATATATAAGAAAAATTAATTTTTCTGGAAACAAGAGGACTCATGATGTTGTTTTGCGGAGAGAAATGAGACAGATGGAGGGTTCTTGGGCTTCAGATGTGCTTTTAGAAAATTCTAAAAGAAGGCTGGATAGACTTGGATATTTTAAGGAAGTTGAATATGAAACAGTTCCCGTCCCTGGAGAAAGCGACAAGATCGATGTAAATTTTTCTGTTGAGGAGGAGTTTTCCGGATCAATAGCAGGAAGTCTTGGTTATGGAGCTTATGGGTTTAGTTTAGGAGCAAATTATTCTGAATCGAATGCTTTTGGCACAGGAAATAGGATAACAATAGGAATTAACTCTAGTGATTATCAAACTAATTTACAATTTAACTTCTTTGATCCTTATTTTACTATTGATGGAATAGGATTAGGTTATGGAGCATATTACTCTTCCTCTGATTATTCAGCATTCAACGCATCTGCTTATAGTACTGATGCAATTGGGTTTTCTTCAAATTTAGTTCTTCCAATTAACGAAATACAACAATTAGGGTTGTCTGCAGCACTGGATCAAACAAAATTAAAAACAGACATATATTCTTCACAGCAATTACTAGATTACGTAAATTCTGAAGGCGACACCCAAGATTCAATTACCCTTGGCGCGAGTTGGACAAGAAATACTCTAAATAGAGGATTATTTCCTACCGCAGGAACTTTGAATCAAGTTTCAACTAATATCGCTATTCCTCCCAGTGATGTCACTTATGGAAAGGTTAGATATAATTTTAAATATTACAGACCAATCTTTTTCAATTTAATTTTTTCAACAAGAAATGAAATTGGAGCCTTGTTTGCATATGGAGATACTGAGAATTCTCCACCTTATGAAAATTTTTACGCAGGCGGCTTGAAGTCTGTGAGAGGGTTTAAGCAAAACACATTAGGCCCTAGAGCTGTTTATAGTAATGGTCAATTTTTTTCCAATAGGCCTTCAGGAGGTGCATATCTTCTAGAAGGCGGTTTTGATTTTATCTTCAATTTAGCTTTCTTAGATGACACAAGATCAGTAAGAAGTTCTTTATTTATTGATTACGGAAATGTTTTTAGTGATGAATGCAAAATCTATGAACTGCAATGTAGTGAATTTGATTTATCAGAATTAAGATATTCAGTTGGCCTAGGTTTTACTTGGATTACTCAATTAGGCCCGTTGTCTTTTTCTATTTCTTCTGCCTTGAATAATGATGAATATGACGAGACAGAGGCATTTCAATTTGAAATAGGAAATCAGTTTTAATTATAAATTCTTCTGTATAATTCAAGAATTACAAAATTCAATTTTTATTGGTTTACTCGGAGAAGATTTATGAAAAAGATAGTTTTAGTTTTATTATTAGTTTCGTCAGCAATTTTTTCTATTTCTGTAAGTGCAATCGAAGGTATTGCAGTTATAGATTATAGGACTGTATTTTTAGGTACTGATCTTGCGAGAGAAAGATTTGAAGAATTAAGAGATTCTGGAGAATATAAAATCATTAGTGATGAATCTCAAAAAAAACAACAAGAGTTGATATCTGTTTCAGAAGAGCTTCAAAAAGAAAGTAAGACGATGTCGGATGAAGAAAAAGCAAATATGCAGAAAAAAGCTCAAACTCTTTATCAAGATTTACAATATGCTAATCAAAAAGCACAAGCCCTTGAAGCAGAACTTCTTCAAAAGCTTGAGGCAGAACAAACTCCAAACGTCCAAAAAGTTATTAACGAACTAGTTAAAGCAAAAAAAATAAGTCTGTTATTTAACAGTGGAGCATTACTCGCTTTCGACGCATCAAATGATGCTATAAATGTTACTCCTGAAGTAATAAATTTACTCAATCAAGCAAATAAAGAAAAATAAGTTTAAGCTTGAGTGAGAATAATTTTAATCTTCAAAAGATTGCTGATCTTCTAGACGGCAAAATAAACGGAGATGAAAAGCAAGAAGTTAAAAGTCTTTTGCCCTTAGATCTCGCTGGTAAAGAAGATATATCTTTCTTTTACAATAAAAAGTTCATAGATAAGCTAAAAACAACAAAAGCCAAAGCAGTAATTTTAGAAAAAGAATTTGAAGATTTATTCCACTCAAACTCTATCGTTGTAAAAGATGCTCACATAGCTTACGCGAAACTAACTCAAATATTTAAAGATCAAATTAAGAAAGTAGGAGTGAACCCTTCGGCTGTAGTTGAATCTAAAAATATTGATCCGAGTTCTTATATAGGGCCAAACGTAATTATAGAAGAAGGAGCTGTGGTAGGTAAAAATGTAAAGATTCTTGGAGGAGTATTTGTAGGCTCAGAGACAAAAATAGAGGACGATACTTTAATTTATCCAAATGTATCTCTTTACTCAAAAACAAAGATAGGCAAGAAATGCATAATTCATTCCAACTCTGTTCTAGGTTCAGATGGCTTAGGGTTTGCTAATAAAGATGATAAATGGGAAAAAATTGAACATTTAGGAATAGTCAATATAAAAGACGAGGTCGAAATTGGAGCTGGATGCACAATAGACAAATCTTCTACAGGAGAAACTTTAATAAACTCAGGAGTAAAATTAGATAATCAAGTTCACATAGCACACAATTGTGTAATAGGAGAAAACAGCATTATTGGGGCTAAAACTGCAATCGCTGGAACTACGATAGTTGGGAAAAGATGTAAAATTGGTGGAGGTTGTGGAATTATTGATAATATAGAGATATGTGATGATGTTACAGTTACACCCATGTCCTTTGTTACTAAGTCTATTTCAAGCGAAGGAATGTATTCTGGCGGATCAATGTTAATGGAACATAAAAATTGGTTAAAGTACTCTGCTAAATTAAATCGAGAAATTAAAAAGTGAATATCGAAGATATAAAAAAACTTTTACCCCATAGATATCCTGCTTTATTAGTCGATAGAGTCGTAGAAATAGAACTAAATAAATATATAAAAGCATATAAAAATATTACAACTAATGAGCCTCATTTTATTGGTCATTTTCCCGATAAAGAAGTTTTTCCTGGCGTTTTAATTCTAGAGGCTATGGCTCAAGCATCAGGTATTTTGGGTTTTGCAACGATGAATAAAACTCCTGAAGAAGGATCTATTTATTATTTTGTGGGAGCCGACAATCTAAGATTTAAGAGACCCGTTATTCCTGGCGACAGATTGATTTTAGAATCAACCAAGCTATCTGATAAAAAAGGAATATGGAAATTCGAATGCAAAGCATCAGTAGATGAAGAGTTTGTTTGTTCCGCAACAATTCTTTGCGCTGATAGACCAAAATAATGATACATAAGCTTGCTTTGATTGACCCAAAAGCAAAAATAGATGAAGGGGTCAATATAGGAGCTTATTCAGTTATCGGCCCAGAAGTGGAAATAGGAAAAGGTTCAAAAATCCATTCTCACGTTGTTATAGAAGGACCCACAAAAATTGGAAAGCTTAACGAAATATTTCAATTTGCTTCAGTAGGAGGAGATCCTCAAGATAAGAAATATAAAGGTGAAAAAACTTTTTTAGAAATAGGCAATGAAAATATAATTAGAGAAGGAGTCACTATAAATAGAGGCACCACTCAGGAAGATTCCTTAACGAAAATAGGATCTAAAAATTTAATAATGGCTTATTGCCATATCGCTCATGACTGTGAAATCGCAGATGAAGTGGTCCTAGTTAATAATTCTTCTTTGGCGGGGTGTGTAAAAATAGAAAAGGGAGCGATATTGGGAGGATTTACGTTAGTACATCAATTTTGCAAAGTTGGACAATATAGTTTTTCTGCAATGGGCAGTTCGGTTGGAAAAGATATTCCAGCTTTTGTAAGAGTTAGTGGAAGTCCTGCTTATCCAAGAGGCCTAAATACAACTGGAATTCAGAGACTAAATTTAAGCAAGGAAGTATCAGATGCCTTAAAGGAATCTTATAAAATACTTTATTTAAGAAATTTGAAACTTAAAGATGCAATCTCCGAAATTTCAGAAAAAATGAATGGTATTTCAGAAATACAAACATTGTTGAATTCCTTAACCTCATCAAATAGAGGTATCGTTAGATAACTGTGAGAAAGATTAAAGTTGCTTTTTCAGTTGGCGAAGAATCAGGTGATTTCTTAGGAGCGCAGTTAATAAAAAATTTAAAAAAAAAGTATCCTGATATTAGTTTCATTGGCTTAGCAGGAAATCAAATGAAGAAAGAGGGGATGAACTCTCTTTTTCCGATTGAAGATTTGTCTGTAATGGGATTAATTGATCCATTAATAAATTTGAGTAAACTTTTAAAAAGAAGAAAACAACTTATTGATTTAATTTTTAAGGAACAACCTGATTTTTTTATTGGAATTGATAGCCCTTCATTCAATTCAGGAATTGCAAAAAAAATAAAATCTAAGACCAATATCAAAACAATTCAGTATGTATGTCCTCAATTTTGGGCTTGGAGAAAAGGAAGGGCTAAAAGGTTTAAGACTTATCTAGACCATATTTATAGCATTCTTCCTTTTGAAGATGAATTATTAAAGAAGGCTGGAATGTCATCAAATTTCATAGGACACCCTCTTGCAGATCAATTTGATATAGAACCAGATAAAAAAAGTGCAAAAGAAAAATTACTCCTGTCCGAAGATAAAAAATATATTGCATTATTGCCAGGCAGCAGAAACTCTGAAATAAATAACCACCTTAAAATTTTAGAAAATGTTGCAAGAAATTACTCTCAATCAAATCCAAACTATCACTTTCTAATTTCATTAACAAAAGAAAGTTTAATCAAAGAAGACAGATACCTTAACGAAAAAAATATTACTCTTATGAAGGGCAACACAAGAGAAGTTTTGAAAGCTTGCGATTACGGAGTTATAACATCCGGAACCGCAACTTTAGAGGCCATGCTTAGTAAGATGCCTTTCTGTACAATTTATAAAAGCAATTCACTTAGTAATTTTATAATTACAAGATTGCTTCTTCAGTTAGATTTTATTTCTCTTCCAAATATATTGGCTAATAAAAAGTTAATTCCAGAACTTAGACAAAATAAATTAAAGACTAAAAATATCATTAACGAATTGAATCAAATGATTAATAAATCTAACGAAGATTTAATAGCTGAGTTTAAAAATTTACATCGTTCTTTGTTAAATGAAGATCAGAATAAATTTACAAATATAATTGATAAATTAATTTAAAATTTTGAAAAAACTAATAGTTGGCGTTGATGAGGTTGGAAGGGGTTGCATTGCAGGACCAGTAGTTGCAGCAGCTGTTATTCTTGGAAAAGCTGAATCATTGCCATTAAAAGACTCAAAGTTATTATCTTCAAAAAAAAGACTTTTTTTATCAAACGAAATAAAAAAAAATTGTATAGAGTTTTCTATAGCAGAAATTTCATCAAGTAAAATTGATGAATTAAATATACGTATGGCATCTTTATTAGCAATGAAACATGCCATTAAAAAGTTGAAAAAAAGAAATATTGAAATAATTGTCGATGGGATAGATAAAATTGACACTTCATTTCCGTGCAAGGCAATAATTAAAGCGGATAATATTTTTAAAGAAGTAATGGCAGCCTCAATAATAGCTAAAGTTTATAGGGATCAAATTATGGAGAATTTAGATAAGAAATATCCTGAATATTTATTTTCTAAACATAAAGGGTATCCTACAAAAGATCATTTGCATGCATTAAAAAATTTTGGTTCTATATCAGAGCATAGAAAAACGTTTAGCCCTGTAAAGAAATTAAATGAATAAATTTACCCATCTTAATTTACATTCGGAATACTCCATTCAAGACGGGTTGGTTAGAATAAATGATCTTGCAAATAAAGCCTCAGAGTTAAACTTTGAGAGCTTAGCGATTACAGATATTTCAAATTTATTTGGATTTATTAAATTTTATAAAGAATTAAGAAAAAAGGGCATAAAGCCTATTTGTGGTTCTGATTTTTCTCTCATGGGAGAAAATTCAAATTCTGGAAATCTTCAATTGCTTGTCAAAAATCATAATGGATATAAGAATTTAATACGTTTAATTTCTAAGGCTCACACAAGCGGGAAGGTTAATGGTAATCCTTATTTATCAATTCAAGACTTAGAAGTTTTTTCTGAGGATCTTTTATTAATTACAGGAGGGATAGATAGTCAAATCGGCCAATCAATTTTGGCAGGAAAGTTAGATATAGCTTTGAAACAAGTTAAGTATCTAAGAAATATTTATAAAGAAAATTTCTTTCTACAATTAACTCGAACAGGAAAGAATCAAGAAGAACTTTGCAATCAAGCTCTAATTGAGTTTTCTAACGAATTAGGAATTCCAGTTGTCGCTACTAATCAAGTTAGGTTTTTGGGTAAAGAAGATTTTGAAGCCCATGAAACTAGAGTATGTATTCAATCTGGACATGTTTTAGGAGATCAAAGAAGACAGAGATTTTATGAAGATTCTCAATACTTTAAATCAACGAAGGAAATGAACGAACTTTTTAGTGATATTCCTGAAGCTCTGTCTAATTCTTATGAGATATCTAAAAAATGTAATCTAGAGATTGAAACAGGAATCTATGTTTTGCCAGATTTTGAAACACCAACAGAAGCGAGTGAGGCAAATTATTTAAAAGACTTAATACAAAAAGGAATAACAAAAAAACTTGGATTAGATAATCCTTCTCAAATCTCAGATATTTATAAAGAAAGATTGGACTATGAACTAGGAGTAATTCTAGAGATGGGCTATGAAGGATATTTTCTTATTGTTGCTGATTTTGTAAATTGGGCTAAACAAAATTCTGTGCCAGTCGGACCAGGCAGAGGGTCTGGAGCAGGTTCTTTAATAGCTTATGCAATTGGTATTACAGGAATAGATCCAATTAAGTATGATTTATTATTTGAAAGATTCTTAAACCCAGATCGAATTAGTAATCCGGACTTTGATATAGATTTTTGCAGAGATGGAAGGGAGAAAGTAATCGAATATGTTACGGAAAAATATGGGAAAGATGCCGTGGCTCAAATATGTACATTTGGAACAATGGCTGCTAGAGCAGTTGTAAGGGATGTAGCAAGAGCACAGGGTAAGTCTTACGGATTAGCTGACAGACTAGCTAAAATGATTCCCTTTAGTCCAGAGATGACGCTCGAAAAAGCATTAAAGGATAATGCTGATTTAAGAAGAACTTTAAAAACAGATGAAGATGCATCTGAAATTTTTGATATGGCTAAAAAATTAGAGGGTGTAATAAGGAATGTTGGAAAACATGCTGCAGGAGTTGTCATGGCTCCTTCTGAAATTAATGATTACTCTCCTTTATATCTTGATGAAACAACGAATACTCTCGCTACACAATTTGATATGAAAGATATTGAATCTGTTGGGCTACAAAAATTTGATTTCCTTGGATTAAAAACTCTTACGGTAATAAATAAAGCATTAATAGAGATTAACAAATCAAGAAATAAAATAAATTTAGAACCTATAGATATAGATTTAATTGATTTGGAAGATAAAGGCACATTTGATTTATTGCAGAAAGGTCTCTCAACAGCTGTATTTCAGTTAGAGTCGAGGGGGATTAAAGAATACATCGTAAAATTAAAACCGAGCAATTTCGAAGATATTATCGCTTTAGTTGCCCTTTATAGACCTGGGCCTTTAGAAATGAAAATGGTAGATACCTATATAAATAGAAAAAAAGGAATTGAAAAGACAAGATATGGAGACGAACACGTAGAAAAAATTCTTAAAAATACTTACGGAGTTATTGTTTATCAAGAACAAGTTATGCAATTGGCTCAAGAATTTTCAGGATTTACTCTTGGGCAGGCAGATTTGCTTAGAAGGGCAATGGGGAAAAAAATACCGGAAGAAATGGAAAAACAAAGACCTGTATTTATAGATGGAGCAATTAAAAAAGGAAAATCATCAAGATTTGCTGAAGGCTTATTCGATCAAATTGAAACATTTGCAGGATATGGTTTTAATAAGTCCCATTCAGCAGCTTATGCAATGATTTCTTATCAAACTGCTTGGTTGAAATCTCATTATCCCGCCCAATTTATGGCTGCAGCTTTATCTTCTGAAATGGGAGATGCAGATAAAATTCAACTTTTGCTGGACGATGGTAAAGCTCTCGGATTAAAAATTCTTCCTCCGGATATAAACTTAAGTATTAAAGATTTTGTAGCTATAGATAATGAAACAATAGTATTTGGTCTTGGAGCCATAAAAGGAGTTGGAGATCCAGCCATAGAAGATATAATTTCAGAAAGATCAAAAAAAACTTTTCAAAATTTAAATGAATTTGTTTCTAGAGTAGATTTAAAAAAAGTAGATAAAAGGTCTCTAGAGCCTTTAATAAAATCTGGAGCATTAGATAGTTTTGAAGATGATAGATTTGTAATGTTGAATAAATTAGAAGGCGCTCTAAAATTTGCCCGCCAAAAAATAGAATTAAAAGAAAGCAAGATAGATGATCTGTTTGGAGAAATTAGCGATTCTATTGAAGTAAAAGATTATAAAATAAAAAATAAATTTGAAGAATACGGAAAAGCAAAGCTTGAATTAACTTCGTTAGGCTTTTATCTAACTGCTCATCCAATGGACGAGCAAGGTTGGGAAGCAAGAAAAATATCTCCTGAACCTATAACCTCTTTATCAGCCGGAAAACATACACAAAGGTGTGCTGGTGTAGTCATAACTCATAAAAAAATTAATACTAGAAGAGGACCACTGGTATTTGCCACTCTTGATGATAAGTCGGACAGAATTGAATTAATTATTTCAGGAGATGTTCTAGAAAAGTTTAACCATCAATTAGATAATGAAAAAATAATAGTCGTTGATGGAGAAATTTCAATTGATAATTCTAAAGAAAAAGAAAATCTTGGTTTAGCAAAAAAAATGAATGTTTCTTCAATGCTTACTTTAGAACAAGCAAGAATGAAGTTTGCTAGAAAGTTGACTATTAGCATTAATAGCAAGGATACTTCTTTACTAGATAAAAATATAAGGGAGTTAAAATTAATTTCGTCTAATGAAATAGCAGAGGGTTGTCCTGTTGAAATAAAGTATTCTTCAAACGAGGTAGATGCTGAGATGGATATAGCAGATAATTTTAAAATTTTATTAAATGATTTTAATTTAAAAAAACTTGTACAAAATTATGGCGAAGAAAACTTAGATATTAATTATTTCACTAGGCAATAAATGGCATACACATATTTAGAATTTGAAAAACCTATAAGCGATCTAGAAAATAAGATTGAAAAACTTAGAATTTCTGGAGATGCTAATAAAGATATAAAATCTGAAATTAGCAAACTTAGCTCTCAAATAGAAAAATTAACAGAAGAGGTTTATTCAAATTTATCAATTTGGCAAAAAGTGCAAGTAGCTAGACATCCTCATCGCCCTCATTTTTCAGATTACATTGAAAATGTATTTTCTGATTTTGACGAATTACATGGAGATAGAGTTTTTGGAGAGGATAAAGCAATTATTGGAGGATTGGCAAGATTTAAAAAAAGACCTGTGGTTATCGTCGGGCAAGAAAAAGGAAAATCCACAGAAGATAAAATATCTAGAAATTTTGGGATGGCACAACCGGAAGGCTACAGGAAAACAGCTCGTTTAATGAAAATGGCGGAAGATTTTGATCTGCCGTTAATATCCTTTATAGATACTCCAGGAGCATATCCAGGAATTGAAAGCGAGGAAAGAGGAATGAGTGAAGCTATTGCTAAAAATCTAAGTCTACTTTCTAACTTAAAAACTCCAGTTATTGTGATTATAACTGGAGAAGGTGGCTCTGGAGGAGCATTAGCAATAGGCGTAGGAGATCACGTTTGTATGTTGGAGCATTCTATCTATGCTGTAGCATCACCAGAGGCTTGCGCTTCAATAGTTTGGAGAGATGGGTCGAAGGCTAAAGATGCAGCAGAAGCCATGAAAGTTGATGCATCTAGTCTCCAAAATTTGGGTTTAGTAGATCAGGTTATAAAAGAGCCTTTAGGAGGGGCTCATCGAGACTTGAGAGGCGTATCTAATTCTATTTCTCAAGTTATAGAAGAAAAATTATTAACTTTTGATGAAATAGACATTTCTGATTTATTAGATAAGAGATATGAAAAAATCATGTCCTATGGTTCTATATAAGATAAAAGTTGAATCCTTTAGAAAAAAAATTAGAGTCCTTAATAGACAATAAAACAAAAAATTATTTTGTTGCTTTTAGCGGCGGGGTGGATTCAACAGCTCTTCTATACTGTATTAATGAGACTTTAAAGCTTGTAGATGGAGTTTCTTTAACTGCTTTGCATATTAATCATAATTACTCTGGCAAATCTTCGGAGTGGAAAAAACATTGTATTGATTTTTGTAATAAAAGAGATATCAATCTTTTAACTTATGACTTAGATATTTCGCTTATAAAAGGAGCAAGTTTAGAAAATCAACTTAGAGAATTAAGGTATAAAATATTTGAAGAAACTCTTAACGCAGGAGGAAAAATTTTTCTAGGTCATCATTTAGATGACAATGTTGAAACACTATTCTTAAGGTTATTCAGAGGAACGGGCCTTAAGGGAGCTAAATCTATTCCGTTTAGAAGATCCTTAGGAAAAGGTGAACTGGTAAGGCCTTTTTTAGATGTTGCTAAAAAAGATATTGAAGCATATGCGCAAGAAAAAGAACTTAATTTTATAAATGATGATTCAAATGAGGATATTTCTTTTGATAGAAATTTTATAAGAAAAGAAATCTTACCTTTAGTTGAAAAGAGATGGCCAAAATATAACTATAATTTAAGTAAATTTATTCAAAATGCTAATGAATCTTATGAGATCGTTTTAAGCCAAACAGAAAAAGATTTTAACTCTGTTTCCTCTGACAAAAAAAATAAAATAGTTTTATCAAAATTGATTAGCTTTCCTAAAAATAAGCAAAAAAATATTATTATTTATTGGATAGATTCTTTAGGGTTAAATATTCCAAATACCAAAATCTTGAATGAAATTGTAGAAAAATTTGTTTTTGCTATAAAAGACAAGAATCCTAAATTTATTTGGGGAACCTCAGAAAAAGAAGGTTCAGTATGTTTGAAAATTAAAAAAGACTTTCTAATCGCTCAATCAATAACCTGACCTATTAAGTCCGTTAATTATTGCCTGAAATGAAGCCACAACAGTATTTTGATTTATTCCGATACCCCATAGAATTTGATCTTTAATGGCAAGTTCAATATAAGCCGCTGCAGATGCATCTGATCCAGATGCGATAGCATTTTGCTGATAATCAGAGACTTTTAAGTTTAAGTCCAGGTTGTTTGATATAGCATTTATAAAGGAATCAATAGGCCCATTACCTTTCCCAGATAAAGTATGAGTTTTCCCTTTGATATTCAAAGACAAGGTTATCTCATCAATTTGATCGTTTTTATCATTTTTTGAAATAATTTCATGGTTCAAATATTCATACTTTCCTTCAACTTTAATGTAAGTTTTATTAAAGGTTTCCCAAATTAATTCAGCTTCTAGTTCTTTTCCAGATTGATCTGCTATTTTTTGAATAACTCTTGAAAAATCAATTTGAAGTCTTCTTGGCAAAGACAATCCATGATCTTTTTCAATAATATAGGCAACACCACCTTTGCCCGATTGACTATTTATTCTTATAACAGCCTCATAATTTCTTCCAACATCTTCGGGATCTATAGGAAGGTAGGGCACTTTCCATGCAGGATCATTTGATTCTCTCATTGCATCAAACCCTTTCTTTATTGCATCTTGATGAGATCCGGAAAAAGCAGTAAAAACCAAATCTCCAGCATATGGATGTCTTGGATGGATTGGAAGTTGATTACAATATTCAACTTCCCTCATAACCTTGTTTATATCCGAAAAATCAAGCTTAGGTTCTACTCCCTGCGTTAATTGATTTAATGCCAAAGATACAATATCAACATTTCCAGTTCTTTCTCCATTTCCAAAAAGCGTACCTTCAACTCTGTCTGCACCTGCCATTAAGCCTAGTTCTGCTGCAGCAATACCTGTTCCTCTATCATTATGAGGATGAAGACTTACTAAAACATTCTCTCTTTGATCTAAATTTCTACACATCCATTCTATTTGGTCAGCATAAATATTTGGGGAAGCTAGCTCTACAGTAGCTGGCAAATTCATAATGGTTTTAATCTCTTTATTTGGTTCCCAGATTTCATTTACTTTATTACATACTTCAACTGCATACTCCAATTCTGTTCCCGTAAAGCTTTCAGGACTATATTCAAACTGCCAATTTGTATTCGTATTTTTAATAGCAAGATCTTTGACGAGTCTTGCTCCATCTGTTGCAATTTTTAGAATACCATTCTTGTCTTGCTTAAATACAACTTCTCTCTGAAGGGTAGAAGTAGAATTATATAAATGCATTATGACGTTTTTAGCTCCCTTTACAGATTCAAATGTTCTTTCTATCAAATGTTCTCTTGCTTGAGTTAAAACTTGAATTTTTACATCTTCAGGAATAAGATTTTTTTCGATTAGTTCTCTTACAAAATTGAATTCAGTATCTGAAGCTGAAGGAAATCCTACTTCGATTTCTTTGAATCCTAAATCTACCAACAATGAAAAAAATCTTAATTTTTTTTCCATTCCCATCGGCTCAATCAAGGATTGATTACCATCACGTAAATCCACACTACACCAAATAGGCGATTTGACTATTTGTTGCGTAGGCCAAGTCCTATCATCTAAATCTATGACCTTAAAGGGAGAATATTTATTTATTGAGCTATTTACTATTTCTTTCAACTTAATTCCTATTTTATTCTAAAATAACATACAGGGCTTGCATTATGAACATGGACGAAAATTTTATAAAGGAAGTTGGCATTCAACAATGGAAATTGAACGATAGCTTCCAATTTAAAAATAATAAAATCAAGGTTAATAAACATATAGATTTTTCTAAAGAGGAAGAAGAATTTTTATATACAATTTCCAAGTCTTTTGGACTAGATTTTGTAGAAAAAGATTCATTAAAAATATATAAATTCTTAATTAAAAATAATATTTTAATCGAACCGGATATAGATAAACTTATGAAGGATCCAGATGCTAAACGAAAAATTTGGAACGAAAATTCTTAATATAAAAAAAATGACTCATAAAGATCTAGAGGAGGTCTTTAATATAGAAAATCTTTCAAATCCAACGCCCTGGAGTAAAGCAAGCTTTTCAGATTGCTTAAAAGGCTTTTATCAGAATTTAATCGTTTTAGTAGATAATGAAATTGTGGCTTTTTGTATTATGACTATAAATTTTACGGAGTCTCATTTGCTTAATATTTCCGTGCACCCTGATTTTAGGTATAAGGGAATTGGAGAAATTTTACTTAAAGAATCTGAAAAAAGATCGTTAAAAAAAGGAATTAAGGATATTTTTCTAGAAGTGAGAAAATCTAATATTCACGCCATTTCTTTTTACAAAAAGAATGGATATAGATATGTTGGGATTCGAAAAAATTATTACAAGTTAGAGGTAGGTAGAGAAGACGGTCTCATATTTACGAAACATTTAAAAATTAGTAAATTAAACAGCTTTTTAAATCAAATGACATATATGATAACCAATATTTTAAATATCAAAAATTAGGCGAGGTAAAAATGGAGTTTAGAAAATTAGGAAACACAGATATTGATGTCAGTATCATCTGTCTTGGCACTATGACATGGGGACAACAAAATACTGAAGACGAAGGACATGAACAAATGGATTATTCAGTTGATCAAGGTGTAAATTTCTTTGATACAGCTGAGTTATACGCAATCCCTCCCAAAGAAGAGACTCAAGGAAGAACAGAAGAAATTATAGGTACATGGTTTAAAAAAAATAAGAACAGAGACAAAATAATTTTAGCAACAAAAGTTGCTGGTAGAAGCGGCATGAAGTGGTTTCGTGGTGGGGAAACTAGGCTGGATAGAAAAAACATTGAAGCTGCAATTGAGGGAAGCTTAAGAAGACTTCAAACTGATTATATTGATTTGTACCAACTACACTGGCCAGACCGACCTTTAAATATTTTCGGCGGAGGCTTAGGAGCATACAAGCACTATGATATGGAAAGTATTGAAATTTCTGAAACACTAGAGGTTTTATCAGAAATTGTTAAAACTGGAAAAGTTAGAAATATAGCGCTTTCAAATGAGACGCCATGGGGCCTCTCTGAGTTTATTAATAAGTCAGAAACTCTCAACTTTCCTAGAGTTCAGTCCGTTCAAAATGCTTATAATTTACTAAATAGAACTTACGAGTATGGTATGTCAGAATTCGCTCATAGAGCATCTGTAGGATTGCTAGCTTATTCTCCATTAGCTCAAGGCTACTTATCAGGAAAATATTTAAATGGCGCTATGCCAAAGGGCTCAAGAACACAATTATTTGGAAGAGGGCAAAGATACGAGACTCCAGCTGCAGAAAAATCCATCAAGGCATATGTGGATTATGCAAAAAAGATTGGGATGGATCCCTCTGTAATGGCAAATGCATTTGTAAACTCTAGAGAATTTGTTACCTCAAATATAATAGGAGCTACTTCTATGGAGCAACTTAAACTTGCTGTAGGAAGCTGGGAAGTTAAATTATCGGATGATGATTTTAAAGAGTTTGATAATATTCACGCAGCTTGTCCAAATCCATGTCCTTAAAATAAATTTTTTTAAATATTTGTTGTTAAAAATTAACCTATGAAGATTTCTAAAAATAAAAAAAACTTTTTATATTTTAACGATTCCGATATTCGTTGTTTATTTAAGAATTTCTCTGACTTGTCAAAAAACGAAATAATTTCAATATCAAAGCTTAAATCAGAAAACTTCAAAATAATAAATGAAGAAAATTCTAACCAAATTAATATTTTAGATCATAGAAGCCATCATTTTTTAATTTTGTATTATAAAAAACTTATCGGATATTCTAGATTGGTTCCTCCTGACTTTAATTTTAATAAATTAACTTTAGAAAAATTTTGTGTGTCTAAAGATTTTAGAAGTATGGGAATTTCGAAAATCCTTATGAAATCAATTTTTGAAAAAATACAAAAACTATATCCTTTAGAGACACTCTATTTATCATCGTTAGAGGAAACAAAAAAATTCTATGAAAAATTTGGATTTTTTTCTGAATACTTAATATACGATGAAAATGGAAAACCTCATCATCATATGACTAAGATTTTTAAATAATTTTTTCAAAAATTGGAGTCTTTTCAATTAGAAAACTATTTATATTAACTCTAAGACTTTAAGATGCTTGTTGAGTTCTTTGATTTTATCATTTGCTTCTTTAAGTTGTAACTTCCTTTCAAGTATTAAATCTTTAGGAGCATTTTTAATAAATTTTTTGTTTTTCAATTGACTATCTAACCCTTGGAAAGATTTAAGAAGTTTTTCTAAATTTTTTTGGCTTCTTTGTTTCTCATCTTGAATATCTATTAACCCCTCCAAAGGCAAATAAATTTTTTCTTTTCCAACTAAAATTATGGCGGAAGGAGGAGCTTTTTTATTAAAGGAAGATATTTCGTTTATGCCGGCCATCTCTCTAAGGTAAATAATATTTTCTTTCAAAAGCTTAGAAAGGGAATTTGAACTCTTAGATAGTATATTTATCCTTATTCTCTGAGGAATTAGCATTTCAGATCTTATATTTCTTATTCTTACAATTGCCTCTTGTAAAATTTTAACGTCTGAAAAACTCCTTGATGATTTTGAAACTTTAGGGAAATTCTCTTGGGATATGCTTTTAGACTTAGATTTATGGAGAGGTCTTAACTCTTGCCAAATTTCTTCCGTTATAAAAGGCATTAAGGGATGAAGCAAAATTAATGATTTTTCAATCATATCAATCAATGAAGCCTTAATTTTATTCTTTTCTGACTGCTTTAAATTAGGGTCATTCAATCTTATTTTGCAAAATTCAATATACCAGTCACAAAATTTTTCCCAAAAGAAATCATATGCAGATTGCGTGGCTAGATCGAACCTATAAGATTCGATGTGTTTAGAAAAATCTTCTATGGTTTTATTAATTTCGTTTTTAATCCAAAGATCTTCAGAGTTCTTTGATAAAACTCCTTTATTATCAAAATCTTTACATTGAATTTTAATAAATTTCGAAGCATTCCATAATTTATTACAAAAATTTCTATATCCCTCTAATCTTTTAATATCAAAATTAATATCTCGACTACCCGAAGCAAGGGAACAAAAAGTAAATCTCATAGCATCTGTTCCATAGGAAGCGATTCCATTTGGAAATTCTTTTTTTGTACTAGCTATTATTTTTTCTTCCTGTTTTGGATTCATTAAGCCAGATGTTCTTTTTTCTATTAATTTACTTAATTCAATACCATCAATAATATCTATTGGATCTATGATATTGCCCTTAGATTTTGACATCTTCTGACCTTCTCCATCTCTTACTAAGCCGTGAACATAGACTTCTTTAAAAGGAACTTCGTTCAAGAACTTTTTAGTAATCATTATCATTCTAGCCACCCAGAAAAAAATAATATCAAAGCCGGTAACTAACACAGAGGTGGGATGAAATTTTTTTAATCTCTTAGTTTTTTTTGGCCATCCTAAAGTAACAAATGTCCATAACTGAGAAGAAAACCAGGTATCAAGAACGTCTTGATCTTGAGTCAATTTAATTTTTTCTGATATTTTGTATTTCTTCCTAACTTCTGAAAGATTTTTCCCTACGTAAATATTATTGTCTTTGTCATACCATGCTGGGATTCTATGACCCCACCATAGCTGTCTTGATATACACCAGTCTCTTATATTATCCATCCAAGAAAAGTAAGTGTTTTCCCAATTTTTAGGTATCAATTTTATTTCTTTTTTTCTTATAAGTTTCTTGGCTTCAGACGCCATTTCTTCAGATTTTAAGTACCACTGTTCAGTCAAAAATGGCTCAAGAACGACTCCTGTTCTATCGCTTTTCGGAATAGTTATAATATGATCTTTTTCTTTGAGAAGATTTCCTGACTCTTTTAAATCAATCAATATTTTTTTTCTTGCTTCTCCCATAGTCAAAGATTGAAATCTTTTAGGAACATTTAAGTTTGTAGTTCCATCTGCATTCATAATGTTGATTAATGGAAGTTTATTCTTTTTACCAATTTCAAAATCATTAAAGTCATGTCCTGGAGTAATTTTTAAACAACCCGTTCCAAATTCCATGTCTACGTAAGAGTCACCGATAATAGGTATTTCTTTTTCAATTAAAGGAATAAAAGCTCTTTTCCCTATAAATTTTTTATATCTCTGATCTTTTGGATTAACTGCTATTGCAACATCACCTAACATTGTTTCAGGCCTTGTAGTTGCAACAACTAAGTCTCCTAGATCTGTTTTATAGGAAATTTCCCATATCTTTCCTTTTTCTTCATTAGAAATTACTTCTAGATCTGAAAGAGCTGTTTGCAATTTTATATCCCAATTTACAAGTCTGAAGCCTCTATAAATAAGTCCTTCATCATAAAGCGCACAAAAGACTTCTGTAACGGCTTCATTGAAATCATCATCCATTGTAAATTTTTCATTATCCCAGTCTAAAGATGCACCAAGTCTTCTTAGCTGTTTAGTTATGGTAGAGCCGGAGAGTTTTTTCCATTTCCATATCTCTTTTTCAAATTTCTTTCTTCCCAGAGATTCTTTAGTCCTGCCTTCTTTTTCTAGATTTCTCTCAACAACTATTTGAGTTGCTATACCTGCATGATCAGTTCCTACTTGCCAAAGGACATTAAAACCTTTGGCTCTTTTATATCTCGCTAGAACGTCCATAAGAGTATTTTGAAAACCATGTCCCATATGAAGGCTTCCTGTAACGTTGGGAGGAGGAATCATAATGCAAAAGGACTCTTTTTTGGACTTATCATCAGGAGAAAATAACTTATTAGACTCCCAAAAGGCATACCATTTTTTTTCTATTTTTTTTGGTTCAAAAGCGCCTTTCATTCAATCAATATATGTAGGTTTAATTCCATCTTTTAAGCATTTCTTAAAACTCATTCTTGCTGTTTCTTGCAGGTTCGAATTATCTTTAATTACTATCTGATAAGTTTCTTGAAAATCAAGGTAATTTGATGGAAGTTGTGGATTAAGGTTTACTAAAGAATCATATTTTTTATCTGATTTAGTTCCGGGATAAGATATTTCAACTTTACACTCTTTATTCTTTTTATCGTTTATCAGCTTATGAGGAATAAATAAGTTTTCGGGAATTTGCCAAAGCAAATCATCCATAACGTTAGCCTGATTTGCATCTAAACATCGCAAATTGATATTTTTTAAATCTTTTTCTTTTAAAGATTTCAAATATAATTTTCCAACAAGCTCGCATACAAAATGTATGGCGGCGTCCTCAGACTGACCAGCAGTAAGGAAATCAACTTTTCTCATTTTTTATTTCTGACTTAATAAATATTCCGTTAACAAAGGAACTGGCCTACCACTTGATTTTTTTCCTACTTTTCCACCATAGGCTGTTCCAGCAATATCTAAATGAGCCCAATTATATTTTTTTGTAAATCTTGATAAAAAACATGCAGCTGTAATAGTTCCAGCTCTCCCACCAATATTTGCTATATCAGCATATTTACTATTCAGAGCATCTTGATAGCAGTCCCAAAGAGGGAGTTGCCAAGCTCTGTCACAGCTTGCATAGCCGGAGTTTAAAATATTATCAGCCAGTTTTTGATCGTTTGAAAGCAGGCCTGTAGCTTCATGCCCCAAGGCTACCACGCATGCTCCAGTTAAAGTTGCAATATCAATTACGCTAGCAGGATTAAATCTTTCAACATAAGTTAATGCATCGCACAGGACCAATCTTCCTTCTGCATCAGTATTTAATACTTCAACCGTTTGGCCAGATAAAGTTTTTACAACGTCTCCTGGCTTGGTCGCAGTACTACTTGGCATATTTTCTGCTGCAGCTATAACCGCAATAATATTTGATTTCGGTTTTATTTCAGCAATAGCTCTCATGGTTCCCATTACACTTGCTGATCCGGTCATATCATATTTCATTTCATCCATAGCAGGACTAGGCTTGATGCTTATTCCACCAGTATCAAAAGTAATACCTTTTCCAACTATAATATTTGGTTTCTTTGTCTTTGCAGCTCCGTAATATTCCATAATTATGAATTTTGATTCTTGTGCACTCCCATTACCTACAGACAGCAGACAATCCATACCTATCTTTTTCATTTCTTTTTCACCAAGTACTTTTGTTTTTATAACTGGAAAAGATTTAGATAATTTCTTAGCCGAAGAAGCTAAGTAACTAGGCGTACATATATTTGCTGGAGTGTTAGCCAAATCTCTTGAGGTATTCATTCCAACGCCAGTAATATGACCAACTTTCATAGCTTTATTTATAGCTCCCAAACCTTTTTTCTCATTTTCTTTAAGAAGCGTAACTTTGGTTAAATTATTTTTTGGCTGGTTTTTCTTCCCTTTAAAAAAATACTTATAACAATTTGATTCTAAAGTTCTAGCTAGAATTTTGTAATTCCATTCTTCTGATCTATTTTTGACCGAAATTGATGGAATAAATATATGGACATTCTTTGCTTTTGATTGAAGAGCTGCATCTGAAACTTTTTGGGAAAAAGAAAGAAACTCTTGTTCGTTTATTTCTTTATCTTTTTTTCCGCAGCCAACAAAATAAACTTTCTCTGAAGCAGTGCCTTCTAGATTTGGCAAATAAAGAATATTGCCTAAAGAGCCAGATAGTTCTTCGCGAGAAATCAGCTTCTTTAATACTCCCTTAGATTTCTTATCAAATATATTAGTTATATCATTTATTTTTTTAGTTTCATATGAGCCGATAATTAATGTTTCACTTTTTAATTTAGTTAAATCATTTAATTTAATTTCGGATAACGAAATATTGATTAATTTTTTCATTTTCACTCCTGATAAAATTTTTTATAGTTTTTATGAGTTAAAATCATAAAGACTCATTATGCCAAAAATTATAGTTTTATATATTTTAAAACAAGTTACTAAGACAATTTTATTTACTTTTTTAATCATCTTCGGAATTCTTTTCCTTAACGAATCAATCCAATTTCTAGAAAAAGCTTCTAGGGGAGAACTTTATCCTAATCTTTTAGTTTTAGTTTTAATTTATAGCTTGCCGACTATTTTAGAAGTTTCTATTCCTATTTCAGTTTTTTTGGGAGTTTTAATATCAATATATAACTTAAATAAAACCAATGAGCTTTCTTTCATTTATCAATTAGGAATGGACCAAAAGGCTCTTTCCTTTATTACTCTGGTTCCAGTGTTATTTTGTTCTATTTTTATTTTTTTTAATTCTTTTTATCTTGTTCCGCAATCGGGTGAAAAACTTTCTTTCTTATCTAGCTCTCAATCCTTTTCAGATAAATTTAAATTGATGGGTGAAGGAAAAATAAATTCTTTTCCAGATTTAGGAGGAATTATATACGCAAAAGAAGCGTCAGATAGGGGCTTTAAAAATGTTTTTGCTAATTTTGAATCAGAGAATTCTGATTTTGTTTTAAATTCTAGAGAAGTTTTAGGTTCCTCTGAGGATGAAAATTTAAATAAATTAATTTTTGAGATTGGTAATTTATTCATTCCAATACAGAAAGGATCTCTAAACCTTCAATTTAAAGAGCTATCTTTTTTATTTAATAAGAAAGAGAAAGAAGACGAGGAAAATATTGAAAAAATGACCTTAGACCTTTTAGTCCTTGAGAAAAAAAATGAAATATTTTATACAGAGTTTTTAAAACGTTTATCTTTTAGTCTGATGATAATCATTAGCGGTTTATTAGCTATTCCTTTAAGTTTAAGAATGGCAAAAATTGGAAGATTTACAATAATTCTGACAGGTTTAGCAATTTTTTTACCTTATTATGGATTAATAGAAGGACAAAAAATAATTACTTTTCAAAGTTCTTTTTCTTCATTTCAAATTTTTTTCTTTTTGCACTTCATTTTTATAATAATTTGGTCTTTATTTTATGGGTTAGAAAAATATAGATTTGAATTGGGTAATTTAATGGCAATAAGAAGTTCAAAAAAAACTTTTGTTCAGGCATTTTTTTTAACATTACTAGTCTTTTTCTTAATAAATATTATATATTTAAATTTCTAAATGAATTATCTTACTGGCGGAATATTAGGAAAAACTTTTTTGATTCAGTCTGCAAAGACTCTTTTTGTTGTATTTTTAATAATATTTTCATTGGATTTTTTATTGCAAATAATTTCTGAAATAGAAGATATAGATAATAATTACAGCTTCATCTCAGCCGTAAATTATTTACTTCTAACAATTATAGGAAGGTTCTGTGAAATACTTGCATTATGTTGTGTAGTATCGTCAATCTTAACGTTTGGATTACTTTCTGATTCAGGGGAGTTGACTGCGGCAAGAGTTTTAGGGAGATCTTTATTTTCGATAATATTGGATATTTTAAAACCAGTAATATTTTTTCTATTCCTAAGTCTTTTCTTACTAGAATTTGTTACGCCAAATTTAGAAAAAAAGGCTATGTTTCTTAAGTATGGAAATACCACTAATCATGAAGAGATAAAATGGGTGGCCAAGAATGATAGTTTTGCTAAATTCAAAATAAATGATAAATATTTAGAAGATGTTTCTTTTTATAAATTAGACTTAGAAAAAAACACCAAAGAAATAATAGTTTCCGAAAAAGTTTCAGTCTCTAAAGATGGTTGGATTTTTACTAATCCTAAGAATCTTGAAAATAATATAAATCCTTCGGAATATGCTTGGAAAGAAGGTCCAGAATATGGATTTAGGGAAAAGTTAGGCAGAAAAGAGATGTCTTTAAGCCAAATTTATAAAATACTAGATGATGCTGGCCCTAAAAGAGAAAAAAATATGATTTCGTATGAGTTTTGGAAGAAGCTATTCGAACCTATTTCAGCTATTTCGATTATTGTTTTTGCTCTAGCTGTTTCATTTAAATATTTTGGCTTAAATAAAAACTTGGAGAGACTTTTATTTGGGGTATTAACCGCTTATGGCTTCAATTTATTTCTTAAAGTATTCGGAAACATAGCAATTATAAATGGGTTTTCACCTGGATTGGCAATAGCTTTACCATCTTTAATTCTATTGATGATTGGTTTAAAGATGTTAAGAAATCAATAAACTTTTAAAAGTTTTGTTTTTGAAAAATAATCTCCTAAGGTCTTTCTTTCCTTATTAAAAATTATAAATATAAAGTTTGAAAGAAAAACAAGAGAAAAAATCATTGAAAGAGCGCACCTCAAAACCATTTTATTGATATTAATTTCTTCATTGCCTGAAGACACAAGTTTAATCTTCCAAACTTGCATCCCTAATGTTTGTCCGTTATTGAACTTCCAAAAATAACAATAAAAAAGAAAAATTAGAATTATAAAAGAGAATTGAAGAAATAAAATTTCTAGTTGACTCTCAAGAGCACTACCATTTAGATAAGTAACCAAAATTACATAACTCATATAAATTCCAATAATTAAAATACCATCGTAAAGAAGAGCTAATAATCTTCTCATTAAACCTGCATTGATTTCTGTGTCAGAATTACTCATAAATTATAATTTTAATCAGTTATTAAATATGAATTTTGTTCGATTGAGAATTGTTTTAGGCTATTTAGGATTTTTACCTTTTGCTTTTTTTACTATTTTGCCAATGATATTTGGTGATGGTTTAGCAATATGGTCTCTTAAAATTCTTTCCATTTACGGTGGGATTATTTTATCATTTTTAGCTGGAATGACTTGGGGATGGCAGCAAGATAATCTTAAGAAACTAGACTTACAGATAGGTATTTTTTTCTCTCTTGTGGGTTTCCTTATAATAATATTAACTGAAAATTTTATCTTATATGCAATGATTCTTAATTTTATTGCATTTCCTTTATTTTACTTATTCGAGAAAAGAAGAAATATTTTTTTTAGAGAAGAAAATTATAAAAAACTAAGACTTTTCTTAACAAGTGGAGTAAGCGGGTGTTTTTTATTTGGATTTCTAAACTTCTTTTAGTCGTTGGAATGTAATTCCTCATTTAGCCCTATTACTTTTTTATTAGGACGACATTGAATAGAGCCAGTCAACGAATTTCTTATAAATAATAGGTCAGATTTCGATGAAAGTTCTGATGCTTTAACAGTGCCCGAGATATTTCCATCATTATTAACAATCTCTATTTTTGATGAAGCAGTAATATAAAGTCCTGCCTCAACGGTACATCTGTCCCCCAAGGGGATTCCAAGACCAGAGTTAGCGCCCAATAGACAATTTTTTCCTAAAGAGATCCTTACATCGTTTCCTCCAGATAATGTTCCCATTGTAGATGCGCCCCCACCAATATCTGTCTTATCGCCAATAAGAACACCTTGAGAAATTCTACCTTCTATCATAGCTTCACCTAGAGAGCCGGCATTAAAATTTACGAAACCTTCATGCATTACTGTAGTTCCAGAACCTAGATAAGCTCCCAATCTAACACGGTTTGCATCTGCAATTCTTACATCAGATAAAGTTACGTAATCCGTCATTCGGGGAAATTTATCTACGCTATGAACCAAAATATGTTTATCCATTTTTCTTGCTTCATATTGTGCAATTTTGAAGTCATCTATAGAAAAAGGACCCTCTGAAGACCAAACAACATTTTTAAGTATGCCAAAAATTCCATCTAAATTAGTCTCATTTGGCTTAACTAACCTGTATGAAAGTAAGTGAAGTTTGAGGTATGCTTCAGGAACTGAAGAAGGCGCTTCGGAATCATTTACAATTATTTTTTTTAAATGATCTTCAGAACAATCCAAATCATTTGAAGATATATTTTTTTCAGAAAAATGCATTTCAAGCCACTCTCCATCGCTATTTTTTGTTCCTATCCCTAAGCCTGTCCAAGTTTTAGTCATTGTCTATAATTTTTTTTATGCTTTTTAAAGCTTTAGAAGTTAATTTTATATCATGAACTAGAGCAATTCGTAAAAATTGCTCAGCTGGATTGTTTCCATTATTTTTAGTTCCTAAATATTTACCAGGTAGTACTATGACTTGTTCTTCGTTATAAAGTTTTTTGGTAAACATTTCTGAATCTTTTACTTTGAGCCATAAATAAAATGCGCCTTCAGGAATGAGAGAATCTTTTTCTAAAATCTTTTCAGCTAATTTAAATTTTTCTTTGTATAGAGCTCGATTATCTTCAACAGTTTCATAATCCTCCCATGCTAAAACACTAGCATTTTGAATTGGAAGGGGGACGCTTACTCCATGAAACATTCTATATTTAGAATAAGCCGAAATAATTTTTTTATCTCCAATTGCACATCCAGATCTAAATCCCGGTAGATTAGATCGCTTAGATAGGCTGTGTAATACTAAAATATTGTCAAAACATCTATTAACCTCCATGGCTGCTTGAAGAAGAGAGGAGGGTTTTTCATTGAAATATATGTCTATGTAACATTCATCGCTAAGAATTTTAAAATCGTATTTATTGCTTAGTTCGACAACAAGACAAAGTTCATCTTTAGTCATGACTTTTCCAGTTGGATTAGAGGGAGAACAGAGAACTAATAATTGACAGTTTTCCCAAACACTAGGATCTATCTTTTCAAAATCTATTTGAAAATTATTTTCATAAGTGCAGTTTAAAAAATATGGACTTGCACCAGCAAACAGAGTTGCTCCTCCATATATTTGATAATAAGGATTTGGCATACAAACGTTAGGCTTTGCGGTTATATTTCTTCTGTCAACCATAGTCTGTATAGCTGAGAAGGTACCTTCCCTTGTGCCTCCTACTAAAAAAACCTCATCATCCGAAATGCTATCCAGATTAAAATTATTTTCTAAATAGTTTTTATAGCTTTTTTTTAACTCAGGAATCATTGTCATTGGAGGGTAATGACTAAAAAGATTTTTTTGTTTATTTACCTCCTCAAGTATTTTAGGATTTGCATTATGTTTGGGTTCTCCAATAGAAAGATTAATTTCTCCTAAAGCATTTTTTGGCTGAATTAAGTTTCTTAATCTCTCAAAAGGATAAGATCTAATATCATTAATTAAAGAATTCATTGATTTAAAAATTTTCGTCAGAGCGTTTAGTCAAAATCTTATACCCCTTGGAAGTAACTAAAATTGTATGTTCCCACTGAGCCGATAGCCTTCCGTCAATTGTTTCGACAGTCCATCCGTCTTTTTTAGAAAGTTTTGTCTTATGTGATCCCAAATTTAGCATGGGCTCTATGGTAAAACACATTCCTTCTTTAAGGGTTATTCCAGTATTCGGTTGACCATAATGAAGGACTTGGGGATCTTCGTGAAAATTTGCTCCAATTCCATGACCACAATAGTCTCTTACGACGGAGTAATGATTATCTTCTGCATATTTTTGAATAGCATAACCAATGTCTCCCAATTTTACTCCAGGCTTCACAATTTCAATGCCTTTGTACATGCTTTCTTGAGTAATTTTTACTAATTTTTCTGCATGAGGTTTTTTATCTCCAATGAAGTACATCTTGCTTGTGTCTCCGTGATAACCTTCTTTAATAACAGTAACGTCGATATTCATAATATCTCCATTTTTAAGAATTTTTTTATGATCAGGTATTCCATGACAGATTACTTGATTTATAGATGTACAAATTGTTTTGGGATAGCCTTTATAATTCAGACATGCAGGAATGCATTTAATTTAATTAACAATGAAATCGTGGCAAATATCGTCAAGTTCTCCAGTTGAAATACCTTCTTTGACGTATTCGTCAATCATTTCTAAAGTTTCAGCAGCCAATTGACCAGCAATTTTCATTTTTTCTATTTCTTTTGCACTTTTTATCATTTTATTCGTGGACTATTTCTGTTTAATTCATTATAGTCATTTTCTAATGCAAACAGCATTAGTACATTCAATCGCGATACTTAGTTTTAACTATGTCGCGATTTTTTTTATCAATTTTTCACTACGAAGTTTTTACCAAAATGGATTTTAAACCAGCTAAGTTGATTTTGAAATCAGGAGAAATTTTTAAAGGTTTAAATTTCGGTTCTAATCATCCTAAAGCTGGAGAATTAATTTTTAATACAGCTATGACTGGATATCAAGAGATTATTACAGACCTTTCTTATACAGACCAATTAATTTGTTTTACTTATCCGCAAATTGGAAATACAGGAGTTAACAAAGAAGACTTAGAGTCTATTGATGGAGGATGTGCAGGAGTAGTAATTAAAGAGCTTTCCAAAATAGAAAGTAACTGGAGAAAGGATGGCGATCTTTCTTCTTTTTTAAAAGAAAAAAATATTCCCGGAATAACAAATATAGACACTAGGAAGCTTACAAGAATATTGAGAGATAAAGGTTCGCAAATCGCTGCGATAACTCCTGAAGAATATACAGAAAATCAAATCAAAGTTTTATTTGAATCTTTTGATGGGCTTAAAGGAAAGGATTTAGCAAAAATTGTCTCTACAAAAAAGCCTTATATTTGGAAAAGTCCTTCATATAAATCTAAAGTCAAAAAATCTTCATACAAAGTAGTAGCTTACGATTTTGGAGTTAAACTTAATATTTTAAGGCTTCTAGTTGATAGAGGTTGCGAAGTAATTGTAGTTCCGGCGGAAACTACTGCAGAAGAAGCAATGAAAGAAAATCCAGATGGTATTTTCTTGTCGAACGGCCCAGGTGATCCAGAACCATGTGAATATGCTGTTTTTTCGATTAAAAAATTAATTAAATCAAACTTTCCAATTTTTGGAATATGTTTAGGACATCAACTTCTTGGATTAGCTTTGAATTTAAAAACAGAAAAAATGAAGTTTGGTCATCATGGAGCGAATCATCCAGTGCAAAATTTACAAGACAAAACGGTTTCGATTACTAGTCAAAATCACGGGTTTACTATTAGCGAAGGTAGTCTGCATGACGATGTAGTGGTTACACATAGATCATTATTTGATAAGTCTATTCAAGGAGTTGAATCAAAAGATGGAAAAGTTTTTGGTTTTCAGGGCCATCCAGAAGCAAGTCCTGGCCCTAAAGATATTCAAAGTTTATTCGATAAATTTATTCGTAATATGGAAATATTTAAAAAGGCAAATCATGACAAAAAGAAATGATTTAAATTCAATTTTGATTATAGGAGCAGGGCCCATTGTTATAGGTCAGGCCTGTGAATTTGATTATTCTGGAGTTCAAGCATGCAAGGCTTTAAGAGAAGAGGGCTACAAAGTTATTTTAGTTAATTCAAATCCTGCCACAATTATGACTGATCCAGAATTAGCTGATGCAACCTATATCGAACCTATAAATTGGAAAGCTTTGAGAAAAATCATAGCAATAGAAAGGCCTGATGCAATTTTACCAACTATGGGAGGTCAAACTGGCTTAAACGCTGCTTTAGATTTAGATAAATTTGGAGTGCTAAAAGAATTTAATGTTGAGTTAATTGGGGCAACAAAAGAAGCAATAGATAAAGCTGAAGATAGAGAAAAATTTGCTACAGCAATTAAAAAAATTGGTCTTAACACCCCAAAAGCAGGCCTTGCTCATAATTTAGAAGAAGCAGTAAAAATACAATCCCAAGTTGGCTTTCCCTGCATCATCCGCCCAAACTTTACTATGGGAGGCTCAGGCAGTGGCATAGCTTATAACTCTGAAGAATTCGAAGAAATATGTGAGAGAGGTTTAGATTTGTCACCCACAACCGAATTATACATCGATCAGTATTTATCTGGATGGAAGGAATACGAAATGGAAGTTGTTAGAGATAAGTCTGATAATTGCATAATAGTTTGCAGTATCGAAAATTTTGATCCAATGGGAGTTCATACAGGAGATTCTATTACCGTTGCTCCAGCACAGACTTTAACGGATAAAGAATATCAATACATGCGCGACGCTTCCATGGCAATTCTGAGAGAAATAGGTGTTGAAACCGGCGGGTCAAATGTTCAATTTGCAATAAACCCCAAAAATGGAGATATGGTTGTAATAGAAATGAATCCAAGAGTTTCAAGATCATCAGCTTTAGCATCTAAAGCAACAGGTTTTCCAATTGCCAAGATAGCTGCAAAATTAGCTGTAGGATTCACTTTAGATGAATTAGAAAATGACATTAGTGAAGATGGAATACCAGCATCATTCGAACCGACAATTGATTACGTCGTAACGAAAATTCCAAGATTTAATTTTGAAAAATTTCCTGGCGCATCAAATACACTTACTTCTCAGATGAAATCAGTGGGCGAAGTAATGGCAATAGGTTCTACTTTTAAAGAATCTTTTCAGAAAGCTATTAGAGGATTAGAAATTGGTAAAAATGGATTAGACGGCTCAAAAAAGAAATTAAATAAATCTTCTTTGAGAGCAGGAATAATTTCTCCCACTCCAGATAGAATTTATTTTATAGCTGAGGCATTAAAAATGGATTATTCAATTGAGGATATTCATATTATGAGCGGAATAGATCCATGGTTTTTGAACGAGCTCAAAGAAATTATTGATTTCGAAAAAAATATTTTAGATGAAGATTTTTTAAATAATAGAGAAGAAATATTTAAAGCTAAGCAAATGGGATTTTCAGATAAAAAAATCTCTCTGGTTAGAAACGAAGACGAAAATAAAATTAGAAAAATCAGGAAAAAACTGAAAATTAACCCTGTATATAAAAGAGTTGATACTTGCGCTGCTGAATTTAAAACATCCACTGCCTACATGTATTCAACTTATCAAGAAGAATGTGAATCTAATCCAACTGACAAAAAGAAAGTTATGGTTTTAGGAGGAGGACCTAACAGGATTGGCCAAGGAATAGAATTTGATTATTGTTGTGTGCATGCTGCTCAGGCCTTAAAAGAAAATGGATTTGAAACGATAATGGTAAATTGCAATCCAGAAACTGTCTCAACGGATTACGATACGTCAGATAGACTTTATTTTGAGCCAATTACATTAGAGGATGTGTTAGAAATAATAGAAATAGAGAAACCTGATGGACTAATAATCCAATACGGCGGTCAAACGCCTCTTAAACTTGCAAAAGATCTAGAAAAATTTAATGTACCGATCTTTGGTACTTCTCCAGATCAAATTGACCTTTCAGAAGACAGGGCAAGATTTTTAGAATTTGTCGAAGAGAATAACTTAACCCAACCACCAAATGGGATGGCTTCAAACAAAGAAGAGGCAATAAAAATTGGTAATAAAATTGGATATCCTTTAGTAGTAAGGCCTTCTTATGTTTTAGGTGGAAGAGGTATGGAAGTAGTTTATGGATCAGATGATTTGGTTAACTACTTAGGCGAAGCTTTTCAAGTGAATGATTCCAATCCAGTGTTACTCGATAAGTTTTTAGACGTTGCTATAGAGTTTGATGTTGAAGCAATTTCTGATGGAACTCAAATACTTATTTGCGGAATTTTGCAGCATATAGAGCAAGCAGGAGTCCATTCAGGAGATTCTGCATGTTCAATTCCACCTTACAATATAACTAAAGAAACAGAAGAAAAAATTAAAAAAGAAGTAAAGAAAGTAATAGAAAACATGGATATTATAGGGTTAGTCAACGTTCAGATAGCATATGTAAACGATAAGGTATATCTTCTTGAAGTTAACCCTAGAGCTTCCCGGACTATTCCTTTTGTTTCTAAAGCTCTAGGTATGCCATTAGCTAAAATTGCTGCAAGAGTAATGGCAGGTATCTCTTTGAATGAACAAAAAATACTAGAAGTTCCAAAACTCAAGTTCTTCAATGTCAAAGAAGCAGTAATGCCATTTGAAAAATTTCAAAATGTCGATCCTATTTTAGGGCCAGAAATGAGATCAACAGGAGAAGTCATGGGCATAGGAAAAACATTTGAAGAAGCTTTTGAAAAGGCAGAAATTGCTGCTGGAGTTTCAATTCCTGAGTCAGGCTCAGCTTTCATAAGTGTTAGAAATACTGATAAGCAGTTTTTAAAAGAAATTGCTGAAGATTTAACACAAAGCGGCTTTACTTTAGTTGGGACAAAAGGGACGGTAAGAACCTTAAAAGAACTTGGTTTTGAATCAAGACAAATAAATAAAGTTCTTGAAGGCAGGCCTCACATTATCGACTTAATGAAAAATAATGAAATCTCCTTAGTAATTAATACAACGGAAGGCAGAGAATCGATTAAAGATTCTGCGTCCATAAGAAGAACTGCACTAGAAGAAAAAATTTGTTGTACCACAACAATTCAAGGAGCTGTTGCGATATGTAAAGTAATTAGAAATCAACTTGATTGGTCGGTACAAAAACTACAAGATATACATTAGAAATAAGAATATGGAAGAAAGAGAACCGATGACTGTAGAGGGAGAACTTCTTTTAAAAAAGGAGTTAGAAATTCTCTTATCAGAGAGACCTAAGATTTCGAAAGAAATAGCTGCCGCAAGAGAGTTTGGAGACTTGAAAGAAAACGCAGAATATCACGCAGCAAAAGAACAACAAGGTTTATCAGAAGCAAGAATTAGAGAAATAGAGTCTAAATTAAGTCGGTCTCAAATAATTGATATTCTAGCTATTCCGCCCTCTGGAAAGATCATTTTTGGAACAACAATAGAATTAGTTAATATTTTGGATGATTCGGAGGTCGAATACAAAATAGTTGGTGAGGACGAGGCCGATGTACAAACTGGAAAAATATCTTATTCTTCTCCTCTTTCTAGAGCGTTGATTTCTAAAGAAGAGGGAGATATCGTCAAATTTGAAAGTCCATCAGGTATTCAGGAGTATGAAATAATTTCTGTAAACCATAGATAATTGTGTCTAAAAGTGAATCTTATTTTTCTGGAGAAAAATACAATCTTAAAGCAAAAAAACTAGGTTATCGTTCAAGAGCTGCTTTTAAGTTAATTGATATAAATAAAAAAGAAAATATCTTAAGAAAAAATCTAAATATAATTGACCTTGGTTCTGCTCCAGGAGGGTGGTCTCAAGTTATAAGTAAGGAACTTAATGGCACTGGCTCAATTATTGCAATTGATATCCTAGATATGCCCAAAATAAAAGATGTAAAATTTATTAAAAGCGATTTAAGAGAGTTTGATCAAAATAAATTAAACCAGCCTATAGATGTTGTAATATCAGATATAGCCCCCAATATAAGTGGAGTAAGGTTTATAGATGACACAAATATGATTGATTTATTAGAAATTGAGCTAAGCATAGTAGATAAAACGCTTGTAAAAGGGGGTAATTTTCTTGCAAAATGTTTTGAAGGTAGATCAACTGAATTTTTAAGTAAAGAAATTAATAAGAGATTTAAAATAATAAAAAGATTAAAACCAGATTCATCTAGGAAAATTTCTAAAGAAATTTATCTTTTAGGTCTAAACAAGAATTAAAAAAAGGAAATTAATATGTCACAGTTTATGAAAAACGCGCTTTTATGGATGGCAATAGTCGGTATGACTTTCTTTGCTATTCAGAGCGTCTATGAAGGTCCACCCAAGGAAACAATGACTTATTCTCAATTTATTTCCCTGGTTAATAAAGATCAAATTAGCACGGTCTCGTTTAAAGGAGATGGTTTCACTATTGATGGAACTATGAGCGATGGTAGTACATTTACAACAACTAGACCCATTTATGTTCAAGATAATCAGTTGATGGATGATTTATTTGCTCATCAAGTTGAAGTATTGGGAGAACAACCTCAATCAGACAGTATCTGGTCTCAACTTTTAGTTGCAAGTTTTCCAATTCTTATCATTCTTGCAATTTTCTTCTTTTTTATGAGACAGATGCAAGGAGGTGCAGGCGGTAGAGGCGGCCCAATGAGTTTTGGTAAAAGCAAAGCAAAAATGCTTGAGGGCGGCAAGGTTAAAACTACATTTAAAGATGTTGCTGGAGTTGAAGAAGCCAAAGAGGAAGTACAAGAACTTGTGGATTTTTTAAGAGATCCAACCAAATTTCAAAAACTTGGTGGAAAAATTCCAAGAGGAATTTTGATGGTTGGTTCGCCAGGTACAGGTAAAACTCTTCTCGCCAGAGCAATTGCTGGAGAAGCTAAAGTTCCTTTCTTTACAATTTCGGGTTCAGATTTTGTAGAAATGTTTGTGGGAGTTGGTGCTTCGAGAGTTAGAGACATGTTTGAACAAGCTAAAAGGCAGTCTCCATGCATTGTCTTCATAGATGAGATTGATGCTGTAGGAAGACATAGAGGAGCTGGTTTAGGTGGCGGACATGACGAAAGAGAACAAACACTTAACCAATTGCTTGTTGAAATGGATGGTTTCGAATCCAATGAGGGAGTAATTATAATTGCAGCCACCAATAGACCTGATGTATTGGACCCTGCCTTATTGAGACCCGGAAGATTTGATAGACAAGTAGTTGTACCTTTGCCTGATATTAAAGGTAGAGAGCAAATTCTTAAAGTTCATATAAAAAAAGTACCAGTCGACAAAGATGTTGAAGTTTCTTTTATTGCAAGAGGAACTCCAGGTTTTTCAGGAGCAGATTTAGCTAATTTAATCAACGAAGCAGCACTTTTTGCAGCCAGGTCAGGAAAGAAAAAAGTTTCAATGATTGAGCTAGAACTCGCCAAAGACAAGGTTATGATGGGCGCAGAAAGAAAATCAATGGTTATGAGTAATGAAGAAAAAACTCAAACCGCTTATCATGAAGCTGGCCATACTATAGTTGGAAAATGTCTTAAAGAGCATGATCCTGTCTATAAAGTATCTATTATTCCAAGAGGAAGAGCTTTAGGAGTAACTGTGTTCCTTCCGGAAGAAGATAAATATAGTTTAAGTAAGCAAGCAATATTAGATCGAATTTGTGGTCTTTTCGGAGGAAGAATTGCTGAAGAGCTTATTTACGGAACAGATGGTGTAACCACAGGCGCATCTAACGATATTGAAAGAGCTTCTGAACTAGCAAGAAATATGATTACTAAATGGGGTTATTCTTCAAAGTTAGGCCCAATGAAATATTCTGAAGAAAGTGGCGATGAACCTTTCCTAGGTAGAACTGCTGGCAACTCTAGTACAGCTTTTTCAGACCAAACTTCAGAACTCATAGATTCTGAAGCAAGAAAAATAATTGACGATTGTTATTCTGCTGCTACTAAGATTCTTAAGGATAATATTGACAAGCTTCACAGTATGGCAAAGGCCTTAGTAGAATTTGAAACCCTAGACAGTGATCAGATCGAAGATATTATGGCTGGGGCTTCTCCTAGAACTAACGATGAAGACGAATCGGGAAATAAAAAAAAGAAAACTCCTGAAGAACCTTCAATCTCAGATCCAGCAAATCAAACTTAACATAGATGCTCTTTTCTAAAAAAGAGCTTAACTTTGATGTTCCAAAAGTCATGGGGGTTATTAATTTAACCCCAGATTCATTTTCTGATGGCGGAAGGTTTAATTTTCCTAATTCTAAAAAAATAGACAAAGGTAAAGTCCTCAAAGAAATAGAAAAAATGCAAAGTCATGGGGCTTCTTTTATAGATATTGGAGCAGAATCAACTCGACCAAACTCAATTAGAATATCCGCTGAAGAAGAATTGGATAGAATAGTGCCAATTTTAGAAGAAATAAAAAATATTGAAGCGGTTGTTTCAATAGATTCCTCAAAATCTGAAGTAATATTTGAAGCTATAAAAAGTGGGGTCGACCTTATAAATGACATAAATTCATTGAAAGACGAAAAATCTCTCGAACTTGTCAAAAACTACAAACTTCCAATTTGCATAATGCATAAAGAAAGAAACCTAACAAAGAATTCAATTTGCTCTGAAATTGAAAATTATTTTGACAAAAAAATTTCAGAACTCTCAAAAAAAGGTATCTTGAAAGAAAAAATAATTTTAGACCCTGGCTTCGGCTTTGGTAAAACTACTTTTGAAAACATAGAAATTATTAGTAAATTTGATTACAAAAAATTTGAAAACTTATGTCTTGTAGGCATTTCGAGAAAAGGGTTTTTAAAAAAACTTACTAGAGAAACTAATTTAGATCAGACAAGCATTACTACTGGTATAATTTCTTTATTAAATGGAGCGAAAATACTTAGAGTTCATAACGTTCCAATGACTGTAGCAATGGTAGAGGAAGTTTTTGGCTAATTTATTAAAAATACAGAAAAGAAAGCTTTTTGGAACTGATGGAATAAGAGGTTCTATTTCTAAGGAAACAAATCCAGAATTTATCCTCAAATTAGGTTGGGCTGCTGGCCAAGTATTTAAAAAAGAAGGCATCAAAGCCTTTATAATTGGGAAAGATACAAGAATTTCAGGCTACATGCTTGAAACAGCTCTGCAATCAGGAATTATTGCTGCTGGTATAGACGTAAAATTAGTCGGACCAATGCCAACTCCTGCAATTTCTTATTTGGCAAGTTCATTTAAAAATCAAGCCGGTATTGTTATTAGCGCCTCTCATAATTCGTATGAAGATAATGGAATTAAATTCTTTGGAGATGATGGGAAAAAGATTTCTAATAAACTCGAAGAGAAAATAGAAAAAAAAATGACTGAGAATATGATTGTTTCTCCAGCAAAAAATTTAGGTAAGGCTACAAGAATAAGTGATGCAAGCGGAAGATATATTGAATTTTGTAAAAGCTCTTTAAAAAGGAATATTAATTTTAATAAACTTAAAATAGTTTTAGATGTTGCCAATGGGGCTGCTTATGACGTTGCTCCTAAAGTTTTTAAAGAATTAGGAGCAGAATTGGTTGTTCTATCTGATAAACCAGACGGAACTAATATTAATAAAAATTGTGGATCCACAGACATCAAATTTTTACAGAAAGAAGTGCTTAAAAATGAAGCAGATTTCGGAATAGCATTAGATGGGGATGGAGATAGATTAATTTTTGTAGATAAGAATGCAAAGGAGCTTAATGGTGACGATATTTTATTTGTTTTAGCTAGAGATAAATTTGAAAATCAGATTACTTTAGGCGCAAAAGGAGTAGTTGGAACAATAATGACAAATAAAGGGCTTGAAATCGCTTTAAATAAAATGGGAGTAGAGTTAATTAGATCGGATGTGGGAGATAAATTCGTATTGCAAAAACTTGAGGAATTAGGGTGGGACCTCGGAGGAGAGCAATCAGGTCATATTATCTGTCTGGATGCTTCCAATACTGGAGATGCAATAATAGCTGCAATAAAATTTTTAGAAGCTTATATATGCTCGGAATTATCCTTGGATAAAATCTTAGAGCCAATGAATA
>CABYXE010000007.1 GCA_902522825.1 uncultured SAR86 cluster bacterium
ACAGTTCCAAGATCTTGGACATAAAATAATTTTTTTAATAGGAGATTTTACCGGTTTAATAGGCGATCCGTCTGGTGTGAATGAAACTAGGCCCACAGTTTCTAAATCTGAACTTAAGAAAAATGCTAAATCATATTCTGAACAAGTTTTCAAAATTTTAGATCCAAAAAAAACAAAAATTGAATATAACTCTTCCTGGTTTGACAAAATGAAACCATCTGAAATTATTGAACTTGCTTCTGCGATGACCGTAGCTCGAATGCTGGAACGCGATGATTTTAGTAAAAGGTTTAAAGGAAACCGACCAATCTCAATCCACGAATTCTTATATCCCTTAGTGCAGGGTTATGATTCTTTTGCATTAAAAGCGGATATTGAACTTGGAGGTACTGATCAAAAATTTAATTTATTAGTTGGAAGAGACATACAGAAATTAAATAATATGAAGGAGCAGATAGTAATAACAATGCCTATATTAGAAGGTTTAGATGGAATAAAAAAAATGTCCAAATCGCTTAATAATTACATAGGACTCAAAGAAAAACCGGAAACTATGTTTGGCAAAATAATGTCTATTTCAGATGAATTGATGTGGAAATATTTTGATCTCTTGAGCTTCAAATCTAATAAAGAAATAGATTCATATAAAGCATCGGTGAAAAAAGGAGCTAATCCTATGGAATTTAAAATTATTCTTGGTGAAGAAATTGTTGAGAGATTTCATACAAAAAAAGCCGCCGAAGATGCTAGGGAAGAATTTAAGAATAGATTCAGAAAGAAAAAAGCTCCTTCCAAAATTAAAAAAGTAAAAATTAAAATTCCTAGTAAAGAAATTTTGTTAATAGATTTATTAGCTGAACCTAAACTCAAAAAAGATATTTTATGTTCTAGTAAATCGGAAGCTAGAAGAATGATAAAACAGTCTGCTGTTAAAGTTGATAATAACAAGATAAATAACGAGCGATTTTTAATTAAAAATGGCTCTAAACATACCTTTCAAGTTGGCAAACACAGACATCTGATAATTGATTTAGCTTAAGTATTAATTAAAGCTTTGAATTAATAACAACCTATGTATAATCCCGATTTCGTGTGGTGTTTATCACCATCACTGAGAGTTTTTAAACAGATTAGTTCATGTAATTCGTGCGGGCACTTACCTTTAAATAATTGAGGTTTGTGTCAATATGTACATCTTTGATTTCTAATCAAAGATCACTCATTTTTTTGATATTTTTTTTTATAAAAAAAATTATCCGTTTAATTTAATTGAAGAGTTTGATCATGGCTCAGATTGAACGCTGGCGGCAGCCCTTACACATGCAAGTCGAGCGAGAAAGTTTCTTCGGAAGCGAGTAAAGCGGCGGACGGGTGAGTAACGCGTAGGAATCTACCATTCAGTGGGGGATAGCTCGGGGAAACCCGAATTAATACCGCATATACCCTAAGGGGGAAAGAGGGCCTATCCTTGGAAGCTCTTGCTGTTTGATGAGCCTGCGTGAGATTAGTTTGTTGGTGAGGTAATGGCTCACCAAGACTACGATCTCTAGCTGGTCTGAGAGGACGATCAGCCACACTGGGACTGAGACACGGCCCAGACTCCTACGGGAGGCAGCAGTGGGGAATATTGGACAATGGGGGCAACCCTGATCCAGGCATGCCGCGTGTGTGAAGAAGGCCTTCGGGTTGTAAAGCACTTTAGGTAAGGAAGAAAAGTTATTGGTTAACACCCAATGACCGTGACATTACTTACAGAATAAGGACCGGCTAACTCCGTGCCAGCAGCCGCGGTAATACGGAGGGTCCAAGCGTTAATCGGAATTACTGGGCGTAAAGCGCGCGTAGGCGGTTTGACAAGTTGGGTGTGAAATCCCCGGGCTTAACCTGGGAACTGCATTCAAAACTTTTAAACTGGAGTACGGGAGAGGAGAGTAGAATTCATGGTGTAGCGGTGAAATGCGTAGATATCATGAGGAATACCAATGGCGAAGGCAACTCTCTGGACCGTAACTGACGCTGAGGTGCGAAAGCGTGGGTAGCAAACAGGATTAGATACCCTGGTAGTCCACGCCGTAAACGATGACAACTAGCCGTTGGACTTTCGGGTTCAGTGGCACAGCTAACGCATTAAGTTGTCCGCCTGGGGAGTACGGCCGCAAGGCTAAAACTCAAATGAATTGACGGGGGCCCGCACAAGCGGTGGAGCATGTGGTTTAATTCGATGCAACGCGAAAAACCTTACCAACCCTTGACATCTAGTGAAATTTCTAGAGATAGATTTGTGCCTTCGGGAACACTAAGACAGGTGTTGCATGGCTGTCGTCAGCTCGTGTCGTGAGATGTATGGTTAAGTCCAGTAACGAGCGCAACCCTTATCCTTATTTGCCAGCACTTCGGGTGGGAACTCTAAGGAGACTGCCGTGAATAACACGGAGGAAGGTGGGGACGACGTCAAGTCATCATGGCCCTTACGGGTTGGGCTACACACGTGCTACAATGGGAGATACAGATGGTTGCGAAAGCGCGAGCTGGAGCCAATCCCACAAAGTCTTCCTTAGTCCGGATTGGAGTCTGCAACTCGACTCCATGAAGCAGGAATCGCTAGTAATCGCGAATCAGAATGTCGCGGTGAATACGTTCTCGGGCCTTGTACACACCGCCCGTCACGTCATGGGAGTGTGTTGTACCAGAAGTGGTTTGTCTAACCTTCGGGAGGACGGCCCCCACGGTATGATACGCGACTGGGACGAAGTCGTAACAAGGTAGCCCTAGGGGAACCTGGGGCTGGATCACCTCCTATATATTTATACACAGCCTAAGTTATTCGTGAGTGTCCGTTCGAATTATATGAATTTTTTACCCTTTAAATTTTGATTTTCTGGGTACGTGCGTTCTTTAAAAGTATTGTAATCCAACGATTAATGGACGAGATTGATGAGATCTCTTAATCCATTAATTTAGATTAATAATTAATGTTATCAATTATTAATCAACTATTTTAAAAGCGAATTTCGCTTTTACGATAGATCAAGTTCGGAATAAATTTATTTATTCCAAATTTATACAATAATGTTCTGAAAATTTTATTTTCAGAATGCTAATGGCAAATTTAATTGGCGCTTATTATTCAAAAAAAGTCTTAACATTTTTTAAAATTAGTTTTTTAAAAACATATAGTTAAGTAATTAAGTGCATATGACGGATGCCTTGGCAGCTAGAGGCGATGAAGGACGTAGTAATCTGCGATAAGCTTCGGTAAGCTGATAAACAAGCTATAACCCGAAGATCTCCGAATGGGAAAACCCTCCTAGGATAACCTAGGAATCTTTATCTGAATACATAGGATAAAGAAGCTAACGTAGGGAACTGAAACATCTAAGTACCTATAGGAAAAGAAATCAATTGAGATTCTGTGAGTAGCGGCGAGCGAAAGCGGAACAGCCCTTAAGCAATTAAAGAGAAAACTTAACAAGTTGGGAAGCTTGACCATAGAAGGTGATAGTCCTGTAAATTAATTTTCTTTTTTTGTGAAATCGAGTAGGTCGGGACACGAGAAATCTTGACTGAACATGGGGGGACCATCCTCCAAGGCTAAATACTCCTAGCTGACCGATAGTGAACTAGTACCGTGAGGGAAAGGCGAAAAGAACCCCGGAGAGGGGAGTGAAATAGAACCTGAAATCATATGCATACAAGCTGTAGGAGCTCTAAGTTTATCTTCGGATAAACGGAGTGACTGCGTACCTTTTGTATAATGGGTCAGCGAGTTACTGTCTGTGGCAAGCTTAACTTTATAAGGTAGGCATAGGGAAACCGAGTCTTAATAGGGCGTTGAGTCGCAGGGAGTAGACCCGAAACCGGGCGATCTATCCATGGCCAGTGTGAAGGTAAGGTAATACTTATTGGAGGCGCGAACCCACTTATGTTGAAAAATGAGGGGATGAGCTGTGGATCGGAGTGAAAGGCTAATCAAGCTCGGAGATATCTGGTTCTCCTCGAAAGCTATTTAGGTAGCGCCTCGTGTATTACTGTTGGGGGTAGAGCACTGTCTCGGCTAGGGGGTCATCCCGACTTACCAAACCGACGCAAACTCCGAATACCAACAAGTATTAGCACGGGAGACACACTGCGGGTGCTAACGTCCGTAGTGGAAAGGGAAACAACCCAGACCGCCAGCTAAGGTCCCAAATTATGATTAAGTGGGAAACGATGTGGGAAGGCTTAAACAGCTAGGAGGTTGGCTTAGAAGCAGCCATCCTTTAAAGATAGCGTAACAGCTCACTAGTCGAGTCGGCCCGCGCGGAAGATATAACGGGGCTAAATCATAAACCGAAGCTGCGGATAGATCCTTTTGGATCTATGGTAGAGGAGCGTTCTGTACGCCAGTGAAGGAGGATTGTGAAATTCTCTGGAGGTATCAGAAGTGAGAATGCTGACATGAGTAACGAGAGAAAGGTGAAAAACCTTTCCGCCGAATGATCAAGGTTTCCTGTCCAACGCTAATCGGGACAGGGTAAGTCGGTGCCTAAGGCGAGGGCGAAAGCCGTAGTCGATGGAAAACAGGTTAATATTCCTGTACTTCCTATTATTGCGATGGAGTGACGGAGAAGGCTATATCAGCAGGGCGATGGTTGTCCCTGTTTAAGGTTGTAGGCTGGTGTTTTAGTTAAATGCGGAACACCTTTAGCTGAGAACTTATGACGATCAACTTTTTAAGTTGAGAAGTGATAGATGCCATGCTTCCAGGAAAAACTTCTAAGCTATAGATAGTAGGGAGCCGTACTGTAAACCGACACAGGTGATCAGGTAGAGAATACTAAGGCGATTGAGAGAACTTGGGTTAAGGAACTAGGCAAAATGGTACCGTAACTTCGGGAGAAGGTACGCCTCTATTACGTGAAAGAACTTGCTTCTGGAGCGGAAAGAGGTCGAAGATACCAGGTGGCTGCGACTGTTTACTAAAAACATAGCACTCTGCAAACACGTAAGTGGAAGTATAGGGTGTGACGCCTGCCCGGTGCCGGAAGGTTAATTGATCAGGTTAGTCCTCGGACGAAGCTTGTGATCGAAGCCCCGGTGAACGGCGGCCGTAACTATAACGGTCCTAAGGTAGCGAAATTCCTTGTCGGGTAAGTTCCGACCTGCACGAATGGCGTAACGATGGCCATACTGTCTCGACCCAGGACTCAGTGAAATTGAATTTGCGGTGAAGATGCCGTATACGCGCGGCAAGACGGAAAGACCCCGTGCACCTTTACTATAGCTTCACACTGGACTTTGAATTTATATGTGTAGGATAGGTGGGAGACTTTGAAGCAGGAGCGCTAGCTCTTGTGGAGTCATCCTTGAAATACCACCCTTATACATTTGAGGTTCTAACTCAGTCCCGTAATCCGGGTCGAGGACAGTGTGTGGTGGGTAGTTTGACTGGGGCGGTCTCCTCCTAAAGAGTAACGGAGGAGTACGAAGGTTACCTCAGCACGGTCAGACATCGTGCAGTGAGTGCAATGGCATAAGGTAGCTTAACTGCGAGACCGACGGGTCGAGCAGGTACGAAAGTAGGTCATAGTGATCCGGTGGTTCTGTATGGAAGGGCCATCGCTCAACGGATAAAAGGTACGCCGGGGATAACAGGCTTATACCCCCCAAGAGTTCACATCGACGGGGGTGTTTGGCACCTCGATGTCGGCTCATCACATCCTGGGGCTGGAGCAGGTCCCAAGGGTATGGCTGTTCGCCATTTAAAGTGGTACGCGAGCTGGGTTTAGAACGTCGTGAGACAGTTCGGTCCCTATCTGCCGTGCGCGTTGGAGATTTGAGAGGAGTTGTTCCTAGTACGAGAGGACCGGAATGAACGAACCTCTGGTGTTCGGGTTGTCACGCCAGTGGCATTGCCCGGTAGCTATGTTCGGAAAGGATAACCGCTGAAAGCATCTAAGTGGGAAGCCTACCTCAAGACCAGATCTCCCTGAACCTTCGGGTTCCTAAAGAGCCGTTCAAGACTAGGACGTTGATAGGCAGGGTGTGTAAGTGCTGTAAGGCATTGAGCTAACCTGTACTAATTGCTCGTGAGGCTTAACTTTATGTTTTTAGACAACTAAGATAATAAACGTCAAGCAATTTGCCATTAAGGATTACAATATTTTAAACAAATAAGAATTTTGTCCGATGACAATAGCAAGCGTGACCCACCTGATCCATTTCGAACTCAGAAGTGAAACCGTTTAGCGCCGATGGTAGTGTAGTTTTTTCTATGCGAGAGTAGGACATCGTCGGACTTCTTATTAAAAAAAAGCTAGCTTATGCTGGCTTTTTTTATATTGTTCCTAAGCAAATTGCGTATTCTCCGTTTTCGACAAATTCGCAATTTAAGTTATATAAATGAAATCCTTCTTTTAAAATATTAGAGAGAAGGCTGTAATTAGGAGTTCTACCAATAACTATTACCTCGCTAACCCCGCAAGAAATTGAGTTCATAACAGCAGTTCGCAAAACAGTTTGCGCAACCATATTTATCACACCAGCTGCTAAGTCAGCGTTATTGGGTGCAAATAAAGAGCCTTTTCCAAAATTTACCGCGCTTGTATTTTCTGGAAGATTGCCAATAGGACCAGAAACAACATCTGAAAGTATATGATCAACTTTTGTTATATCTCCATCTAAAGATAAAGTATTTATTCTCTCAGGATCATCTTCATTAAATAATAACTTACATAATCCTCTGATTGTTCCTCCGCCAAGTCCCGTTCCTCCAACATGAATAAAACTTTCTTTTGTACCTAAGACACAAGCCGTCCCAGATCCGCAACTTACAACAAGAAAATTATTATTTGAGTCTTTTTTTAATGCTTTAGCGCCTCTTCCTATCGCATCTACCTCGTTAAAATGGGCAACTAATACATTATCAATCTCGTTTGGCAGATCAGCATGCCTGCCACCGGTAACACCGATTGTCTCTATGTCACTAATATTTAAATTCGCTTGATAAAGAATTTTTTTGAGATAACTCACACTAACTTTTTCCGAAGGAAAGGTTGAATAAGAGACTTGATCATGATGGGCTACAACCAAGTCTGTATTAGTTATACCAAAATCAATGCCAATGCTTATTTTACTCACGAGGCTATTTTCAACTGAATAGCTTTTTCATAAATGAGCTTAAACCGTGTCTTATTTTATGACTTGAAGCTGACTCTTTTTTCACATAGTTCATCTGCATCGACAGTCTTTTCCCTTCAACCGGATGAAAGCCATGCCAACAATTCTCGGTTACTTTAAATACAACTAAACTCCCAAAAGAAGCAGGAATCTCTTGAATAAAATCCTCTAAATCAGAATTATTTTTTAACATTCTTAATAATCCTTTTTCGTTAACCCATTCTTCATTCAAATACAAAAGAAAAGTTAAAACTTTAGATTTTGAATCACTATGGATTTTTCCATCCTTCATTCTTGAGTAGCCTCTTAAAGTTGTAATAACTTCTGTATTATCTAAATTAACCTGGAATTTTTCTGAAAGAATTTCCTTCATTTCTTTACTCTCTATTTCTGAGATAAGCTGTCTTATTTTTTCGGAGAGTCCAGGCATATCACTCGGATAACTGCCACCTTTATCGAGATTAGGGAATTCGCTAGATAAAGAGACTCCTTCGTCAGTAATACAATTAGGAACAGAAAAGAAAGGAAAAAAACTATCGTCAACAGGTGCTGATTTAATTGAATTTAAATCAATTAAAGCACCCATCGAAGATGATATTATCTATTTGCTGCTTCTTGAGCTTTAAGAATTTCAGCTAACATTTCATCAGATTCTGCTTTAACCTGATCTGATGATTCTAATGGTTTAGTAATTTCAGCCCAGTCGATTTCAAAATCACTTGGAGCGTGCTCATATTCTAAAATACCTAGAGCTTCATATTTGGGCCTGATCGAATCAGTTAAAAGACCAATCTTTTTCAAATTAGGCATAACCCTTGAAAATAAGAAGCTTCTGAATTGATCCATAGCCCCATTACTCAATTGAAACTCCCTGACTTCTTCATCAGTCATTTTCAAATATTTCGACATCGCTTTAGTATTGATAAGTCTGTCTCTTGAAATTACA
The DNA here is from genome assembly GCA_902522825.1 of uncultured SAR86 cluster bacterium. Taxonomy (GTDB): domain Bacteria; phylum Pseudomonadota; class Gammaproteobacteria; order Magnimaribacterales; family AG-339-G14; genus CASICS01. Next base: position 8,105 of record CABYXE010000007.1, read on the forward strand.
CAAGCTTCATAAGCAAATTGCGCTCTGTCTTCTATTTCTTCAGGAGAAAGAGTTTGAACAAAATCTTCAAGATAGTTAATACCAAAAGTAACATGTCTAGCTTCATCCCTAATGACGTAGTGCAAAAGTGTTTTCAGCAATGTGTCATTGGCTGACAACTTCATGTTAGTAAAAGCAGCTAGAGCTAATCCTTCAATTATGATTTGCATACCAATAAATTTTAAATCCCATCTTTCATCAGTGAGAATTTTATCAAGCAAAGCCTTAAGGTTTGGATTAATAGGATAATGAAAACCTACTTTTTCTTGAAGGTATCTATTAAAAACTTCAACGTGTCTTGCTTCATCAAAGGTTTGGGAAGCTGCATACATTTTTGCATTAAACGTTGGAGCGCAACTAACTATTTGAGATGCAACTAATAGAGCACCCTGTTCGCCATGTAAAAACTGACTAAGAACTTCAGCAGTCTCATGTCTATCAAACTCCATTTTTTCTTCATCTGTTAAATTTTTCCATGCATCAAGTTCTTCATGAGGCAAAGTCACTCCTTCTATCCCTGTAAGAGGCTTATCTTTGGGATGGTTATAGTCCCAATCTAAATCAATTGATCCATTCCAATTTAGTTCTTTACCTAGCTCGTAAAGTTTTTTTATTCGGTTATCTGCGACCGTATAGTCCCAATTATAGGATCCAGTAAGAGGAGTTTTAAATATTTCAGCGACGTCTTCAACGTCTTGAGGACTTAAATCTAACTCGTCGTCTTTGTAATCTTCATCAAAATAAAGTACGTCCTTAGGAGGACCATCCGTTTTTGTAATTTTCATAAAAAAATTTTAGTCTTTTAAGGCTATAAGTCAATAAAAAAAGGCTTTTAAGAGAACAGAAATTATGAATTTTTGTCAATGAATAGTTCAGTTAATTGCTCCAACATAACACCACCTAATTCCTCAGCTCTGTGGATGGTTACCGCTTTAGAATAATACCTAGTAACGTCATGTCCAATACCAATTGCAACTAAATCTATATCGGTTTTATTTTCTATTTCTCTAATGACTTGTTTTAAATGATTATCCAAATAACTAGTGGAATTAGTAGAAAGAGTACTGTCATCTACTGGTGCTCCGTCAGAAATCACCATTAATATTTGCCTTTGTTCTGGTCTCTTAAAGAGTCTCCCGCAAGCCCACAACAAAGCTTCACCATCAACATTTTCTTTCAAAAGGCCTTCTCGAAGCATGAGTCCTAGATTTTTTTTAGCTCTTCTCCACGCTAAATCGGCCGGTTTAAAAATTATGTGTCTTAGATCATTTAATCTACCTGGATTGCTTGGTTTTCCACACTCTACCCAGAGTTTTCTGCTATCTCCACCTTTCCAATGCTTTGTTGTGAAACCTAAAATTTCAGTTTTTATATTACATCTATCTAAAGTTGCTCCAATTATGTCTGCAGAAATCGCGGCAGTTGTCATAGATCTTCCTCTCATAGAACCAGAGCTATCTACCAAAATAGTTACTACTGTATCTTTAAATTTTGTATCCTTTTCTTGTTTGAAACTCAATGAAGTGAGGGGATCAGTAATGATTTTATGTAGCTTTGAAGTATCTAAAATCCCTTCGTCTTTATCATACTCCCAGGACCTATTTTGTTGAGCTAATAACAATCTCTGAAGTCTATTCGCAAGTTTAGCAATTACAGATTTACTTGGATCGATCAGCTGATCTAATCTTGTCCTTAAGCGCCTGAGTTCTTCAGAAGAACATAGGTCTTCAGCATCAATAACCTCGTCATAATCTCTAGAAAATACTTTATATTCTGACTCTCTTTCTTGACCTAGAAGTTCTTCAAGTTTTGTTCTATTTTCTAACCATTCGTCTTCAGTTTCCTCAGTTTCTCCTTCTTCTATATCAAATTCTTCCGAAGATTCTGCCTCTGTTTCTTGTTGTTCAGAAGAAGATTCTTCCTCTGATTGTTCCTCGTCTTGCTCGTCATTTTCTTCAGACTCGTCTTGATCTTCTTGATAGGAATTTGACTCTTCTTCCTCCATTTCTTCTTCATCAAAAGAAATTTCTAACTCTTCCAAGATGAGTTCAATTTCTTTTAGGTAACTGTCTTTTTCATCAAGAGCATTTTTAATTCTAGGAATATATTTTCTTTCTAAAGCACTTAGATCTTTTTTAAAAGGCTCTAAACAAGACTCTTCTTTTTTGGTCAAATCAAGATTTAAAATATTGCTTTTAAGCCAGATTTGTAAAGCTTTACTAGCATTTTCATGTGTAGTTTCGGGAGCAAAACTCTCAAGAGAATCTAAAAAAATTCTGTGCAAATTATTTTTTACTCCTGAAAATTGCAACGAACCTAAAATATCAAGTCGGACATCATTTTGTTCGAAAAGAATTTGGTCTAATTCTTGAATTCCAGTAATTTTATTAGGCTTTTCAAAAGAATATTTTTCTTTTAAAGCTATCTTATCGGCTTTTCCTCTAGAAACTATTAAATCCTTTTTAGATGGAGAGATCTTAGGAATAGAATTTCCGGAAAGAGAGTCAATGCCGAAGGAAATTTCTAATTCTTTTTTTTGAGAAATTGCTCTCGTAGATGAAGAAAGAGCATCTTTGAGGATTTGGTCTTTGGATTTATCGTTCAATCCTGATCTGCTAAGTTTGAAACTGAGTCATCAATTTCTATGTCAAAACATCTTTGCAAATATTCTGAAATAATTGGTTTTTCAGTTTCGTCGCACTTATTTAAAAAACTTAATTCAAAAGATGAAGCTAAATCTGAAAAAATTTGGTAGTTTTCAGCCCAACTTATTACAGTTCGAGGAGACATTAAATTAGATATATCTCCATTTTTAAATCCTTCCCTTGTTAAGTTAGCTAACTCAATCATATTTTTAACTACTTCGGTGCCTTTTTTGTTATTGAGTTCTGGAACTTTTGATAAAACTACTTTGGTTTCTAGTTCAACTGATAAATAATTAAGACAAGAAACAATTTGCCATCTATCCATCTGCCCTTGGTTTATTTGTTGAGTTCCATGGTAAAGACCAGTGCTATCTCCTAAGCCGACTGTGTTGGCAGTAGCAAATAATCTAAAAAAAGGATTTGGTGTTAAAACTCTATTTTGATCTAGTAAAGTTAACTTACCGTCTACTTCCAAGACTCTTTGAATTACAAACATGACGTCGGGTCTTCCAGCATCATATTCATCAAAAACCAAAGCTGTTGGATTTTGTATAGCCCAAGGCAATATGCCTTCCTGAAATTTTGTCACCTGCTTATCTTTTTCTATAACAATCGCATCCTTACCTAATAAATCAAGACGGCTTATGTGACTATCTAGATTTATTCTGATACATGGCCAATTTAATCGAGCTGCAACTTGTTCTATATGAGTTGATTTTCCAGAGCCATGAAGTCCTTGAACCATTACTCTTCTGTTATTTGAGAAGCCAGCTAAAATGGAAAGAGTCGTTGATCTATCAAAACAATATGCTTCATCCACAGTTGGAACATATTCATTAGATTCCGAAAATGCAGGAACTTCAAAGTCAGCATCAAAGCCAAATGTGTTTCCAACATTAACTTTAATGTCTGGAGTAGAATCAGAGAAATTATTATATGTAGTTGTCATAAAAAGAGTTTATTATCCCTTTTTTAAAAGAGACAGCAAGAATTTATCTGCATCTTAAAGTAAACTTAACTTAGAATTTTTTAATCTAAATTTAGGAAAAATGAAAACTTTAGAAATTTGGTCTGAAATCAAAGACGAGGCTAATACTTTTATAAAAAATGATGAAGACGCGTCTATTTTTCTAGATGCTTATTTAGAGCCTTTTGAAACTTTAGGCTCAACACTTTCCTTCAAACTTTCTAAAGACCTAGCATGCGACGAAAATCAGGAAGGCTTTAGTCAAAATTATTTGTTTCATGAGTTGGATAAAACTTTCGGTGATGAAGAAATCATAGCTGGAGTAATTAAAGATTTATCAGCTGTAAAAAAAAGAGATCCTGCCGCCAGTGGGTACTTAATGACATTGCTTTTTTCAAAAGGATTTCTAGCTCTTCAAGCACATCGAGCAGCAAATAAATTTATAGGATCAAAAAAAACTTTCATGGCTTTATATCTTCAAAGCCAATCTTCAAAAAATTATGGAGTTGATATTCATCCTTCTGCATCAATAGGTAATGGAGTCATGTTAGATCACGCTACTGGGATTGTAATTGGGGAAACCAGTGTAGTAGAAGATGATGTTTCTATATTTCAAGGAGTAACACTAGGCGGTACAGGAAAAATAACTGGCGATCGTCACCCAAAGGTTAGAAAAGGAGTATTAATTAGTGCTGGCGCAAAGATTATAGGTAATGTAGAAATTGGAGAGGGAGCAAAAGTAGCCGCTGGAAGCGTAGTTTTAGAAGACGTTGAGATGAATACTACTGTTGCTGGAGTTCCTGCAATTGCAGTCGGAAAACCTGCTACTGATTCACCCGCAAAAACAGTCGATCACTCAATAAAGGATTAATTATGGCAAATCAAAAACTCTTAGATGGGCTTGTAAAGACGCTTGCACTTGAGAAGTTCGAGGAAAATTTATTTCGTGGACAAAGTGAAAAAACCTCATGGGGAAGAGTATTTGGTGGACAGGTTATTGGTCAAGCACTTAGCGCCGCTAGTCAAACAGTTGAAAGCTCAAGAATAGCTCATTCTCTTCATGCTTATTTTCTAAGACCAGGAAGGGTAGATATGCCTATTCTTTATAATGTTGAAAGAATTAGAGATGGAAAAAGTTTTACCACTAGAACGGTCAATGCGATTCAAAACGGCGAGATTATTTTTAATATGTCAGTTTCCTTTAAGGTTCAAGAAGAAGGTTTAGAGCATCAATTTGAAATGCCAGATGTGCCGGGACCTGAAGAATTGAAAAGCGATGCTGAAGTTAGAGAAGAAGCAAAAGGCAAAGTTCCAAAAGAAATGTTGGATGCTTTCTTGAGAGAAAAGCCAATCGAGATTAGAAACGTCGAGCCTTGGGATCCATTTTCTGGAGAAAAAGGGCCGCCAATTAAAAACATGTGGATTAAAGCAGTTGGAAATTTATCAGACGATATCTTAGTTCACCAGGCTGTTCTTGCTTACGCTTCAGATATGGGTTTGATGGGCACTAGTCAAAAACCTCACGCTGTTGGCTGGGGTAGTTATAACAGAGCTATCCAAGCCGCGAGCTTGGATCATGCTATGTGGTTCCACAGGAAATTTAGAGCGGACGAATGGCTTCTTTATGCACTGGACAGCCCCACTGCAAGCAACGCAAATGGCTTTAATAGAGGCAGTATTTACACTCAAGATGGAGTTTTAGTAGCTTCTGCAGTACAGGAAGGATTAATTCGTTTACTTAAAAAATAAAATTTTATTTAGATTTTTTTTTACATCCTGCGCAATTATTGCTTGAGCTTTTTTATTAGGATGAATTCCATCTGACTGCATTAAATCAGAATTTACTCCAATATTTTCCAACATAAATGGAAGTAAATTTATATTTTCAGCTAATGCTAGATCTACATAAATTTTTTCAAAAGCGTATGTATATTTTTGTCCATAATTTGGAGGAATCCTGATCTGCATTAATAAAGGTTTCGAATTATTAGCTTTTACTAAAGAAATCATTTGCTTTAAATTATCTTTTATTTTTTTTACTGGATAACCTCTTAAAGCATCATTTCCGCCTAATTCGATTAACACATAATCTGGATTAGATATCTTTAGATCTTTTTTTAATCTTTCTAACCCGCCTGAGGTTGTATCTCCAGATACACTAGAATTAATTAATTTTAAAGAGGTTCCTTCCTTATAAAATTCTTCTTGCAATAAGGAAACCCAGTTATCTTTTTGATTTATGCCATAACCAGCGCTGATGCTATCGCCTAGAATTAGAAGCGTCTCCTCTTTAGCAGTGATAATATTAGTAAAGGAAAAAATAATTAGAAAATATAAAATTATTTTTTTAAAGAACCCAAAAATTTTTGACATATGATAATTAAAACACGGAATTTATCTAAACAAATTCTTTTCAACAAAGAAAAATTAAATATTCTTTCTGACATTAATCTAGACGTTGAAGAAGCTTCTTCTATAGCAATAACGGGTCCATCTGGCTCGGGTAAATCAACACTTTTGAGCATTTTAGCTGGTTTAGACCTCCCTTCGTCAGGTGAAGTATTTTTAGCTGATGAGCCGCTTCATTCTCTCTCAGAAGAAAAAAGAGCTCTGGTTAGAAAAGATTCTGTAGCATTTGTTTTTCAAAATTTTGAACTTTTGCCAGGGTTAACAGCGCTAGAAAACGTAATGCTTCCTTTAGAATTAAAAGCAAAAAAGAAAGCAAAAGAAGTGGCTAAAAATTTTTTAATAAAAGTAGATCTACAAGATAGAATAAATCATTATCCAAAGCAGCTATCTGGAGGTGAGCAACAAAGAGTGGCCATAGCTAGAGCTTTCGCTTGTGAGGCAAAAGTTTTATTCTGCGACGAACCTACTGGAAACTTAGATTCAAAAAATAGTCAATTGGTTGTAGATTTGCTATTTGATTCCTATAAAGATTCTTCCAGTGCGCTTGTTATAGTAACTCACGATAAGCAACTTGCTTCGAGATGTGATAGAGAGTTGGAATTAGTAAGTGGAAAAGTAGTATGACTCTTTTTTTTCTTGCTATAAGAATTTTCCTTAGAGAGATTAAATCAGGTCAAATGATAATCATGTTGATGTCATTGATCGTTGCGATAGGAATATTATCTTCTATAGCTTTATTTTCAGATAGGCTGCAAAAATCTCTAGATGCTGAGTCAAGAGAGTTTCTTGGAGGAGACCTAAAATTTGAATCAAGCTATGAGTTAGATGAATTATTAATACCAAAAATAGATTTTGATTATTCTAAAAGTCACGTTTTTGGTTCCGTATTATCTTTTGGGGATGAATTTAGGCTGGCAACTGTTAAAAGTGTTGATTCTTTCTATCCTCTTGAGGGAGAAATTGAATTAAGCAATGCTTTAAATAATTATTTCGTCACTTCACCTCCAAAAAGCGGAGAAGTTTGGCTTGATAAAAGAATTTTAGACTTTCTAGGTGTAGATATTGGACAAAGTATTTCTCTAGGTGATAAAGATTTCCTTGTTTCTAATACTATTGTAAACGAACCTGATAGGGGCTCTAGTTCTTTCGCTTTTGCACCTAGAGCTATAATTAATTCAATCGATCTAAAAGAAACAAATATTTTAAAACCTGGCTCCAGAGTAAGGTACATGTACCTTTTTAAAGCTGAACAGGAAAATTTAGACATAATAGAAAATTATTTTCAGAATATAAAAAAACCTGGCGACGAAATAGTATTTTTTAATGATGAATCTAGTCCGTTAGGAGAATCTTTTTCAAGAGCATCAAATTTTTTTCTTCTAGGAGCTTTTTTATCAATCATAATTGCATCTCTTACAGTCTCCATTTGCACGCTGCAATTTATAAGAAAGCATATTAGTTATGTTGCTATTCTAAAGGCACTGGGTTTATCCCCTAAAAATATAAGATTTACTTACTTATCTATTTTTGGATTGATAGGTGTAGTTGCTACTGTGTTGGGAATATTGATGGGCTGGTTAATCCAATTAAATTTCATATTCCTTTTAAAAGATTATTTTCCAACAAATTTTCCTTCTGCGGGACCGCAACCATATCTTATTTCTGGCGCTATAGTATTTTTCTGTTTGCTTGTTTTCTCATTCCCTGTCTTAAGCAGACTTTTTAAGGTTCCGCCAAATGAAATATTAAGAAAGTCTGAATTTGAAAAACTTCCTATTTTTAAAATTTTTATAAATGCCAGCCTAGGTTTGATATTTTTCTATCTCTTATTAATTCTTTTTACTCAAAACATATTACTTACTAACATTATTTTTTTCTCAATCATGGCATTAGTTTTATTTATTTTTGCGCTGGTCTTTTTTGTTTTTGCTGCGATTAAGCCAGAAAGCCTTAATCCATTAAAACCACTTAAAATGATTTTTTTTGAATTGAATCGAAGAAAATTTTCGAATAGTTTGCAGATAATTTCTTTAACTCTTTCCATTGCGATAAGCTTAATTGCTTTTTCAGCATCATCTAATTTGATAAGTGCTTGGAAAACATCTTTGCCTGATACAGCTCCGAACAACTTTGCTATAAATATTACTGAGACAGAGATTCCAGATTTTTTAAAATTTCTAGAGAAAAATGATGTTAAATCAGAAAAAATTTATCCTGTCACTAGCGCAAGATTTTTTAAAGTAAATCCAAAAAAAGAAGACGAAAAAATCGATAGAACTTTTAATTTCACTTGGATGACAAACCTACCTGAAGGAAATCAGATCATAGAAGGCAGTTGGTTTGGAAAAGAAAAGAATGGTATTTCTATTTCAAATGAAATATCAGAGAGGTATAACTTAAAACTCAACGATAAAATAACTATTGAAATTTCTGGGAAATCCAGAGATTCATATGTTCAAAGCATTAGAGAAGTAAATTGGGAAAATTTTAGCCCTAATTTTTTTGCAATCGGTTATAAAGAAGATTTTGAAAGTAATGTATCAACCTACATAACTTCTTTTTTTGTTTCCCAAGATAAAAAGACTTTTTCCTCAGAATTTATAAAGAGATTTCCCACGGTTTCAATCATCTCCTTATCAGAACTAATTGCTGAGATACAAGGAATTATTTCGAAAGTCTCTGAAGCTTTTAAACTAATTCTTGGTCTAACAGTTGTTTCATCAATTTTTTTGCTAATTGCTACAGTTCAAGAGAGTTTTAAGCAACGAGAAAAACAAGCTGCAATCCTTAAGACAATTGGAGCTTCTAGTAAATTACTTCAAAGAAATTCTTTTCTAGAGTTTTTAAGTCTTGCTTTAATTGCAGGATTTTTGGGTAGTTCATTAGCACAAACCACTACCTATTTTTTAGAAAAAAATATTTTCGAAATTGAACCTAAAATTTATTTAAATATTTGGTTTGTGGGCATGCTTGCTTCGGTTATCGTGATCGGAGTTCTTTCTTTAATTTTTTCAAACCTTATTAATAAAAAAACACCTAAAGAAGTACTTTACGATAGTAATTAAAAATGAAAACAACATATCTAGTCTCTGGGAATAGAAAAATAATTGCTTCGGAGTGGGGTGATAAAAAAAACCCTATGGTGGTTATGCTTCATGGTGGAGGACAAACTAGACACTCCTGGAAAGGTTCGGCATCTAAAATTGCTGACCTAGGATTTCATGTGATTACTTATGACTTACGCGGACACGGGGAAAGTTTTTGGGATGAAGACGGTAATTATACTTTCAATGCGCACAAAGATGACTTGATAAAGATTATTAAACAAAATGATAAGAAAGCTAATCTGATTGGAGCTTCTTTGGGTGGTATGGTTTCTCTATCTTTAGCAGGCCATGAAAAAGAAAGAGATTATTGTTCTAGTCTTACTATGGTTGATATAGGAATAAGACCAAATGATAAAGGCTCGGAAAGAATTATAAATTTTATGAGATCTGGAATTGACGGATTTTCAACAATCGAAGAAGCCTCAAATGCTGTCTCTGCATACCTCCCAAACAGAAAAAGACCTAAAGATACTTCCGGCTTAGAAAGAAACTTAAGATTAGCTAATGACAATCGGTATTATTGGCACTGGGATCCATTATTTTTAGCTGATAAAGGCGGACAAATAAAAGAAAAAAAAGAAAGAGAGGAGAGATTTAAGCAATTAGAATTAGCCGCACAAAGAGTTTCAGTTCCGGCTTTATTAGTCCAAGGAGCTTTAAGCGATATTTTAACTGACGAAGAAAAAGAGCACTTTTTAAATACCATTTCTCACTCAAAATTTGCAAAAATCGATGATGCCACTCACATGGTGGTGGGCGATAAAAATGATATTTTTGCCGAAGCAATTGTAAAGTTTTTAACTCAAAGTATTCTTTAAAGCATGTCAATCGTGTGAACCTGGCTGTATTGAAAATATGAAAGTAAAAGTTTATGGATTTAATCACTCTCCCTGGGTACAGGCGGTTCTTCTTGCTTTACATGATCAAAATATCGAGCATGTTGTCTATCAAATACCATCATTTAAAATCTTTAATAAGTGGGGCATTTATATGCCCGTGGTCTCTATTGACAAAAATCCTGCAGAAATTGAATCAACTAAAATTCTTCAAAAACTTGGCTACAATGCCATTACCGAAAATGAATTGATAGCTATAAGAGGAACTTGGCAGGGTGTATTTCATCGCACAAATAATCCATTAAAATTTTTTTCTGCTTGGGCGCATGATGCGGATGCAAAATCTAATGGTTTTAGAAGATCGATAAATAACTTCCTACTAAGTTTCTCAACTTTTTATATGTTTGTTTTGATAAATCTAATTAAATTCAGATCAAAAAATAAAGATCCTAAAAATTTTGGCGACCAATACCTTTTTTGGGAATCTGAACTCAATAAATCTGAAAGTCTTTTTTTAGATGGTGATAATCCAGGAACACGAGATCTTTTACTATTCGGTATTATTCAATGTCATGCAAGTTTGCCAGTGCCGCCGCTCGAAGCTCTTCAAAATGATGCGCGGTTGGCAGAAGTCAGAAATTGGATTTCAAAGATGCAAGCAAGATTTAAAGATTACGTTTATTTGCATTCCGGAGAATACTTTGAACCGTCCGTAACAAAAACTAATCGCACATCCTTTCTGCAACGCTGCGTATTTTATTTTGGTATGGCTACCATGTTTATTGGATTTCCTTTATCACTAGCCCTAGTATTTTGGTCTATGAGGAAAGTACCAAGATAATTTTCTAGTTTAAGTTTTTCTATTCTAAGGTCGTAGCACCCATTAAGTGCAGGTCTACTTCTCTAGCAGCAGCTCGACCTTCATTGATGGCCCAAACCACTAAAGATTGACCTCGGCGGCAGTCGCCAGCGGCAAAAATTTTTGGATGTGAAGTTTTATGCACGTTGTGCTCGGCTTTAAAGTTCGATCTCTCGTCCAGCTCAAGGTTTAGTTTTTCGTTTAAATACTGCTCTGGTCCTAAAAAGCCCATCGCTAAAAGAATTAAATCTGCTTTCCAAATCTTCTCAGTATTAGGTATTTCCTTAAAGTCTTTATCAACTTTGACGGTTTTGATGCCTGTTAATTTTCCATTTTTATCGCGTAAGAATTCCTTACCTGAAACGGAATATTCTCTTGGATCTTTACCAAAGACTTCTCTGGATTCTTCATGACCATAGTCGACTTTGTAAACTCTGGGAAAAAGTGGCCATGGGTTATTATCCATTCTTTCAGAAGGTAATTCTGGCAAGATCTCAAAGTTGGTTAAAGTTTTACAGCCGTGTCTTAAGGAAGTTCCCAAACAGTCGTTTCCAGTATCTCCACCACCAATCACAATTACATCTTTGCCTTTGGCATCAATGTAATCGTCTTCTTTCAATTCGTTATCGAGCAAACTTTTGGTATTTTGACCAAGAAATTCCATAGCAAAGTAAACACCATCACCTTCGCGATTCTGAATGGGTAAATCCCTCGGTTTAGTAGCTCCAGTTGTAAGCAAGACAATATCGTTTTCTTTAACAAGTTTTTCCATTGAAACAGAGTCTTTACTTACACCACCGACATCTTTGTTTACATGGAATTTTATTCCTTCTTCTTCCATGATATCTCTTCGCATATCGATGATGGATTTATCTAACTTCATATTTGGTATGCCGTACATCATCAAGCCACCAATTCGATCGGCTCTTTCATAGACCTCGATATTATGGCCAACGCTATTTAGTTGTTGAGCGGCTGATAGACCGGCTGGTCCAGAACCTATGATAGCAATTTTTTTACTGGTTCTTTTCTTTGGAGGGTTAGCTTTAATCCAACCTGATTCTATACCTTTGTCAGCTATAGCAAATTCTAAATTCTTGATTGCTACGGGTGTCTCCGTTATACCAAGAACACAGGCGCCCTCGCAAACAGCAGGACAAACTCGACCTGTAACTTCTGGAAAATTATTAGTTTTCATCAAGCGATGAAAAGCTTCTTCCCATTTTTCGTTGTAAACCAAATCATTCCACTCCGGAATTAAGTTATACACTGGACAGCCTTCGCCTGACTGACAGAAAGGCACACCACAATTCATGCACCTAGAAGCTTGAGTCCCTAACAGAGGCTCATCGTGATCAGTATAGATCTCTTTAAAATCTAGGATTCTTTTCTTAGCAGGACGGTAGGGCTCTACCGCTCTATCGAATTCTTTAAATCCTGTGACTTTGCCCATTTCTTAACTTACCTTTAATTTTTTTTGATCCATTTCTTGTAGAACTCTTTTGTAATCCGTCGGCATAACCTTCGAAAAGTTCTTAATTTCTTTTGTCCAGTTTAATAAAATTTTCTCGGCGACTTTAGATTTAGTATATTTGTAATGGTTGCTAATTAGTTCTTTCAACTCATTAATATCTTCTTTTATAACCAAATCTTCTAATTCAAAAGTACTGTCATTGCATTTTTTAATAAATGAACCTTTTGGATTATAAACGTAAGCTATACCACCGCTCATTCCGGCACCAAAGTTTCTACCGGTTTCTCCTAAGATCACAGCTCGTCCTCCGGTCATGTATTCACAACCATGATCGCCAATACCTTCGACTACTACACGAGCGCCACTATTTCTTACACAAAATCTTTCTGCTGCGATACCTCTGAAATAAGCTTCGCCATCGGTTGCTCCATAGAGCGCTACGTTTCCAAGAAGAATATTTTCTTCAGGAACAAAATGACTATCTTTAGGTGGATAAATAATTATTTTCCCACCAGACAACCCTTTTCCCACAAAATCATTAGCATCACCTTCAAGGTTAAGCGTCATACCTTTAGTTATCCAAGCCCCAAAACTCTGCCCAGCAGAGCCTTCTAGGTTAATTTTAACGGTGTCGTTAGGAAGACCTTTCGCACCCCATAACTTTGAAATTTCGTTTGAAATGATGGTACCAAAAACTCTATTTATGTTTCCAATTTTCATGTTGACATTGATTCTTTGCCTATTAACAATATTGTTTTTAATTGTCTTAAACAACGACATATCTAAAGATTTATCCAAGTTATGATTCTGTTTTTGAGTGTTGAAAACTTCCGTATCTTTAAAAATAATTTCAGCAGGCGTTAGAATTTTAGATAGATCAAGTCCATCTCGTTTCCAATGATTTAAAGCTTTTTCCATTTCTAAAAGATCTACTCTTCCAATTAGATCGTTTACTTTCTTGATACCTAATTTAGCCATGATTATTCTTAATTCCTTAGCGACCATAAAAAGGTAATTAACAACATTTTCTGGTTTTCCATGAAATTTTTTCCTTAATTCTTTATCTTGAGTAGCGATACCAACGGGACAGGTATTGAGGTGACACTTTCTCATCATTATGCAACCCAAAGTAACTAACGGCGCCGTAGAAAAGCCGAATTCTTCAGCGCCTAAAATGGCAGCTATTGCGACGTCTCTTCCAGTTTTTAATTGACCATCTGTTTGAAGAACAACTCTCGATCTGAGATTATTCATAACCAAAGTTTGGTGTGTTTCAGCAATACCAAGTTCCCAAGGCAGGCCTGCATGTTTAATAGAAGTTAATGGTGAAGCACCAGTACCGCCATCGTGGCCGGCAATAACCAAGTGATCTGTTTTAGCTTTAACGACTCCCGAAGCAATGGTTCCTACTCCTATCTCCGAAACTAATTTCACACTAATTCGCGAAGCTCGGTTAGCATTTTTTAAATCGTGAATTAACTGAGCGATATCTTCAATGGAATAAATATCATGATGTGGAGGAGGGCTTATTAAACCAACACCAGGAGTTGAATGTCTTATTTTGGCAATGTAATCATCGACTTTGGTTCCAGGAAGTTCTCCGCCTTCACCAGGTTTAGCGCCTTGTGAAATTTTAATTTGCAGTTCGTCAGAATTAGTTAAGTACCACATGGTCACTCCGAATCTACCCGAAGCAACTTGTTTGATCGCAGATCTTTTGGAATCACCATTTTCTAAAGGTTTGAATCTATTTGGATCTTCACCGCCTTCACCGGTATTTGATTTTCCACCCAATTTGTTCATTGCTAAAGCCAGTGATTCATGTGCTTCGGTTGAGATGGATCCTAAAGACATTGCACCGGTAGCAAACCTTTTTACAATCTCTTTTTCACTTTCTACTTCCTCAAGAGGTATTGAATGTTTCGCAAATTTAAAGCTCATCAAGCCTCTGAGGGTACTATTTTTAGTAGTTTGTTCATTAGCATGATTAGAGAAATCCCAATAAGCCGATTCGTCGTTACTCCTCGCAGCTAATTGCAAAGCAGAAATAGATTTAGGATCCCACATATGAGAATCACCACCATTTCGCCAGTGATAATCTCCTGGATTAGGTAGGGTGGAAACTTTGTCTTGTTTAATTTCAGGAAAGCCTATCAAATGTCTTCTTTCCACTTCCTCTGAAAGAACTTTAAAATTAACTCCTTGAACTCTACTTGCAGTGCCTGGAAAAGATTTTTCGATTATCTCGTCTGCAAGGCCAACCGCTTCAAAAATCTGTCCACCTTTATAGGACTGTAAAGTTGAAATACCCATCTTTGCCATTACTTTAAGCATGCCTTTTGCAACTCCCTTCTTATAGGCTTTAACTAAGTCTTTAGTATTTTTTAGAGACTTGTCCTTGATAGCTCCATCGTTGAGGGATTTAGTCAATACATCAAAAGCAAGGTAAGGGTTAATAGCATCAGCTCCATAACCTATAAGTAAACAATGATGATGAACTTCTCGGGCTTCTCCTGATTCTAGGATAATTCCTATTTGTGTTCTTTTTTCTTTATTAACTAAATGATGGTGCACAGTTGAGCATGCTAAAAGAGAACTTAGAGCAATTCTGTTTGCATTAATTTTTCTATCGGATAAAACAATAAACGAATAACCTTTTTTTATAGCTTCTTCGGATTCTTTTGAGATCCTATCTAAAGCCTTGATCATTCCCTTGCTGCCATTTTCTTTTTCGTAGGTAATATCAATAGCTTTAGTTCGCCAGCCTTGAGTTTTAAGATTTTTAATTTTTAGAAATTCTTCATTGGATAAAATTGGATGTTCTAATCTAAGTCTGTGCGCATTTTCTTTTTCGGTAGAAAGCAGATTTCCTTCTGGACCTATTAAACACTCCAGAGACATTATTACTTCTTCTCTAATTGAATCGATTGGAGGATTAGTAATTTGAGCAAATAATTGTTTGAAATAATCGTAGATCATTCTAGGTTTATCAGATAAACATGCTAATGCTGCATCGTTGCCCATAGAACCCAATGGATCTCGAAGTTCTGTTACTAATGGTAAAAGCATAAATTCTAAAGTTTCTGTCGTATAACCGAAGGCTTGCATTTTAGGAACAAGATCATTGGTAGAGCTAGTTTTCTTGGTAGTTTTGAGATTTTTTAGATCTACAATTTGACTTTTGTTCCAGTCCTTATAATGCTGCTGACTAGCAACTTCATTTTTAATTTCTTCATCTGGAATTAACCGACCTTTTTCAAAATCAATTAAAAACATCTTTCCAGGTTGAAGTCGACCTTTCTTTAAGACTGTTTTTGGATCAACCGGTAAAACTCCAACCTCAGAAGCCATAATTACCTTGTCATCTTTAGTGACATAATATCTACTTGGTCTTAAACCATTCCTATCCAAAACTGCGCCTACTTGAGTTCCATCTGTAAAAACTATAGAAGCCGGACCATCCCATGGCTCCATCAAAGAGGAAGAGTATTCGTAAAATTCTTTCTTTTTCCGAGACATTTCTATATCGTTTTGCCAGGCCTCCGGTATCATCATCATGGCTGCTTCGGGTAATTTTCTTCCTGACATAATTAGAAGTTCTAAAACGTTATCAAAGCTTCCTGAGTCAGAGCAATCTTTCTCTGCGATTGGGAAAAGTTTTTTTATTTTTTTACCAAAGAATTTACTTTCTGCCTTACCTTGACGAGCACGCATAAGATTAACGTTTCCTTTGAGCGTGTTGATTTCTCCGTTGTGACACATGTATCTGCAGGGTTGAGCTCTATCCCATGAAGGGAAAGTATTTGTACTAAATCTAGAATGAACCATTGCTAAATGAGTTTCAAAACGCGAATCTTCTAAGTCTGGATAAAAAGGAAAAAGTTGCGAAGGAGTTAGCATCCCTTTATAGACAATTAATCTAGAAGATAAACTACAAGCATATAGCATTAAGCCTTGAGAAAGGTTTTCTTGATATCTTAATTTGTCACTGAAGATTTTTCTTATCAGGTAGAGTTTTCTTTCAAAGTCGTCTTGATCAATCTTTTTTGAGCGGCCGATAAATACTTGCTCCATTACAGGCTGACATTCTTGAGCAGCCGGACCAACGTTCGCTTTTTTTGAATCAGTAGGAACTGATCTCCAGCCTAAAAATTTCTGACCTTCTTTAAAGATAACATCTTCAATTATTTTTTTACATTTTTTTCTTTCGATGGCTTTTTGAGGCAGGAAAAGGTTACCGACCGCATATTCTCCTGATTTTGGTAATGAAACTTTTAACTTTTTTGCTTCTTCTTGGAAAAATGAATCTGGCAGAGCCATTAAAATACCAGCACCATCTCCTGTATTTTCTTCAAAACCGCATCCTCCACGATGATCCATTCTTGAATTGATCAGGTAGGCATTCTCCATAATTTCTCTAGAGGGAACCCCTTTAAGATTAGCAACCATGCCGACGCCGCAGGAATCCTTTTCGAAGTCCGGATCATAGAGACCAGATTTAACTGGTCGTTGTTTTAAATATTTACTCATTTTTGGCACACATTACAGACTAACTGTAGAGATGTTGTAAAATGCCCTAATTACGCCTGGCAAGCGTCACTTTTAATGCATGTGATATGCATCACTTTTAAAGCATGTGATATGCATTAATGATTAAATATTATCTTTAAAACAATAAGGTGTCGAACTAGCTAAACCCTAAAATTGCACTATTTTAGTGCAAATAATGCTTAAAACACTAAAATTTTAAACTTTTATAAATTTATGCTTTTAAGGACTAAGTCCTCAGGGGGATCTTCAGTAATTTCAGCGCTTCCTAGACCTCTTAGAGTAATGAATCGTAATTTCTTATCTAATATCTTCTTATCTCTACTCATTGCTTCTGAGAAGTCCTCCATGTTGAAATTTTCTGGCAATTCATCGGGAAGCCCGACCGATTTGATTAGATTTTTAATTTTTTCTAGTTCTTCCAAGGAGATTTTTTCCAACAAGAAAGAAAGGTTTGAAGCGCAAATCATTCCTAACCCAACTGCTTGTCCATGAGAAAATCCTTCCAGCGATTGGATGGCTTCAAAAGCATGGCCAAAGGTATGTCCAAAATTAAGCAAAGCTCTATCACCTTTTTCCTTCTCGTCATTGGAAACAATGAAAGCCTTTATTAGAGAACTTTCATAAATTATTTGAATTAAATCCTCATCAGACAATTCTTTATTGTTTAAAAAAATATTTTCCAGATTAGCAAATAATTTTTGATCTGCAATTAGAGAATGTTTGATAATCTCAGCAACACCATCAATAAAATCTTGCTCAGAAAGTGATTTCAAAGTTTCCGTATCCATTAAAACTAGCTTTGGCTGATAGAAAGCTCCAATATTATTTTTGGAGCCAGAAAAATTAATTCCAGTTTTACCGCCGATAGCTGCGTCAACTTGTGATAATAAGGTCGTGGGGATTTGAATTAAATCGACCCCTCGAAGATAAGAAGCGGCAACAAAACCAACCATATCTGTAGTGATACCGCCTCCTAAACCAATAAGAAGACAATCTCTATTAAATTTATTTGTATTTAAAGCTTCAAATATTGGCATCAATCCTTCGAAACTTTTAGTTTTTTCACTAGTCTCTATTTCTAAAACTTCAATTTGTCTTGCTTCAGAATTTGCAAGAGACATATTTAAGTTTTCTAAAATTTCATTTGGCACCATAGAATCTTTTACTACTAAAACTTGACGATTTTGCACTAGCCACTTGAAGTTATAATTTTCTAATAAATTACTACCTATAAGAACCTCATAGTCGCCGGAGGGTGTTCTTACGTTAATTGATTTAGACATTTAAAAAACTAATTATTTCTTTAACAATATCCTCATTAGACAACAAATCAGTATTAAGTTCCAAATTTGAAACGGATTCATATAAATCTAATCTGTGTTTATATAAAGACTCCAAAACTTGCTTTGGATTTTTGTTGTTGAGAAGAGGCCTTTTGGTTTTATCTTTAGTGGCTTGGTATTGATTTTCGACAGAGGCATTGAGAAAAATCACATGTTTTTCTTTGATTAAAATATCTCTGTTAACAGAAGCTTCAACAATTCCTCCACCTGTAGAGATAATTGCTTCTTCAATTTTATTTATTCCCTCTAAAAAATCTATTTCTTTACTTCGAAAGCCTTCTTCTCCTTCTGAATCAAAAATTTCTACGATAGTTTTTTCAAACTTTGCTTCAATTTCCTTGTCTATATCAATGAGATCGAGATTTATTTCAGAAGAGAGGAGTTTGCCAATTTTAGATTTACCTGAGCCCATAGGGCCAACTAAGAAAATTTTCATGAAAATATTTCTTCCTTTAGAATTAACTAATTATTTTACTTTAAAGAAGACGTGAATAGACTTTTAAATAAAAAAATATTTTTTCTGACACTATTTTTATTTCTCTTGCCGATTCAGTTCGCCATGGGAGTCTATATTTACTTTTCTTCTCAATTACCTTCAACAGATGATGTCAGAAGGGTCGAACTTCAACTACCTCTGAAAATATTTACTATCGATGCCAAGTTAATTGGAGAATACGGTGAAATTCACAGAACGAAACTTACATTTGATGAAATTCCCGATGATTTAGTAGAAGCTTTTCTGGCTGCGGAAGATAGTGGATTCTTTACAAATACAGGCGTTGATTTTTTTAGTTTATTAAGGGCTACCTATGAATTAGTGAGAGAAGGAAAAATTGTTAGCGGTGGAGGAACCATCACTATGCAAGTAGCTAGGAATTATGTTCTTTCCAAAGAACAAACTTTTGAAAGAAAGATAAAAGAAATTTTTATGGCCTTAAAAATAAATCTGTCTTTTTCTAAAGAAGAAATTTTTGAACTTTATGTAAATCAAATCTTTTTAGGTAATAGGGCCTATGGCATAGCAGCTGCGGCAGAAATTTATTATGGTAAAAAATTATCAGAATTATCTCTTGCTCAAAAAGCGATGATTGCAAGTCTGCCCAAAGCACCATCTAGAATAAACCCTCTTGCAAACCCTCGAAGAGCATTAATAAGAAGAAACTGGGTTCTGACCAGGATGGAGTCTCTTAATTATATAGATACAGACAGTTTCGATGTTGCCATAAAAGCTCCAATTACTGCTTCTTTCAAAGGGGTTTCTTCTGAAATAGAAGCTGATTATTTAGCTGAAGAAATTAGGAGGTACATGATCTCTAAATTTGGGTTATCCGCATATAAAGAGGGCTATGAAGTTTATTCAACAATAAATTCAAAAAATCAATTATCCGCTAACAAAGCCCTCAAATTTGGGATAGAAAGTTATGAAACAAGACATGGGTTTAAAAAACCTAATAATTATGTTGAGTTGTTACCTGAGGACTTCGTTCAAAGAAGCGACTTGTTTTATACCATTTCCTATAACCCAGAAGATTTTAAAGACGATTTCGGTATTGCAATCGACTTAAAAAATCCTTTTGATAAAGTTTTAGATTTTTTATCTGATAGCCCTAGTTATACGGATTTTTCACCTAATATTATTTTATCCTCTGGCATAAAAAAAATTAGCTTACTTGATAAAAGTGGCGTGATAAAAACTATTTATTTTTCTCAATTAAAAAATAAAATTCGTCCAAGAGTAAATGCAAATAAAAAAGGCAAGTTCTTGACGGGATTTAATTCCTTTTTTGAACCCGGTGACTTAATTTGGGTTAAAAATGAAAGTAACTCTTCATATTCATTTGGAATTCACCCAGATGTTCAAGCTGCTTTGGTAAGCCTTGAACCAGAAACAGGACAAATCTTAGCCATGGTTGGAGGTTATAATTTTAATGCGAGTAAATTTAATCGCGTCACTCAGGCAAAACCTCAATTAGGGTCAAATTTCAAACCTTTTCTTTATGCAGCGGCATTTGAAAATAATTATACGCCGGCTAGTTTAATAAATGACGCCCCTGTTGTTTTCGAGGATTCAAATCTAGAAGATTACTGGAGACCAAAAAACTCTTCGGGAAAATTTTACGGTCCAACTAGGCTAAGAGAAGCTCTTTTACAGTCTAGAAATGTAGTTTCAATAAGATTGTTGCAAGATTTAGGGCTTAACAAGACAAAGAATTATTTGACTAGGTTTGGATTTGAAAAAGACGAATTGCCTAATGATTTATCTTTGGCTTTGGGTTCTTATGGATTGAGCCCTTTAGAAAATGCATCTTATTTTTCTGTCTTTGCAAATGGTGGAAAATCTATTCAACCATTTTATATAGAAAAAATAGTGAAAAATGGAAAAGAAATCGAATTTGGAGAAAAGATAGAAATAGAAGAAAATTTTATTGAATCTTGGGTTGGAAAAAAATTTCCAAAAAAAGAAACTTTTACTATAGATCCAAGAGTTTCCTACATTATCAATGATATCCTTTTAGAAGCCACTAGAAGAGGTACCGGTAAAAAAATTAAATCATTAAATAGAGATGATTTCGCTGGAAAAACAGGAACAACTAACGATGCAGAAAGTACCTGGTTTACTGGGTTTAATAAAAATATTCTTACAACGGTTTGGTTCGGCTATGATCAACCAAGCACTTTAGGTAATGAAGAATTTGGTAGCTCAACCGCTTTGCCAATATGGCTCAACTACATGGAAGAAATAATTGACGAAGTAGCATACGGAATCCAAGCCAGACCCGCTGGGCTAATAGCAAAAAAAATTAATATGGCTGACGGTATGCCTGCCACACCAGATGATAATAAAACTATGTTCGAACTTTTCTTGGATTGAGGCCTAAATAAAAATCGCTTTTTTGATAATTTGCCAATGTTCGTTCCAGCTTTGCAATATATCTCTTTTAAATTTACTTCTAATAAAAATTTGAATTTGTCCTTCAAGACACGAAACTATTAAATCGGCAGCAGAGTTTGCATTGAGTGACAATTTATTTTTGGTTTCTTTTTCGTAATTTTGGAAAGACTGTTTTATTTCTAAAGCTAAACGATCAAAAATTAAATCGACTTTATTTTCTATTTTTGCTTCATCCACTGAAAGAGCCTCCCTATTTAATATTTTTGAAATACCTTTATTCTTTTCGCAAAAAGTTAATACCAGCATCACAATATTTCCCGCAACTTCTTCAGGAGGTGAATCTTTTTTAATTGAGGTAATTCTAGGGAAAATGCTATCTTCAAAAAACTCTACTAACTCTTGATAGATTTTTCGTTTGCTTGGGAAATGCCTGTAAATTGCAGCTTCGGTAATATTTGTCCTTTTCGCTAATTCAGCAGTAGTAATTTTCACCGGCTCTCTATCTTCAAGCATAGAAGCAAGAGTCTGCATGATCTGAATTTTTCTAGAAACTTTATCCTTCGACATTCTAATTAGATATTAACGTACCTATACCTTTTGTTGTCAAAATTTCTAATAAAACAGCATGCGGAACTCTGCCATCGACAACATGTGCATTAGATACTCCTTTTTTCAGGCAATTTATTATAGAACTTAATTTTGGAAGCATGCCTCCTTTGATCGAGTTCTTATCTTTGATAATTTTTTTAGCTTCAAAAAGACTCATTTCTGATATTTTCTTTCCTGATTTATCTTTTATGCCAGCTACATCTGTCATTAAAATAATTTTTTCGGCTTTTAGTGCAGATGCAATATAGCAAGCGACACTATCACCATTAATATTTAAGGGGCTAAGTTCTTTATTCCAGCCAATTGGTGATATGACCGGAATTTTATTTTTTGATGCATTTATAATTAGTTTCTTCTTAATATTAATTATTTCTCCTACTTCACCTAATTGTTTATTAGAAATTTTCTTAGCATTAATAAAATTACACTTTTTACCAGCAAGCGGTTGAGCTTTTCCGCCCCAAAAATTAATTAAATCTACTATTTCTTTATTAACTTGATTGTCTAATACTTCTTGAACAGAGTTTATTATTTCAGGCGAGGTTATTCTCACGCCTTTAATGAAGCTGGATTTAATATTTTTTTTATCAAGCTCTTTTTGAATCTGCGGCCCACCTCCGTGCACAATTATTGGGTTTATGCCTACAGTTTTCATTAAAACAATGTCTCGAGCAAAACTTTTTCTTAAGTAATTCTCATTCATTGCGCTACCGCCATATTTTATAACTATAGTTTTTCCTGAAAATTTCTGTATGTAAGGCAGTGCTTCACTTAAGACTTTAGAAATATTCTCTGCACTTTTTTTAGAAATAGCCATAACTTAATTCAATTTAATTTCAAGCTTATCATCTATAGAGAATAAGGCTTTTTGAAATACTTCCACAATTTTTAGCAAAGCATCCTCGGTCTCTCCTTCAAATCTAAAAACAAGAGAAGGTGTAGTATTCGATGCTCTTGCTAGGCCCCACGAAACTTGATTTTCTAATCTAATTCCATCAATTAAGACTTTTTCATATCCATTAAATTCAAATTCGTTTTTTAATCTTTCGATTATTTCAAATTTCTTTTTGTCTGTTGTGGCTAATGTTAATTCCGGGGTATTAACTAGTTGAGGAAAATTATTAAATATATCCGAAGAAGATTCTTCAAAATCAGCAATGATTTCTATTAACCTAAGAGCTGAATAAATTCCATCGTCAAAACCATACCAATCGTCATTAAAAAATATGTGACCACTCATTTCTCCACCCAAAACAGCATCATGTTTAATGATTTCTTTCTTAATGAAAGAGTGCCCCGTTCTTGCCATAATTGGAATACCTCCGCTGGTTTCAATTGATTCCTTCAACTTTGTGGAACATTTAACGTCAAAAATAATTTTTCTTCCAAAATTTTCTTTTAAAATTTCGTCAGCAATCAGAGCCATGTATTGATCTGGAAAAATAATATTTCCTAAATTATCCACAACACCTAATCTATCTCCATCACCATCTAAGGCTATTCCTAAATCGGCTTTATTTTTGATAACAGCATCAATCAAATCTTTAAGATTCTTTGGGTTTCCAGGATCGGGATGATGGTTTGGAAAACTTCCGTCTACTTCACTAAAAAGTTCAATCAACTCTATATCTAAGTCTTTAAAAAGATCTGGTGCTAATGATCCTCCCGCTCCATTTCCACAATCCAGTACAATTTTAAGATTTTTTTTAAGGTTAATTTTATTTTTAACCTCATTTTTGTAAGTCTTTAAAAGGGACTTTTTTTCTTCGACACCCTTGCCACTCAGGAAATTTTCACTTTCTATTAAGTCCCTAATTTCAGTTATAGATTTTCCAGAAAGAGGTTTTCGATCGACAACTATTTTAAAGCCATTATAGTTTTTTGGATTATGACTACCAGTAATCATTACACCATTTTTAATTTGTGTTGAGAAAGTTGAAAAGTACAGAAGAGGCGTAGGACCCAAACCTAAATCATAGACGTTACAACCCGTTGAAAGAACCCCTTTTATAAATAAATTAGATATATGTGGGCCAGACAATCTTCCATCTCGGCATACATTCAAAGCATTATGCTTTTTTCTAATCAACATGGTGCCCATGGCTTGCCCTAATTTTTCGATTAATTCATCTGAAAGCTCTTTTTGAACAATTCCTCTTATGTCGTAGGCTCTAAAAACTTGAGAATTGACTTTCATATAAATTTCTCCTGCTTATAATGATCTTTTTTATAAACAAACATGGATACTTTAGCAAATAGGGAAGGGTTTATTTGGATGGATGGTCAATTAGTAAATTGGGCAGACGCAAAAATTCATGTTTTAACTCATACTCTTCACTATGGATTGGGTGTATTTGAGGGAGTGAGGGCTTATGCCACTTCAGATGGATCAAAAATCTTTAGATTGAATGATCATACAAAAAGGCTTTTTGAATCTGCAAAAGCAGTAAATATGAAAATTCCTTTTTCTGAACAAGAAATAAATGAGGCTCAAAAAGAAGTTTTTAGAGTAAATAATTTAGACGAAGGCTATATAAGACCTATGTGTTTTTATGGTTCTGAAGGAATGGGACTAAGAGCTGATAACTTAAAGGTACATTGCATTGTTGCTGCCTGGGAGTGGCCAAGTTACATGTCGCCAGAAGCTTTTGAGAAAGGAATTAATATAAAAGTTTCTTCTTATAAAAGAGAAACAGGAAACATTGTATCTAGATCAAAGGTTAATGGTAATTACGTAACATCTATTATGGCTTTGCAAGAGGCAATGAAAGAAGGTTATGACGAAGCTCTTCTGCTTGATGATGAAAACAATATTTCTGAAGGATCTGGTGAAAATTTTTTTATTGTAAAAAATAAGATACTTTTTACTCCTGATCTAGATGCTTCTTTAGATGGAATAACCAGAAAAAGCATCATTAGTCTTGCCAAAGAAATGAATATAAAAGTCGAGATTAAAAAAATTAAATTGGATGATGTTCTTGAAGCCGATGAGCTATTTTTTACAGGAACAGCTGCTGAAGTAGTTCCCATAAGAAGTGTTGATAAAAAACTTATTTCTAATGGAAATAGAGGAGAAATAACAACAGTTCTTCAAAAAAATTATTTCGATCAAGTTAGAGGAAAAAGAGATTCTTTTCCTGAGTGGCTCTTTTCAACAGATTAAACATATATACAAATATGAAAAAACTCAGGATAGCTTTCCTCAGTTACAGAAGTAATCCTTATTCAGGTGGACAAGGGATTTATGTAAAGTACGTGACAAAAGCACTGCTCGAATTAGGACATGAGGTAACAGTTTTCTCTGGACCTCCTTATCCTGATTTAGATGTTCGCGTTAAGTTAGAAAAGGTTCCCAGTTTAGATCTATATTCAAAAAAAAATAAATTTACCGATATAAAAATTACAGAACTTTTCAATTTAGTAAATTTTTTTGAATGGTTAAGTATTAACTCAGGAGGCTTTGCTGAACCTTATACATTTGGAAAGAGAATTAAAAAGATTTTAAAAAATAGATTAAATGAATTTGATGTCATTCACGATAATCAAAGTCTTTGCTACGAATTATTGTTTTTTCAAAAAAAAATTCCTTTAGTTACTACTATTCATCATCCCATCTCAAAGGATTTAAAATTTCAACTTAAAAGTACTAAATCTATTTTTCTAAAATTTTTAATGGTTAGATGGCATTCTTTTTTGAGAATGCAGATTAAAGTCGCGAAAAAATTAAAATCTGTAATTGTTGTTTCTGAGTCTTCTAAACAAGATATTCATGATGATTTTGGTTTAGAGAAAAAAGTCATGAAAGTGATTCTTAACGGTATAGATACAGAAGCTTTTTATCCAGATGAAAAAATAAAAAAAATCCCATTTAGAATTGTGACTTCTGCAAGTGCAGACGTTCCTTTGAAGGGATTAGATTATCTTCTTGAAGCTTTTTCTCAAGTTATAAAGACATATCCAGAAGCCTCTCTTCATGTGATAGGAAGCTCCAAAAAAGGAAGTCACACCAAAAGAAAAATTAAAAATTTAAATATAAAAGACAAGGTACATTTCTATAAAGATCTTTCTTTTAAAGAAGTTAGAGATTTGTATTGTTCCGCTGACATTGTTGTAATACCCTCTCTTTACGAAGGTTTTGGTTTTGCAATAGGTGAAGCAATGGCTTGTAAGGTACCAGTTATAACTACTACAGGAGGGGCTATTCCCGAAGTAATTGAAGACTGTGGAATTATGGTTCCTCCTGCTAATTCAGAAGCATTAGAGAAAGCAATATTGGAGCTTATCCCAGATGAGAAGCTCAAGAATTCTCTCTCAGAAAGAGGTTTTAGAAGAATTATTGAACACCTACAATGGAAAAAGGTTGCGGATCTTATGACAGAAAGTTACCAAAAAGAAATAAACAAAATGCTAAGTTAAATGCAAACTATTGATTTAAAAAAAATGCAATTGAAACCAAATTCTAAATTTTTAGATTTAGGATGCGGGGAAGGAAGACACTGTTTTGGTGCTTACATGTCAGAGGAAATAGATGTATTCGGTTTTGATATGAGTTTGTCTGATGTCGGAAAGGCCAAAGAAAATTTTGATCAATTTAATGAGAATACTTCTACCAAAAGCTGTAATTTTGGTGTTGCCGATGCCAAAAAACTGCCCTTTAAGGACAATACTTTCGATTTCATAATTTGTTCAGAAGTTTTAGAACATATAATTGACTATCAAAGCGCCTTATCAGAAATTAATAGAATTCTAAAGCCTGAAGGTAAATTAGCAGTAAGCGTTCCAAAATTCTTCCCAGAATGGATTTGTTGGAAGCTAAGTATCGACTATCAAAATACTCCCGGAGGACACGTTAGAATATTTAAATTTAAAGAACTTAAGAAGGATATCGCAGATTACGGACTTAATTTTTCTCAAAGACATTGGGCCCATGCTCTCCACTCTCCTTATTGGTGGTTGCAATGCTTATTTTGGAATTCCAAAGAAAATTCAAAAATAATAAATCTTTATCATGAATTTTTAGTATGGGATATGATGAAAAAACCTTTTCTCACGAAATGTTTAGAATATATTTTCCAACCCTTGATTGGTAAAAGTGTAGTTCTTTACTTTAATAAAGATAAAAAAGCATGATTAAGAAGTCTTTGCATTCCTATTCTCATTTAGGTGAATACATAATTTCTTGCCAAGAAAAAAATGGCGCCATTGCATGGGAGCCAGATTCAAAAATAGATCCATGGGATCACATCGAATCAGCAATGGGCTTAGATATTTTAGGTCATCAAGAAGCTTCGATTAAAGCATACGAATGGCTTATTAATTCGCAAGAACCGGATGGATCTTGGTTTAGTGAGTATAAAAATGACGAAGTGATTAATTACAAAAAAGAAACAAATTTTACTGCTTATATAGCGACGGGAGCTTGGCATCATTATCTGCATTTTGAAGATATAAAATTCTTAAAAAAGCTGTGGCCAACAATTAAAAAAGCAATAGCATTTGTTCTTGATGGACAAACAATGGAAGGTGATATTCTTTGGGCAAAAAATAAGCAGAACGAATGGATGGACGATTCGTTGCTGACAGGATGTTCCTCGATCTATAAAAGCTTAATTTGTGCGCAAAAAATTTCAGCAGAATTAGGTATAGAAAAAGATGCTTATAGAGAAGAAATCCTTAAAATTTCAGAGGCAATTAAAAATAAACCTGAAAGGTTTGATAGATCTTGGGAAAGCAAAAGTAGATACAGTATGGATTGGTATTATCCAATATTATGCGGCGTCATTGATGGAGAAACCGCACAGGAAAGAATTGAAAAAGGCTGGAATAAATTTGTTGTACAAGATT
The DNA here is from genome assembly GCA_902522825.1 of uncultured SAR86 cluster bacterium. Lineage (GTDB taxonomy): Bacteria > Pseudomonadota > Gammaproteobacteria > Magnimaribacterales > AG-339-G14 > CASICS01. The sequence goes on from CABYXE010000007.1 coordinate 35,681, forward strand.
TAGGCTGCAAGTGTGTAGAAGAGGAACCATGGGTCACGGCTGCAGAATCTTGCGAGCTTGTTTTGGCTCTTAATAAAATTTCTCAAAGAGATAGGGCAGAAGTAATTTTTAAAGATGTTCTCAATTTAGCTGATGCGGAGAGTAAATTATTTTGGACTGGATATGTTTATCAAGACGAAAAGTATTGGCCCATAGAGAAACCTAGTTGGACTGCTGCAGCTGTTTTACTAGCAGCTAATTCACTTTATAAATTTACAAAAGCCTCAGATTTTTTTTAAAATGGCTAAAGAATTTACCATTTCAATCTCTATAAATTTTTCAGAACTTTTTGCTAGACAAAATATTTCATAAGGAGGTCTTCCACCATCTTTAGGATCGGGGAAAACATCATGGATGGCTAAGATTCCCCCAGAAACAATATGCTTACTCCAAGAATTAAAATCGTTCTTTGCTGCGTCCATACTATGCCCACCATCGATAAATAATAATCCCAAAGGAATTTCCCAATCCTTTGAAACTTCTACGGAGTCTCCCACGATAGGAATAACACTTTCAGAAAATAATGAATTTTCTAAATTTTTTATGAACTCAGGTAAAGAATTAAACTCGTTCAATCTGGAATCAAACAGTTCAGTGTCGTGGTACTCTTCTCCAACTTGATGTTCCTCGGAACCAATGTGGTGGTCGAGTGTAAATATATAACTACCATTTTTATTACATGCTTCAGAAAAAATTAGAGCTGATTTACCACAGTAAGTTCCAATTTCTAAAGCAGGGCCTAAAGACGCAGTTAGATGAATTAAATCAGATAATTTTTTTGCTTCAGTATCTTCGAGAAAACCTTTAACCTTGTCGAGATATTCCATAATTTAATATAGTTCAAAAATAATGACCGATAAAGTAAAAGCTTCTAGGAAGGAAATTCTTTTAAAGGGAGAAAAGTTTTCATATCTTTTTTTAGAGGGAAATACAGCAGAAACTCCAATTATCTTCTTTCATGCTACTGGCCTAAATGCATCAACTTATTTGAATCTGCTTAATAGAATTTTTGAGCATTTCGATAAAAAAAGATCTATTTATGCTTTCGATTTACGTGGGCACGGATTAAGTCTAGCCGAAGCCGACTATAAAAAATTAAACTCTTGGAAGCAATATTCAAAGGAAGCCATTCTTTTTTTAAATTCTCTTGAGCATAAAAATTTTGATTTAATGGGACATTCTATGGGCGGCATTGTCGCTTCAGAAATTGCCAGTAAATTAAAAGCCAAAATAACAAACTTAATAATGTTAGAACCAGTTTTGTATTACAGCCCAAAAGATGTAACTAAATTAAAATTAAAAAAATTATTACAATTCGGTGATTACAGCGCGTCTGATAAATCTTCAAGTGCAAAAAAAAGAAGGAATAATTTTGATAGTTTAGATCAAGCAATTGATCATTTTACTGGTCGAGCAATGTTTGCAAGTTGGCCAACAGAATCTATTAGAGATTATTTGGAAGGAGGATTAATTAAGAAAGAAGGGAGCCTCCTTTTATCTTGCGACCCAATTTGGGAGGCAAAAACTTTTGAAACAGTTACTTTCGACACTTATAAATTTTTAAAAAGACTTACTTGTCCAGTTTTAATAATAAGAGGCGATAAGGAAACTTCAACTTTTACTGAAGAGGCTAAAGAAGCGTTGTTAAGTAAAGACCATATAACCATCGAAGAATTCAAAGGCTCTCATTTTTTACCTATAGAAAATATTGACCTTATTTCAACAAGAGTTTTTAATTTTTTAAATAAAGATTAATATTAAAGTAATTTTTTTTTAAATGTCTACAAAACAGTCAAACAAAATAATCTCATTGCAAACCTTTAGAGATTTTAAGCGAAAGAAAGAAAAGTTTGCTGCATTAACTTCTTACGAAGCAACCCTGACATCGATGATGTGCGATGCAGGAGTAGAGCTTATTTTAGTGGGAGATAGCTTGGGCATGGTCATTCAAGGTCATGATTCAACAGTACCGGTTTCTATGGAAGATATTTTGTACCATTTAAGGTGCGTTAAATCAGGGAACAAAGGAGCTCATTTAATGGCAGATATGCCGTTCATGAGCTATGCAACTGAACAATTAGCTTATGAAAATGCGACCCGATTGATGCAAGCAGGCGCGAACTCGGTCAAAGTTGAAGGTGGAGAAGTAATTTTAAAAACAACAGAATTACTTTCGGAAAGAGGAATTCCAGTCTGCGCACATATGGGTCTTACGCCTCAATCAATAAATAGAATAGGTGGTTTTTTTGTCCAAGGCAGAGATCCTTCCTCTCATTCAAAAATGATAGATGAAGCTTTAAGTTTAGAAAGTGCCGGAGCAGAGTTATTATTATTAGAGTGCATTCCAGATGAATTAACGAAGAAGATTTCCAAAGCTTTAAAAATTCCAACTATTGGAATAGGCGCTGGCTTGGATACCGATGGGCAAATAATGGTTGTGCATGATATGTTGGGAGTATCTTGCTTAGAAAAACCTCCAAAATTTATTAAGAATTTCCTGGAAAACAATAATTCTATTTTTGAAGCAATCGAGGATTATGTTCAGTCAGTTAAATCCTCAACTTTTCCAGCTGAGGAAAATTGGTTTGATTAGTGGAAATTATAAAAAAAATTGGCGATTTAAATAACGTTAAAAGAACAAGGCCCTTAGCTTTAATTCCAACAATGGGGAACCTCCATCAAGGACATTTAAGCCTCTTAAAAAAAGCAAAAACTTTAAATCTTGCAACTTTAGTGACGATTTTTGTAAACCCGCTTCAGTTCGGACCAAAAGAGGACCTTGAGACTTATCCACGGTCCCTAGACCAAGACATGGAAAAACTTATTGAAGAAGATTGTGATTATTTGTTTCTGCCTAAAAAAAAGGAATTACTTGAGGGCATTAAGTATCTAAAAGCACCTTTGTCAGATCAATTATGCGGTCAAAATAGACCAGGTCATTTTGATGGTGTAGTCACAATAGTGCATCGCTTTCTCGAGTTAATAAAACCTGAATTTTGCTTATTTGGCCAAAAAGATTTTCAACAGCAATTAGTCATAAAAAATCACTTAGAAAATGAAAATTTGCCAACCAAGTTAATTTTAGGACCAACTGTCAGAGATAAAAATGGGTTGGCCTTATCATCAAGAAATAATTACCTGTCAAATAAAGAGCAAGAAGAAGCGGCTCAAATTTTTAAATGTCTAAAAATAATTTCCGAAACTATAGCGATAAATAAATCTAATGGAGGAGAAGATTTTTTAATAAAAAATTTAGAAGCATGTAAAAAGTTAGAGAATCAACTTCAAAAAAAGGGCTTTGATATAGACTATTTAGAGATTGTAAATGCCAATACTTTAAAAAAAATAACTGTAAGTGACTCTGA
>CABYXE010000008.1 GCA_902522825.1 uncultured SAR86 cluster bacterium
ATCTGTGTTGAGTGCTATTGCTTTATCAGCTGTGTTTTTAACAGTTTTGATTGGCGGGGTAACTTTTACTGGAAGTTTGTTGGCTTTTGGGAAATTATCAGAAATAATTGATGGCAAGCCCTTTTTGTATTTTGGTCAAAGAATTGTTCTAGTTATTTTTATAATTCTTGCTTTCACATTAGGAATAGAAATAGTAGCAGATAGCGGTCTTTTAGGGATATCAAGATTTTATCTTTTAGTTTCTCTGGTTCTTATAGCTTTAATATTAGGTATTTTATTAACGGCCCCAATAGGCGGCGCTGATATGCCTGTGATCATAGCTTTGCTAAATAGTTATTCAGGCGTTGCAGCAGCTGCAGCAGGTTTCGTAATTAATAACAATGTTTTAATCGTAGCCGGTTCATTGGTTGGAGCTAGTGGACTAATTTTGACTAATATAATGTGTAAAGCTATGAATAGGTCATTGGCAAATGTTCTTTTTGGAGGCTTTGGAGCTGTTACCGCATCTGGAGGAAACAACTCAGGAGAAATACAAGGAGAAGTAAAACCAATAAATGCCTCAGATGCATATCTAATTCTTGAAGCAGCAAATTCTGTTTTATTTGTTCCTGGATATGGGATGGCTGTTTCGCAAGCTCAACATAGCGTAAGAGAGCTTGGAGAATTATTAGAAGAAAATGGATGTGAGGTGAATTACGGTATACATCCAGTTGCTGGAAGAATGCCAGGTCATATGAATGTTTTGCTCGCTGAAGCAAATGTTTCATACGACTTACTAGTTGAACCGGAAGATGTGAATCCCATTATGGATACGGTAGATGTTTGTGTTGTTATTGGTGCGAATGATGTCGTTAACCCTGATGCTAGAGAAAATGAAGGAAGCCCGATTTATGGTATGCCTGTCATAGAAGTAGATAGGGCAAAAACAGTGTTTATTTTAAAAAGATCTATGGCTTCTGGTTTTGCTGGGATAGATAATCCACTTTTTTTAAAAGAGAATTCAAGAATGTTGTTTGGAGATGCCAAAGAATCAATTTCTACTTTGGTTTCTGAATTTAAGTCTTAAAATACCTAATTTAAAGTCTTAAATATGCCACTAGATGGTATAATTTTGTATTTGAAATTACTTTTATTTTTTAAAAAAACCTTAACCTTTTTAATAAAAAATTCCTCAATCTATGGACGATATTGCTAAAGAAATAATTCCTATAAATATAGAAGAAGAACTTAAAAATTCTTATATGGAATACGCAATGAGCGTTATCGTTGGAAGAGCTTTGCCGGATGCTAGAGATGGATTGAAGCCTGTTCATCGAAGAACTTTATTTGCTATGGACGTTTTAAATAATAATTGGAATTTAGCCCACAAAAAATCTGCAAGAATAGTTGGAGATGTGATTGGTAAATATCATCCTCATGGAGATGGAGCAGTTTATGAAACTATTGTACGAATGGCCCAAGACTTTGCATTGAGATATCCGCTTGTAGATGGCCAAGGTAACTTTGGATCAATGGACGGCGATGGAGCGGCGGCTATGAGGTATACAGAAGTGAGAATGGCCAAAATTACTCAAGAACTTCTAGCTGACTTAAATAAAAATACCGTAGATTTTGTTGAAAATTACGATGGAACAGAATTAATTCCTGATGTCTTGCCAACCAAAATACCCAATTTACTAGTGAATGGTTCAGCGGGTATTGCAGTTGGAATGGCTACTAATATGCTGCCTCATAATTTGACTGAATCAATAGATGCTAGTCTCGCATTACTAGAAAATCCTAATATAGAAATTGATGAATTAATGAAAATTATTCCTGGGCCTGATTTTCCAACCGGAGGAATAATTAATGGCTCATCTGGCCTTGTCGATGCTGCCAAAACCGGAAAAGGAAGAATAGTTTTAAGGGCAAAAGCAGAAATTGAGACTGACTCTAAAGATAAGTCAAAGATTGTTATTTCTGAAATTCCTTATCAACAAAATAAAGCAAGATTAGTAGAGAAAATAGCTCAACTTGCAAGAGATAAAAAAGTGGAGGGAATGTCTGAAATTAGAGACGAATCAGATAAAGAAGGAGTGAGAATTGTCATAGAAATCAAATCAGGCCAAAATCCAGAAGTAATTCTCAATAACTTATATTCATTAACTCCGCTAGAAAGTGCTTTTGGTGTAAATAATGTTGCCTTAGTCAACAAAACACCAAAACTTCTTAATTTAAAAGATCTGCTAGAAATATTTATCTCTCATAGAAGAACTGTTGTATCTAGAAGAACAGAATTCGAGTTAAACAAAGCCAAAGATAGAGGACATATTCTCGAAGGCCTAGCTGTTTCTCTAGCGAATATAGACCAAGTGATTGACTTAATAAAAAAATCAAAAGACCCGCAAACTGCTAAAGAAAAACTTTTAGCTAAAAAGTGGAAAGCGGGAGTAGTTTCAAAACTAATAAAAAAAGCTGGTTCTATAACCACCAAACCAGATTTTTTAAGTAATGATTTTGGCCTTTCGGCGTCGCTTTATAAGTTGTCACCAATTCAGGCTCAGGCTATCTTAGATCTTCGACTTCAAAAATTAACCGGTTTAGAGCAAGACAACTTAGTTAAGGAGTATGAAGAAATTTTAGATGAAATAAAAAACTTACAGAAGATTCTTGAAGATCCATCAGAATTAAAGCGTGTAATAAAAGAAGAGCTGAATGAGATTAAAGAAACATATGGCGACGAAAGAAAAACGCCTATAGAAGAAAGGTTAGACTTATCAACTGAAGATTTAATCAAACCTGAAGATATGGTGGTTACGATTTCTCACGCCGGTTATGCTAAAACCCAGCCACTCGAAGTGTATCAATCGCAAAGACGAGGAGGCGTTGGAAAAGCAGCAGCGTCGGTAAAAGAAGATGATTTTGTTGAGCAACTAATAGTTGCTAATACTCATAGAACTCTCCTTTGTTTTTCTAATTTAGGAAAAGTTTATTGGTTGAAGGTTTACGAAATACCTCAAGCATCAAGAGTGGCAAAGGGAAGACCTCTCGTAAATTTAATTCAACTTGATGAGTCAGAAAGAATTACTTCTCTGTTAAATGTTGAAACTTTTGATGCTGAAGGTTTTGTATTTATGGCAACAAAAAATGGAGTTGTTAAAAAAACTCCTATTGGTGACTTCAAGTTACCAAGAAAATCAGGAAAGAGAGCGATTAAACTGGATAATTCCGATGAACTAGTTGGAACAGCAATAACGAATGGCTCTAATAATTTGATGTTGATTAGTGATGCTGGGAAGGCTGTATATTTTAACGAGAAAGATGCGAGACCAATGGGAAGAGACACCAGAGGAGTTAAGGGAATTACTTTAGAAGAAAAACAATCTGTAATTGCTTTGATCATGCCTAATAAAGATAATGAAATCTTAACTGTGTCAGAGAATGGTTATGGAAAACGATCGAAGGTAGAAGACTTTAGAAAAACTAAAAGAGGTGCCAAGGGAGTCATTGCTATGCAATTGTCAGAGAGAAACGGAAAATTAATTTCTGCAAATCAGGTTTCCGAAGAAGATCAGGTGATTTTAATCTCAAATAAGGGCACTTTGGTTAGAACTAAAGTATCTGAAATAAGCGTGATAGGAAGAAATACTCAAGGAGTCAGAGTGATTAAATTAAAAGCTAGTGAAAAATTAAATGGCATGGCTTTAGCTTTAGAAAACGATCAGGAAAATTAAATATGTCTAGAAAATACAACTTTTGTGCTGGTCCTTCAGCTTTGCCTACCGATGTCTTAAATGACTTAAAAGATGAAATATTGGATTTTCAGGGTTATGGGCTTTCAACAATGGAAATGAGTCATAGAAGTAAAGAGTTTGTAGAAATAGCTGAAACTGCAAAACAGGACTTAATTGATCTTTTAGAAATTAATGATGATTATGAAGTTTTATTTATTCAAGGTGGGGCTTCACTGCAATTTTCTATGGTGCCTATGAATTTTTTGAAGAACAAGGATTCGTCTTGCGATTATTTAGACGTTGGGCAGTGGTCAATAAAAGCAATCAAAGAAGCAAAAAAATATGGAAATGTTAATGTAGCCGCTTCTTCAGCAGACGTTTCTTATAAAAAGTACCCTCATCCCAATATTTGGAACAACAGGGCTGATTCAGATTACTTGCATCTAGTAATGAACGAGACCATTGATGGAGTTTGTCTTAGAGATCATGACAACTTACCAGACGTCAATATAGTAGCTGATTGTTCGTCATGCATTCTTTCAGAACCCTTGGATATTACAAAATTTGGATTGATATATGCTGGAGCACAAAAAAATATTGGCCCTGCTGGCCTTGCCATTATTATTATAAAAAAAGATCTTTTAATGGATCATCCTCATTTGCCGGCTATGATGAATTATAAAACTTATGCAGATTCAGATTCTATGTATAACACTCCACCAACATTTGCTTGGTATTTATCAGGAAAAGTTTTTAAGTGGTTAAAGAAAAATGGAGGGTTGTCGAACCAAAAGAAAGTTAATGAGTCAAAATCGACGAAGCTTTATTCATTTATTGATAATAATGATTTTTATTTCAATGATGTTGATAAAGACTCTAGATCAATCATGAATGTTCCTTTTTTGTTGAAAGATGATTCACTTAATGCAAGATTTTTAGCCGAATCAGAAGCAGCGGGTTTACTAAATCTTGGCGGTCATCGGTCTGTAGGTGGTATGCGAGCAAGCATTTATAATGGGGTAAGTGAGGAAGCTGTCGATGCACTAGTTGATTTTATGAAGCTTTTCTCTGAAAAAAATGGTTAAGAAAAATATAAAAAAAGTAAATTTAAATCTCATAAGAAAAAAAATTGATGAGATAGATAAATCTATACTTAAATCTCTTTCTAAAAGAGCAAATTTAGTAATCGAAGCAGGGTTGAGCAAAGAAAAAATAGGAGATACCTCTTATTACAGACCTGAGAGAGAGGCTCAAATTATTCATTCGCTCATCTCAGAAAACAAAGGAAAATTAAGTCAGAGCCACATTAAAAGCATCTATAAAGAAATTATTTCTGCATGTTTTTCTTTAGAAAAAAAAATAGAGATACTTTTTTTAGGTCCCAAAGGAACATATTCCGAGCTTGCTGCAATAGATCATTTTGGCAATTCTGCAAAAAGAGTACCTTGCTCTGATATCAATCAAATCTTTACTAAAATTACCGAAGAAAACACTTTCGGAGTTGTTCCAGTAGAAAATTCTTCAGAAGGTTCAGTTAATCAAACTTTAGATTGTCTACAAAGCCAAGACTTGGTTATATGTGGAGAATTAGAACTTCCTATAAGTCATGCTTTGCTTAGTAAAACCAGTAACATAAAAAATATTTCCTCTGTTTGCGGTCATGAGCAAGCACTTTCTCAATGCAGATATTGGTTAAGTAAAAATATGCCGAATGCTAAATTAATTTCCGTTGAAAGTAGCGGTGTAGCTATAGAAAAGATACAAAAATCTAAAAGTATTGCTGCAATTGCGCATGCTTCAAATGCATCCGACTTTAAATTAAAAGTATTGAAAAGAAATATTGAAGATCAAAAAAATAATACTACTAGGTTTCTTGTCGTTGGGAAAATAAATGCCAAAAAAAGCGGCAAGGATAAAACTTCTATTTTGATATCTTTAGATAACAAACCCGGAGCTCTTTCCAAAGTTTTGAAAGTTTTTGAATCGAATAAAATCAATTTATCTCATATTCAATCTAGACCAAATAAATCTGATAAATGGCAATATTCCTTCTTTTTGGATTTTGAAGGTCACCTTGAAGAAACAAAGGTAAAAAACTTAGCAAAAAAATTATCTTTAGTAACCCAAAGTCTAAAATTTCTGGGCTCGTACCCAAAATCATTTTAATGTCTGACTCTATTTTAGACAGGGCAAATAAGGGTATTTTAGGTTTAAAGCCTTATGAGCCAGGAAAACCAATAGAAGAAACCCAAAAAGAGCTTGGCATTCAAAATATAATAAAGCTCGCTAGTAATGAAAATCCCTTGGGAATAAGTCCGAAAGCTTTAAATGTAATTTCTACTCAAAAGGACCTTAATAGGTATCCAGATGGCAATGCAACAAATTTTAAGCAAAAAGTTTCTGAAGAAGAAGGAATAAAAACTTCTATGATAACTGTAGGAAATGGTTCAAATGATTTAATAGAATTTGTATCCAAATGTTTTCTTTCAGAAGGAGACAATGCTATTTACTCTCAGCACGGTTTTGCAATTTATCCTCTAGCAATTAAATCTACCGGTGCTTCGGCAATAAAAGCTAAAGCAAAAAATTGGGAACATGATCTTTCTTTGATGAAAGAACTTATTGATAAAAATACAAAGGTAATTTTTTTGGCTTCGCCGAACAATCCTACGGGGACTGTCTTAGAGTCAAAAAAAATTGAAAAATTTTTAGAAGATATTCCGTCCAATGTTGCAGTTTTTGTTGATCAAGCTTATTTTGAATATCTTGAAGAAGAAAAGCATAAAGTTTCTTTTAATCTAGTAGAAAATTATAAAAACTTAATAATCTCAAGAAGTTTTTCTAAGGCACATGGCTTGGCAGCATTAAGATTAGGCTATGCCGTAAGCTCAGAAGAAATAGCTGAGTTTTTAAATAGAGTTAGACAACCATTCAATACTAATTCATTGGCTTTAGCTGCAGGAATAAAAGCAATAGAAGATAAAGACCATATCTCTTCCTCAATAGAAATAAATAAATCTGGATTAAAAAAAGCCGAAGAAGCATTTAATTCTTTAGGTTTTGAGTACATTGATTCTTATGGAAATTTTATAAGTTTTGATTCTCAACAGGATTCAGATTTAAGTTTCGATTTTTTTCTTAAAAAAGGTATCATTTTGCGTTCTTTAAAAGTTTATGAAATGCCAAATCATCTTAGAGTATCTATAGGATTAGAAGAGGAGATGAATGCTTTTATAGAGACTTTGCATGATTATAAGAAGGCTTTAGATGCTGGATAAAAGTATTCAAGTTGGAATTATCGGGTTGGGGATGATAGGCGGTTCAATTGCTAAAACACTCTCAAAAAAAGGCTTTAAAGTTTTTGCTAGTGATATTAATGAAAACACTATTAAAAACGCCATAAATGATAAAGAAATATGCGGTTCCTTAGAAGAATTAGATCAAGATATTAACTTTATTTTAATTTTCACAGTTCCCGTTTTGTCCGTTGGCGAAGAGCTTATAAAAAATAAAGAACTTTTATCTAAAGCTTTATTGGTTTCTGATGGTTTGAGTGTAAAAAATTCTTTAAAGAAAGAAATAGAAAAAAATAAGTTTAATACTGAAAATTTTATTTTTTCTCACCCTATAGCTGGATCAGAAAAAAGTGGATATCTAAATTCAAAAGAAGGTTTATTTAATAATAAGATTACTGTAATAACAAAGTTACCCCACAGCACACAAGTAGCGATAGATACCTGTATAGATTTATGGAGCCTCTTGGGAGCAAAGACAATAAATTTGAACCTAGAAGATCATGATAAATACTTTGCCCAAACAAGTCATTTACCCCATTTTATTGCTTTTGCTCTTATTTCGATGATTTCTAAATCAGAGGACCCTAAAAAAGATACCTTCACTGGCGGCGGTCTAAAAGATATAACTAGAATTGCATCAAGTGATCCTAAAATGTGGGAAGATATTTTTATCTCCAACCGACTCAATATTCTCAAAGCAATTAAGAGTTTCAAATCAGAAATTGATAAATTTGAGAAATTAATAGAAGAAAAAGATGCTAAAGAAATTAATCAATTTATAAAGAATGCAAAAAACTTCCGAGATTCTTTAACTTAAAATGGATATAAAGTTACTTAAAAGTACAAATTTGAATGGCCAGGTACTCATTCCAGGAGATAAATCTATTTCTCATAGATCAATAATTCTTTCTGCCATAGCCGAGGGTATCTCTGAGATTTCAGGTTATTTAAAAGGAGAAGATTGTCTAGCAACCTTGAATGCTTTTAAGCAGATGGGAATTAAAATTGAAGAACATGACCAAAAAATTAAAGTTTATGGAAATGGACTACATGGCTTGAGAAAACCAAGTGGGGATTTAAATTTAGGTAATTCTGGTACTTCGATGCGCCTTTTAGCTGGATTACTTTCAGGTCAAAAATTTTCATCTAATTTAATTGGAGATGATTCACTAAGTTCTAGACCTATGGGCAGAATTATTGAGCCTTTAAAAAAAATGGGAGCTTCAATTTATGCCAAAGAAAAATCTGCTCCAATTGCAATTGATGTTTCTGAAGGATTGGAAGGAATAAGTTACGAGTTACCAGTAGCAAGCGCCCAAGTTAAGTCTTGTATTATGTTAGCTGCTTTATACGCCAAAACAGAAACCCGAATTATAGAAAACCACCAGACTAGAAATCACACAGAAAAAATGTTTCAAAAATTTGGAATTGAAATAAAAGAAGAAATTGAAGATGAAAAAAAAACTATCAAAATATTTCCTTCTCAAGAGTTTTATTCAACGAATATTGACATTCCTGGAGATTTTTCTTCAGCATCGTTTTTAATTGTTGCTGCATTAATTATTCCAAATTCTGAAATTACACTCAAAAATATTGGAATAAATCCATCAAGGACAGCTCTATTAAAAGTTTTAGTTGAGATGGGAGCCGATATAAAAATAAATAATGTTAAGGAGAATATTGAAAGAACTGCGGATATTTTGATCAAAACATCCTCCTTGAATGCAATAGTGTTAGATGAAAAGCTAATTCCAAATTTAATAGACGAATTACCAATTCTTTTTATTGCATCTGCTTTTGCAAAAGGTAAAACAATAATTAGAGGAGCTGGAGAGTTAAGAACAAAAGAGTCTGATAGATTGGAAGCTATGAGCAATGCATTAGGAAATTTAGGAGTTAAGTTTCAAAGCTATAGAGACGGAATAGATATCGTTGGTAATGGTATCTTTGAAAATTCAGTAACTATTGATTCTTTTGGAGATCACAGAATAGCCATGGCTTCGTCAATAGCTTGCACCATGCTTGATGGTAAAAACAGAGTTAAGAACGTAGATAATATTCAAACTTCTTTTCCAAATTTTATTGAAATTTGTAATTCCCTGGGTATAAAAGCTGAATTATTAAAATGATAGATCCAAAAATTCTTACTATTGATGGTCCTAGTGGCGTAGGTAAGGGCACTCTAGCAAAAAACCTTGCAGACGAACTTGGCTGGACAGTTTTAGATAGTGGCTCACTCTATAGAATGGTTGGGTATCTTTCTTTAAAGCACAATACTAAAGATTTTTTTAAGATTAGAAAAAAAATCAATTTAGAAGAAATTTATTTTGAATTCAATGATCAAAATTCAAATATTTCTCTTTTTCTTGAAGAAGAAGATCTATCGAATTTTATTAGAAATGAGGAAGTAGCTAAGCTAGCATCAGAATTCGCAGTATTACCAGAGGTAAGAGATTACCTTTTTAAAATTCAAAGAGGTTTTAGACATAAAGGAAAAGGTCTTATCGCAGATGGAAGAGATATGGGTACGGTTGTCTTTCCGGAAGCAAAATATAAATTTTTTCTTACTGCGTCATCAGAAGAAAGAGCAAGAAGAAGAGAGAATCAGTTGAAAGAATCGGGATTGAGCGTTAATATGCGCAACCTTCAAGAGAGAATTATGGAGCGAGACAATAAAGACTCATCTCGAGAAATATCTCCTCTAGTTCCTGCTGAAGACGCAATAGTTATAGATTCCTCAAATTTAGGCATTTATGAACTAAAAAGTAAAGTTATAGAAATAATTAGGAGTTAAATGGAACAAACAACCTTTTCAAAGATGCTGGACGAAAATTTAGATACCTTAAACTTCAAAATAGGTTCTTTAATATCTGGTGTAGTAGTTGATCTTACGGATGATTGGGTCGTTGTTCACGTGGGTTTAAAGTCTGAGCCAATTATAGCCAGAAATGAATTTTTAGCAGACGAAGCAGACAAAAAATTAGAAATTGGTGATGAAGTTAAGGTAACTCTTGAAGCCATTGAAGACGGTCATGGATCAACAAGGGTATCAAGACTCAGAGCTATGCATGATGAAAGTTGGTCAAAATTAGAAGAATCTTTGAGTTCTGGCACCATTATCAAAGGTTATATTACTGGGAAGGTCAGAGGTGGAATGACAGTTGAAGTTGGTGGGGTGAGAGCATTTCTCCCAGGCTCATTAGTTGATACAAGACCCTTAGAAAGTTTTGATTATTTAGAAAAATCTTTTCAAGAATTCAAAGTCATAAAATTAGACAAAGAAAAGAGTAATGTTGTTTTATCAAGAAAAGCAGTGCAAGAAGATATCAACTCTGAAGAGCGAGAAAAAATCTTTGCTACTATTCAAGAAGGATCACAAATTTCTGGAGTAATAAAGAACTTAACAGATTATGGAGCCTTTGTTGACTTGGGTGGAATAGACGGACTTTTACATATTACTGACATAACTTGGAAAAGGATAAACCATCCCTCAGAAGTATTAACTGTTGGAGAAGAATTAGATTTAAAAATTACTAAATTTGATAAAGAAAAATCAAGAATTTCTCTAGGCTTAAAACAATTATCTGAAGACCCATGGGAAAATATCAAAGATACATATCCCATAAACTCCATAAATAAAGCAAAAGTGTCTAGCCTAACTGATTACGGATTTTTTGCTGAATTGGACTCAAACACAGAAGGACTAGTCCATGTTTCAGAAATAGATTGGACCAATAAAAACATTCATCCTTCAAAAGTTGTTTCGGCTGGAGATGAAGTGGACGTAATGGTTTTAGAAATAGATATCGAAAAAAGAAGAATTTCTTTAGGCATGAAACAGTGTGTTGAAAATCCTTGGTTAGTTTTTTCTGATAACAATAGTTTAGGCGACAAAGTTGAGGGCGAGGTTAGTTCTTTAACTGATTTTGGAATGTTTGTAAGTTTGGATGGAGGAATAGACGGTCTTATTCACCTTTCGGACTTATCTTGGACTGAAAACGAAGAAGAAGCGGCTAAACTTTATACCAAAGGACAAAAAGTGGAAGCAGTTATCTTAGCAATGGATGCTCATAAAGAAAGAATATCCTTAGGAATTAAACAGCTAACTGAAGATTTTTTTGAAACTTTTGCAAAAGATAATCCTAAAGGCACTAAATTGGTTGCCAAAGTGATCAGTATTGAAGAAGAAATAATCAACTTAACTGTTGATTCTAATATACCCGCTGTTTTGAAACTTAGAGAAGTTAAGGATGATGTTCCCGAAGTTGGGTCAGAAATAGAAGCTCTAGTCACTTCAATTGGCAGAAAAGATAGATTGGTAAATTTATCAATCCGAGCAATGGAAAAAGCTGAAGAAAAATCAATTCTTAAAGAAAATGTAGAAAAGAATAAAGAAATTGAAGCTTCTAGCAAAACCTCTATAGGTGACTTAATCAAAGATGAAATAGAAGAAAGTTCAGCAAAAAAAGATGAAGAAGTCTGATCTTCTAGAAAATTTTAAAAAAAAGTTAAGTCATTTATCAAATACAGATTCAATTGCTTCATTTGAATTAATTTTAAAAGCTATTACTGAATCTCTTGAAAAGGGAGAAAGAATGGAAGTAAGAGGTTTCGGTTCTTTATCTACTAGAATTAGAAAGCCCATCAGAGGAAGAAATCCTCAATCGGGTAAAGCAATAGAATTATCAGAAAGAAAAGTCCCATACTTCAGAGCATCTCAGGAATTGAATCAAAAGCTAAATTAAGTTATTTTTTGCTATCTGCTGATATAATTTTTCTTGTGAAATACCTATATCTAATATTCTTTTTATCGGCTCTAGGATATGTGATCTTATTTTTTAATCTAAATAGTTCTTTCGTAGATTTAGATTTTTATTTTTATAAATTTAATGGAACAACTCTAGGATTTATAGTTTTAGTTGCATTTTTTCTTGGAATGATCCTGAGCTACTTGTTACAACTTCCTATTTTGCTAAGAAAGAGAAAAATAAAACCAAGAAATAATGACAATTAAGCTAAAACCTAAGCAGACGATAATTGCCCTTGATGTTAGTTCTTTGGAAGAAATTAAAAGTTTACTTTCGATTATCGATAAGGATTTATTTAGATTAAAGGTTGGAAAACAGCTTTTTACTTCTCAAGGACCTAGGGCAATAGATGAGCTAAAATCTTTTGGTTTTGACATATTTTTAGATCTAAAACTTCATGATATTCCTAATACTGTATCTAAGTCTTTAGCAAATATTTGTAATTTGGGAGTTTGGATGACGAACATTCATTTGCTAGGCGGACAAGAGATGATTGAAGAAGCATCTTCTACAGTAAAAAAATTAAATAGCGATATGATTTTGGTTGGGGTCACTCTTCTGACAAGTTTAAATGAAACTAATTTAGACGAAATGGGCTTTAATTCTAGCGTAGAAGAAATTGCAATAAATTTAGCTAAATTAGGAAAACAAAATGGTATCGATGGGGTTGTATGTTCCATAGGGGATATAAGTGGAATTAAAGCTTTATTGGGGGGAGATTTTTTATCAGTCACACCTGGAGTAAGAATGTCTCAAAACAATGACGATCAAAAAAGATCTGGGTCTATTTATGACGCAATTCAGTTTGGCACAGATTTTGTTGTGGTAGGAAGGGAAATTACTGAAGCTAAAAATCCGGAAGAAGTTTTAAAAAAAATAGAATCTTTAATAGTTTAAAAATGAATTTTTTAAAAATAAAGATAATTCTGTTTACTATTTTTTTTGTAGCTTGCTCTGAATCAAATAATTCTAGAGATAATGGCGTGGTAGTAACGAGACATTACTTAGCATCTGATGTAGGAGCAAAAATTTTAGAGGAGGGCGGAAATGCTTTCGATAGCTCAATTGCGGTAGCATTCGCTTTAGCTGTAGTAAACCCTTCCGCCGGTAATTTAGGCGGCGGGGGATTTGTTGTTTATTTTAAAAATAACAAAATTTTTACCATTGATTACAGAGAAAAAGCGCCAATAAAATCTTTCAAAGATATGTACTTAAATTCAGAGGGTAATGTCATAAAGGGATTAAGTTTGGAATCTTATCTAGCATCTGGAACACCAGGGACAGTGGCAGGATTAATTCAACTTCATAAAGATGAAGCTTCAATGTCTTTAGAAAAGTTAATAGCCCCTGCAATAGTTTTAGCAAATGAAGGGTTTAAACTGTCAGAATTTCAAGCTCAAAATTTAAATAAATATGCTAAAAAATTCAAGAAAAACAAAGAAGCAGAAAAAATTTTTGTTAAAGAAGGAGGATGGCAAAAGGACGATTTGCTCATTCAAAAAGATTTAGCGAAATCCTTGTCTTTAATAGCTACAAACGGAAGCAAAGCTTTTTACGATGGAGATATAACAAAAAAAATTCTAAATGATTTCAAAGAAAATGAAGGAATATTTATTAAAGAAGATTTTTTGAGCTACGAGATTAGAAAATTAGAGCCTCTTTGTGGAGCTTATAAATCCTACCAAATATGTTCTATGCCACCTCCCAGTTCTGGAGGAATTGCAATCATACAGATGTTAAATATTCTTGAAAATTTTGACATTAAAAATTTAACTCATAATTCATTAGAGTATATTTATTTATTAAAAAATATTATGAGTTTTGCTTACGCCGATAGATCAGTTTTCTTGGGAGATCCAGATTATTTTAATATTCCTGTAAACGAATTAATTTCTAAGGATTACGCTAAAAAAATAGCAAAAAAAATTAAAATTAAAGAAACCTCTCAGGTACAACCAGGGATGTTGTTTAAGGAAAGCGATGAGACAACGCACTTTTCTATCATCGATAAATGGGGAAATTCAGTAAGCAATACTTACACCTTAAATAGCGCCTATGGATCAGGAATAGTAGCAAAGGGCACGGGAATTTTAATGAATAATGAAATGGATGATTTTTCGCAAAAACCTGGCTACCCAAATTTATATGGCCTTGTTGGTTCAGAGGCTAATAAAATTGAACCAAAGAAAAGTCCTCTATCATCTATGTCTCCGGTAATAGTTACTAAAGATAACATTCCTTATCTTATTACTGGCTCTCCTGGAGGCTCAACAATTATAAATTCCGTTTTTCAAGAAATAATAAATATTTTAGATTTTGAGATGAGCCTTGAGGAGTCATCAAATAAAAATAGAATTCATTATCAGTGGCAACCAGACATTATATTTTACGAAGACTTGAGACCAGATATTCTTAAAGAGTTAGAATATGATTTCACTTTAAGAAAAAGAAAGCTTGGAGAAATTCAATCAATTTTGAAAACTTCAGAAGGATATAAAGGGTATTCCGATTTGAGGCGACCAGATGGAAAATCAATTGAAATTCACCAGTAAAAAAGAAGTATTCAATAATAAAATTGAATTACCAGAAGATTCTGGAATTTATCAATTTTATGACGAACATGAAAAGCTTTTATACGTAGGCAAAGCTAAAAATCTAAAAAATAGAGTTTCAAGTTATTTAAATAAAGGTACAAATAAAAAAGCCTCATTATTAAGGAATCAAATCAGATATCTTGAGTTGATAATAACGAAAACTGAATCAGATGCTTTGATTTTAGAACAAAGCTTAATAAGAAAAAAGAAACCTCCTTTTAATGTGCAGTTTAGGGACGACAAATCTTATCCAATGATTCATATTTCATCGAATAAGGAATTTCCGGAGATCTATGTTTCCAGAAAAAAACAGAAAGAAGGCGTTTCATTTGGACCTTATGCAAATGTAAATGCAATGAGAAAAAACATTGAAATAATTCAAAAAGTTTTTCAATTAAGAAATTGTAAAGATGTAAATTTTAGAAATAGATCAAGACCTTGCATAGAGCACCAAATTGGAAAATGTTCTGCCCCGTGCGTAGGTTTGATTTCAGAAACAGAATATAGAGAAAATGTTGAAGAAGCTAAAGATTTTCTGGATGGCAAAAATAAATCAATTTTGGAAAGTTTTTATAAAAAAATGGATGATTATTCTATTCGTCAAGACTATGAGCGAGCAAAACTATATAGGGATAAGATAAATGCAATTAGAGATACTCAGAAAAATCAAAGTATTCTTACTTTATATGAAGATATTGATGTTATTGCGATAAGTTCCGATTCTTTTAGTACATGCCTTAGCCTGGTTCAAATAAGAGATGGCTGGATAAGCGCCACTAAAAATTTTTTCCCAGAAACAAAAAACATGTTTACGAATGAAGATTTAATAGAGAAGTTTATTACATCTCATTATTTTGAGTCTTCAGAAAAAGAAATTAACCTCTTAACTAATTACAAGATTTCTAGAGAAACTATTAAAAACTTTAAGGAAATAGATAAAAACATAAATTTCCTCAAGACAAATAATAAAAATAAATTTTTACTTGAAATAGCTAAGTCTCAAAGTTCAGATCGAATTAAGAGGAAAGATTTTTATGATTGGGTAGCACCGGCATTTGAAAATTTAAAAAAACGATTAGATTTGAAATCTTTAGATAAAATTGAAGCTTTTGATATAAGTCATATTTCTGGAAGCAATGTAACCGCTTCTTGCATTGTCTTTTCAGATAAAGGCCCAGAGAAAAAAGAATACAGAAGCATGAACATAAAAGCGGATAAAAATGACGATTATTTTGCTTTAGCCGAAGCCATCTCGAGAAGAATTAGCAGTTTAAAAAAAAGATCTTTGCCGTTTCCTAGCCTTTTTTTAATTGATGGTGGAAAGGGACAATTAAATAAAGTTAGAAAAGAATTAGAAAATAAAAATATTAAGACTATTAAATTAATTTCAGTATCAAAAGGTGAAAATAGAAAGGAAAAATACGACAAGTTACATATAGATTCTGTAAAAAAAGAAATTGAACTTGAAGAATGGAAGGATATTTCTCGACTAATTCAATTTATGAGAAATGAATCTCATAGATTTGCTATAACAAAACATAAGGCAAGAAGAACTAAAACATTAATTAGTTCAGATTTAGATCAAATCCCCCTTATCGGAGAAAGCTTAAAAAAAGAATTGATAAGGCACTTTGGTGGGATTAAACGCTTGAAAGATGCTGGAATAAATGATCTAAAAAAAGTAGAAGGAGTAGGAATAAAAAAAGCTGTCTTAATTCAAAAACATTTAAATTAGTCTTGAGTTTATAATAATTAAATGATTCCTAATCTGCTTTCAATATTTAGAATGACTGCTTTTCTGCCTGTTATTATTTTCTTTTCATTTGAATTTTACCTTACTTCCTTTTTTTTATTTTCGGCTGCAGCATGGTCGGATTTTTTGGATGGTTTCTTAGCAAGAAAATATAATTTAACTTCAAATATAGGGTCTCTTCTTGATTTACTTGCTGATAAAATTTTAGTTTCTTCAATTTTAATATTTTTTGTTTTCCATTCAGTGAATTTATATTTAATGATCTTGACGATATTAATTATTATAAGAGAAATATCAATTAGCTCTTTGAGGCTTTTTTTGGTTTCAAATGGAGCAAATATCTCTGCTATTACTCCTGACAAATATGGAAAATTAAAGACTTTACTTCAAATGTTTGCTCTATCCCTTTTCTTAATAAGTCCACTATTTGGAAATATTTTTTTTAAAATCGTTCTAATTCTGCTTTTAATTTCAACTATTTTTTCTTTATTATCTTTTTTAAATTACACAAACATATGGAGAGCTATAAAAAAAGAATAATATTTCTTTTACTTAAGCTTATTAGTATTTGATAATTTAAAAAGCTACAATTTTATTTTTTGGCTGAGTGGCAGAGTGGTCATGCAGCGGACTGCAAATCCGTCTACGCCGGTTCGATTCCGACCTCAGCCTCCAAATGATTTAAATATAATTATTTAGAAAGTATAATTTATGAAGAGGAGAATACTAAACTAGCCCGGGTGGTGGAATTGGTAGACACAAGGGACTTAAAATCCCTCGATAGTAATATCGTGCCGGTTCAAGTCCGGCCCCGGGTACCAACCAATGAAAATAAAAAAAAATGAAATATCTTTCGAAAATTATAAGAAAGAACTTAATGACAGGGAGGTCTTTTACGGGCTTCCTAAAAATATTGAATATTGTAAATCCTGTGTTATTTCTAACCAAAGACCCAATTCAACTGTAGAGTTTTCTCACACAAAAGCATCAAAAAAAAGCACCATTAATTTTGATCAAAATGGGATTTGCGACGCATGTAAACAGTCTAACAAAAAAAAGGAAATCGACTGGGCTGAAAGAGAAAATCAATTAAAAGATTTATGCGATAAATTCAGAAGTAATAATGGAGATTATGATTGCCTTGTTCCAGGATCTGGAGGAAAAGATAGCTTCTATCAAGCACATATTTTAAAGAATAAATACAATATGAATCCTTTAACCATTACTTGGGCTCCAAATCTTTATACAGATTGGGGAAGGAATAACCACTCAAAATGGATCCACTCTGGGTTTGATAATTATTTAGTTACTCCTAATGGGCTTGTAACTAGGGTTTTAACCAGACTTGCTGTGGAAAATCTTTTTCATCCTTTTCAACCTTTTATGATGGGGCAAAAGGCTTTAGCCCCAAAATTTGCAGCAAAATTTAATATTCCTTTGATTTTTTATGGTGAAAATGAAGCAGAATATGGAAACCCTATAGCTGATAATATTTCTGCAAAAAGAGAATGGAAATACTTCACTTCGAAAGATAAAGAAAAAATATTCCTTGGAGGAGCCTCTATTAAAGAATTAACTGAAGATTTCGGCTTATCTCAAAATGATTTAAATATTTTTATGCCAGCAGATCCAGAATTAATAGAAAGGAAAAATATCGAAGTACATTATTTAGGTTATTACTTAAAATGGCATCCTCAATCTGCCTATTACTACTCCGTTGAGCATGGAGACTTCGAGCCATCTCCTGAAAGAACGGTTGGAACATATTCAAAATATAACTCTATTGATGACAAAATAGATGATTTTCATTATTACACTACTTATATAAAATTTGGTATAGGCAGGACAACATATGATGCAGCTCAAGAAATAAGATCAGGAGACATAGATAGAGATGAGGCATTAATGCTAATTAAAAGATACGAAGGAGAATTTCCTGAAAGATTTGCAGATGAAATATTTAAATATCTCTCCGTCGATGAGAAAAAAATGCCTCAAGCTGCCTCTAATTTTGAATCTCCTTCTATGGATAGAGATTATTTTGAAAATCTGACTAATAAATTTAGATCTCCTCATATATGGAATTATGTAAATGGTCAGTGGGAATTAGTAAGGTCTATTTTTGATACTGAATAAAAGAATAATTGGCAGACTAGACGTTAAGTCTAATTTCTTAATAAAAGGAATAAGAATGGAGGGTTGGAGAAAGATTGGAGAACCAGTTGATTTTGCAAAAAAATATTATGAAAAAGGCATAGATGAGTTAATTTTTATAGACGTTGTCGCAAGTTTGTACGATAGAAACAATCTTAATGAAATGATTTCTGAAATTGCTTCTGAAGTTTTTATCCCTCTAACTGCAGGAGGCGGAATTAAAAACCTTGAAGATGCAGGAAAATTACTTAATGCAGGAGCGGATAAAATTACAATAAATACTGCCGCCATAAAAAACCCAAATATTATAAGAGATATTTCCTCAACTTTTGGTTCCCAGGCAACTGTAGTTGCTATAGAAGCAAAAAAAATAAATGGCTCTCATAAATCTTGGGAGCCTTTAACAGATAATGGAAGAAATCATACAGGTTTAGACGCAATTAAATGGGCAAACTTGGCAGAAAAAATGGGGGCAGGAGAAATATTAGTAACTTCAATAGATAAAGATGGAACAAGGCTAGGTTGTGATCTTGAATTATTTAAGTCAATTAGCTTAGCCGTAAATATTCCAGTCATAGGAGGCGGAGGAGTTGGAACAATAGACGATTCAATAAAAGCTTTTAATGAAACAGATATTCAAGCACTAGCAATTGGCTCTTCTCTTCACTATGATAAAATTTTTTTAAAAGATTTAAAAAAAGCACTAATTAAAAAAAATTTAAATATTAGAGAAAAATGAAAGTCACAATTATAGATTATGGTATCGGAAATATTTTTTCAGTCTGTTCAGCAATTAAAAAAGTAGGTCATGAACCCTTTCTTACAAAAAAAGAAAATGATATCAAAAAATCTGATTTGGTTATCCTTCCTGGAGTTGGTTCATTTGATAAAGCTGCGGAGCAATTAAAAAAAAATTCTTTAGATTATTATTTAAAGGACTATATTTTATTAGAAAGACCAATATTAGGAATATGCGTTGGAATGCAGTTAATGATGTCTTATGGTGAAGAAGGCGAAGGAGCTGATGGTCTAGACTTGTTTAAAGGAAAAGTAAAAAAATTAAAGACTTCGGGCTCTAAATTAAAAAAAATTCCTATTCCACACATTGCCTGGGCAAAAATTCATAATAATGAAACTTTAAAAGAAAGAAATCTTTTGCAAGAAGACGATTATATGTATTTTGTACATTCTTATAATTGCGAACTTGAAAATATGTCGGAAGTCTCTTCTTACTCTTTTTATGGTGGAATTAAACTTACATCTTCAATTCAAAAAAAAAATATTTGTGGAGTTCAGTTTCATCCAGAAAAAAGTGGAAAATCCGGATTAAAATTTTTAAAAAATTATATTGAAAAATAAAAATAGCTTTTACAACAAAAATAAGAAAAATTAGGAATAAAAGAGCCATATGAATTACTTAAAAAATTTACTCGGCTATACTTTTAATTTTAAAGATATAGAAGGTATAAAAGAGACTGTTAATTGGCACATGGACGAAATGCAAAAATGAAAGTTTTGGTTACAGGCGCAGATGGCTTTATCGGATCTCATTTAGTGGAGATGCTCATGAAAAGCGGATTTCAAGTCACTGCTTTAGCTCAATATAATTCTTTTAACAGTTGGGGGTGGTTAGAAGATATAGAAAATAAAAAGGATTTAAATATAGTATCAGGAGATATTAGAGATCAGTTTTTTTGTGAAAAGATATCTAAAAATATTGATTTTATTTTTCATTTAGCTGCATTAATTGCAATTCCACATTCTTACATTTCCCCTGGAAGTTATATAGATACAAATGTAATTGGAACCTTAAATATTTGTCAAAGTGCTATGAAGAATAATATCGAAAGAATTCTTATAACCTCTACTAGTGAAGTATATGGATCAGCCCAATATACACCAATCGATGAGAAACACCCTCTTCAAGCTCAATCTCCTTATAGCGCAAGTAAAATAGCATCTGATGCAATTGCAATGAGCTTCTATAATTCCTTCGAGCTACCTTTGACAATTGCGAGGCCTTTTAATACTTATGGACCTAGACAATCTGCTAGAGCTGTAATCCCGTCAATTATTAGCCAAATTTTATATGGCAAAAAAGAAATAAAAATTGGGGATACCACACCAACTCGAGATTTTAGTTATGTAGAGGACACTTGTCGCGGTTTCACAGAACTGATAAATAATAAAAATACAATTGGCGAGACTGTAAATATAGGCTCAAATTTCGAAATAAGTATTTTTGAAACATTAAAAAAGATAAAAACAATAATGAACAGCGATGTAGAGTTCGTAGAAGATCAGTCCAGGCTTAGGCCAAAAAATTCAGAAGTGTATAGACTTTGGTGTGATAATTCTAAAATTAAAAAACTTACCGGATTCGAACCAAAAATCAACATAGACCTTGGATTAAAAAAAACAATTGATTGGATATCGGTTCCTGAAAATCTAATAAAATATAAAGCAGATATTTATAATGTTTGATGAATTTGTAAATTTTGTTAGAAAACTTTATAAAAACTTATCTTCTATTCCGCTTCATGAACCTTCTTTTACAGGAAACGAAAAAAAATACTTATCTGATGTAATAGACTCAACATATGTTTCAAGTGTGGGGGAGAAAATAACTGATTTTGAAAATTTAATATCTAAATACACAGGCATAGAATATGCTGTAGCCGTTGTAAATTGCACATCAGCGCTTCATTTAAGTTTGCTGCTCTCAGATGTAAAAGAAGGATCAGAAGTTCTTACCCAATCCTTAAATTTTATTGCAGGATGCAACGCTATTTCTTATTGCAATGCATTGCCTGTATTTATAGATATCGATAAAGACTCACTGAGCATGTCAGTTAATTCTTTAAAGTTATTTTTTGAAGAAAATTGTGAAATAAGAGACGATGGAGCATGTTGGAATAAAAAATCTGGAAATAAAGTTTCAGCTTGTCTTCCAATGAATACGTATGGATTTCCTTCGGATGCTAAAAGTTTGAATAAGATATGTAAAAATTATAATGTGCCTCTTATAGAAGATTCAGCAGAATCTTTAGGAAGTTTTGTCAATAAAAAGCACGTGGGATCTGAATCATTAATATCCACTTTAAGTTTTAATGGAAATAAGATAATTACAACAGGAGGCGGAGGTATGATTCTTACAAATAACAAAAAATTATATAAAAAAGCAAAACATATTTCTACGACTTCTAAAATAAGTCACAAATGGCATTTTAATCATAACCAGATAGGGTATAACTATCGGATGCCTAATTTGAATGCTGCTTTGGGGATTGCCCAATTCGAAAAGCTTGAAGAATTTTTAAACAAAAAAAGAACTCTTGCTATGGAATACCATGATTGGGGTGAAAGATATGGAGTTGAGTTCATAAAGGATAAAAAAAATAATTTTTCTAATTATTGGCTTAATTGCATGTTACTTGAAGATATCTCAGAAAGAGACAAATTTCTTAAATTTACAAATGATAATAAAATTATGACAAGACCATCATGGATGCCAATGCACAAAATTTCTATGTATAAGAATTGCTTGCACTCTGATTTGTCTAATACTAATTGGATTCATGATAGATTGATCAATGTTCCAAGTAGTCCAATTTGAACTATTAACAAATTTTTTAATTTAATGCTTAAAATTGCAGTAATAACAGGAACTAGAGCTGACTATGGACTATTTTATTGGTTATTAAACGATTTAAAAGACCATAGTAAATTTAAACTAAATGTTATTGCAACAGGTTCTCATCTTTCAAAGATATATGGCAATACATATAAAGAAATAGAAAAAGATGGATTTGTTATTAAAGAAAAAATTAAAATACTTAGTTCTGATGATGACTCTTTAGATATTGCATTAAGCACCTCTAAGGCAATAAAAGGTTTTGCTCAATATTTTAATAAAAATAAAACTGACTTAGTTATTATTCTTGGCGATAGGTATGAAGCTTTGGCTGCATGTATTTCTGCCATGTTTTCTGATGTTCCTTTAATGCATATTCATGGAGGAGAAATATCATCGGGAGCTTATGACGATTCTATAAGACATGCGATAACTAAGATGAGCCACTATCACTGCACAACAACTAAAGAGCATATGAAAAGAGTAATTCAATTAGGAGAAAATCCTGATAGAGTTAAAAATTTTGGAGCTCCTGGTTTAGAGTATTTAAAAAGATCAAACTTGTTATCAAAAAAAGAATTATCTAGGGAGTTAGGCTTTGACTTAAATAATTTTTTTCTTTTTACATATCATCCAGAGACTTTGTCAGACATAACAATTTCCAAACAGATTGAACAGGTTCTAAAGGCTTTAGATAACTTTAAAGACCATAGAATCTTATTCACTTATCCCAATGCAGATAAAGGAGGAAAAAAAATTATTAAGTCTATAAATGCTTATGCGAAAAGAAATGCGAGAAGATGCTTGGCAGTTCCGTCGCTTGGACAGATAAGATATCTATCTGCTTTATTAGTGTGTGACTTAGTGATAGGTAACTCATCAAGCGGTTTAATAGAGGCGCCTTCAGCAAAGGTTCCAACAATTAATATTGGTAAAAGACAAGAAAATAGAACATCTGCAAAATCTGTAATAAACGTAGAAAATGATACAAATAAAATAATTAAATCTATTTCAAAAGGCTTATCAAGTAATTTTAGATCAAATAAACAAATTTATAATAACCCTTATGGAGAGGGCAAGACATCAAAAAGAATTATAAAGTGGATAGAAGAATTAGATTTAAAAAATAAAAAAATTTTTTATGATCTGTCTTTAAGTGAATTAGATTGAATAAAATAAAAATTATAGCCGAGGCAGGAGTTAATCATAATGGTGACATTGAATTAGCTAAAGAACTAATTTCAGCAGCTTTTGAATCTGGCGCAGATGTAATTAAATTTCAATCTTTCAATACAGAGGAATTAGTAACTACTAAATCATCCCAGGCACCTTATCAATCTAAAAATAGTAAAATAAAAGAAACTCAATACGAAATGCTTAAAAAACTTGAGTTAAATAGGGAGTCTCATTTTATTTTAAAAGAAAAATGCGACAAATTAGGAATAGAATTTTTTTCAACCGCCTTTGATTTGACTAGCCTAGATTTTTTGATAAAAGATTTAAAGTTTAGAACTTTAAAAATACCTTCTGGAGAGATTACAAATGGTTCTTTAATTCTCAACAGTGCTCTTTCGGGTTGTGACTTAATTATTTCTACAGGCATGGCTAATTTAGAAGAAATAAAAAATGCTTTAGCGATTACAGCATTCGGCTTAACAATAAAAAATGATTTAAATCCTTCGTTATCGAAATTTAAAAAAGCTTTTGTCTCTCAAAAAGGAAAAGAATTTTTAAAGAAAAAAGTAAGTCTTCTTCATTGCACTTCATCTTATCCTGCAAGTTTTGAGGATTTAAATTTAAACTCTATGGAAACTATGAGAAAAAAATTTCAACTTCCTGTTGGGTATTCAGATCATAGTCTGGGAATAGAAGCTTCTATTGCAGCAGTTGCAAAAGGAGCCCATATTATTGAGAAACATTTTACTTTGGATAGGAAGCTTTCTGGACCAGATCACTTAGCATCTTGCGAGCCACCTGAATTTACCAATTTGGTAAATTCAATAAGAAACATAGAGACCGCATTAGGAGATGGAATAAAAGAACCAAAATTATCGGAATTAGAAAATAAAAAAGTTGCTAGAAAAAGTATTTTTGCAACACAAAAAATTAAAAAAGGCGAATTAATTACGAAAGAAATGCTATCAATTAAGAGACCAGAAATTGGTATGAACCCCATGATGATCTGGGATTTAATTGGCTCAAAAGCAAAAAAAGATTATGAAAAGGATGAGGTACTAAAGTGAAGATTGGGTATTTTGCAGATGGACCATGGTCTCATTTAGCCCTTGATAAAATAATAACTGATACTGCTCTTGAAGTAGTATTTATTGTTCCAAGATATGATAGCCAAGACTCAATTTTAAAAGAAAAAGCTAAGAAACTAAATATTGATTTTTTGCCAATAAAAAACGTTAACTCAGAAAAAGCAATCAATAGTTTAGAAAAATATAAAGCTAGTATTTATGTCTCAATGTCTTTTGACCAAATCTTAAAATCTAAAATCTTGTCTAAGCCGCCTCTAGGTTTTATAAATTGTCACGCAGGCTCATTGCCATTCTATAGAGGAAGAAATATCTTGAACTGGGTTTTAATAAATGACGAGAAAGAGTTTGGCGTTTCTGTCCATTACGTAGATGAAGGAATTGATACAGGAGATATAATAATTCAAAAAAAATCAAAAATTAATGATTCTGATAATTATTCTTCTCTCTTGAAAAGAGCAACTAAATTATGTTCAGATTCTTTATACCAATCTTTGAAAGAAATACATTTAGGCAAAGCTAAAAGAGTTAAACAATCTTCAATTCATCCTGTTGGCTCATATTTTTCAAAAAGAAAAATTGGAGATGAGTTTATTGACTGGAACTGGAACTCAAGAAGAATATTCAACTTTGTAAGAGCAATATCAGATCCTGGACCATCAGCACAGACTTTTCACAATAAGTCTATTTTAAAAATAAATAAAGCAGAATTAATAAAAGATGCTCCTACTTATATCGCTAATTCTGGGGAAGTTATTGGAAAAGGAGAAGATTTTTTAGTAATAAAAACTGGAGATTCAAGTATAAAAATTCTCACCAAAGATAAATCTTTAAAAGAAAATGAAAAGAAATTAAATAAACTTTGTATTGGAGATAGATTATCTTCAAAATAAATTAAACTTTTAAGAAATATTAAGATAAAGAAAGGAGCTAATCTTTGAGTAAAATAAATTGGAAGTCATCAATTCTAAATAAAAGAAAAACGATGAAAGACGCTATAAGTAATCTTGAAAAAGGTATGAATAGAATTTCTTTAATCGCAGATGATGCAGGTAATTTAGTTGGAACCATTACAGATGGAGATATTAGAAGAGCAATTTTAGCCAATCTTCCTATGGAAACTCTCGTAACAAAATTTATGAATAAAAATCCAATTTATATTGATTCAAATTTTGATAAAGAGTCTGTAATTAAATTAATGGAAAAAGAAGATATCTTTCAGGTACCTTTAGTTGATAAGAGAAAAAAAATATTGGGCTTAGAGACACTTCAACATCTACTGAAACAAGAAAAATTAGATAATCCAGTTTTTATAATGGCAGGCGGATTTGGAAAAAGGTTAAATCCTTTAACAAATAAGATTCCCAAGCCTCTTTTAAAAATTGGCTCAAAACCCATTTTGGAAAGAATAATATTAAAATTTATAGATAGAGGTTTTCATAAATTTTATATTTCAACTCACTATATGGCAGATAAGATTAAAAATTACTTTAAAGATGGATCTGAATGGGGGGTCTCAATAAAATATATTCATGAAGAAAAGCCTTTAGGAACAGGAGGGGCTTTAGGATTGCTACCAAAATCAGAGATAAAAAAACCTTTAATCATGATGAATGGAGATTTGCTTTCGGAGGTAAATTTCAATGAACTATTAAGATTTCATAATGAAAAAAAAGGAACTGTCACCATGGGAATATCACAATACGAATTTCAAATACCTTATGGCGTAGTTTTAAGAAAAAATGAAAAATTTATTAAAATAGAAGAAAAGCCTTCTCAAAAGTTTTTTGTTAATGCAGGAATTTATGTAGTAGACCCATCGACAGTTCATGAGCAGCGCGGAAATTCCTACTTAGACATGCCTACTTTGTTAAACGATATTGTTAAAAAAAAATATACAGTCAATGTTTTTCCAATTCATGAGTATTGGTTAGATATAGGTCAACCAAGAGACTTGAACAGAGCTAAAGAAAATTTAAAAGAATGAAAAGTAGTCATTGTGATTATCTTGTTGTGGGAAATGGAAATATTGCTAAAAGACATATTGCAAATTTAAAAAAATTATTTCCAAAAAGCATTGTAGGAAACATTTCTTCATCAGGAAGAAAGGTTAAAGATTCAGAAGCAGATATCATCTATGAAGATTTTAAATTAGCTGCAAACAATATAAAGAATTTTGCAATTATAGCTTCTCCTTCAAGTCGTCACTTAGAAAATGCTTTGCCATTGATGAAAAAGAATATTCCTTTGCTTATTGAAAAGCCTATTTCAAATAAATACAAAGTAGAGAAGTCGATAGAAAGATACCTGCTTAAAAACGAATTAATAATGGACGTTGGATATAATTTTAGATTTAACCCTTGCTTAATAGAATTCAAAAAGATCATAGAAGAAAGAAAGCTAATTGGAAATTTTTTTTCTATTGTTACTCAAGTAGGTCAATATCTTCCTGACTGGAGAAATAATATTGATTACAGAAAAAGTGTATCAGCTAATAAAAATCTTGGCGGAGGAGTTTTATTAGAATTAAGTCACGAATTAGACTATCTAACTTGGGTTTTTGGAAATTTTGAGTCTGTTTTTTGTAAAGTATCAAATTCAGGTTTTCTTGAAATAGACGTAGAAGACAATATTGATGCCGTTATCACAACGAAAAATAAAATTAATATTAATTTGCATATGGATTTTCTGCAAAGAGATCCTAAAAGAACGTGCGAAGTTCATGGACAAAAAGGAAGTATTACTTTGGATCTAATTAAAAATAACATAATTTTTAATGGACCTAATAACACTGTTAAAAAAATCTATGAGAAAAAAAACTATAATAAAAATGAAATGTATTTAAATATGATCCTTCACTTTAAAGAAGTAAGTCAAAAACTAAAAAAACCTAAGGTTGGAATAAAAAATGCCTTGAACACTGTAAAACTCGTTGAGTTAATGAAAAAATCTTCGTTAGAAAAAAAAGTTATTGATCTTAAATGAGATGATATGAAAACAATTGCTTTTATATTTGCAAGAGGCGGCTCGAAAGGATTGCCAAAAAAAAATACTAGATTTTTAGGAGGGATTCCATTGATAGGTCATTCAATTTTATTAGCTCAGAAAATAAAAGAAATTGATCAGATTTATGTTTCAACAGAGTCTCAGGAAATTAAAGAAATTGCGCTATCTTATGACGCTAAAATAATTGATAGGCCACATGAACTAGCAGAGGATGATTCTTCAGAATGGCTAGCATGGAGACATGCTGTAAATTGGCTTAGAAATAAAAATATAACATTTGATTGTTTCTTAAGCCTTCCAACTACATCTCCACTAAGATCAATAGAAGATGTAACCTCTTGTATAGAACTTTTTAAAAAAGGATCAGAAATGGTTATATCAGTTACAAAAGCAAATAGGAATCCAAGCTTTAATATGGTTTATAGAGATGAAGAGGGTATTTCTAGGTTAGCAAAGGATGGATCATACACTAGAAGACAAGATGCTCCTGAGATTTATGACATCACTACTGTTGCTTATGTAACTAGTCCAGAAAATATAATTATAAACGATAATATTTTTTCAGGAGATACAAATTCGGTTATTATCCCAAAAGAGAGAGCAATTGATATAGACGATGAAATTGATTTTTTAATTGCTGAGACCCTTTATGAAAGAAACAAACAACTTAGATAAAAAAAATATTCTAATTTTTGGAGCAACAGGATTAATTGGAAAAGTATTAGTCAAAGAGTTTCTTTCCTTTGGCTCGTCTGTAATTGCAGTAGATATAGATTCAAAAGCTTTAAAAAATCAAAAAAATATATACGAAAACCTAAAATATCATTCTTTGGAAGCGGACATCACAAATTTGGATTCTATAACAAATATTTTTGACTACACAGATAATAATATTGGAATCATAGATGCTGCAATTAATTTAACTTACCCAAAAAACAATAAATATGGTGAGCAATTTTGGGATGTAAGTTTTGATAGTTTTTCAGACAATGTATCTAACCATTTAGGAGGTTATTTTTTAATAATGCAACAGTGCGCAAAATACTCTCTAGATAACAAAATACCATTTTCTTTAGTTAATTTTGCATCTATTTATGGTGTCATTGCTCCGAAATTTGATATTTACAAAAAAACTAATATGACCTTACCTGTTGAATATGCAGCAATAAAAGCAGCAATAATTCACCTTTCATCCTACGTCTCCGCTTTGACAAAAGGATCTGAATTTAGAGTTAACTGCATAAGTCCAGGTGGAATATTAGATGGACAAGAGGAAGAATTTTTAAAAAATTATAAAGCTCACTCTAGAAAAAAAGGTATGCTAAATCCTCAAGATTTAATTGGAACTGTTGCCTTTTTATGCTCTGACTCATCCAAATATATTTGCGGACAAAATATTATTATTGATGATGGCTTTACACTTTGACTCAAAATATTCATAAATGAAAAAAAAGATTAGAAAGTTATAAAAAAATAGTAAAAGTAAGTAATAAATTAATATCACCATTAAATAATTTTTTAAATAATGTTCAAAAAGTCAATTTATATTTTATTAAATACTCTAATACTTTTATTCGTGTTGGATAATATATTATTCTTTTATCACGAAGATAATGCTGAATCAAAGTCAATAGTTTTTAGACATAGTTCTAATATGAATTATTTAGATAAGCCCTCGAAATCATATATTCAAAATTCAAACAAAACTCTAAACAAAGAGTTTAATGAGTTTAGAACTTCTCCAGAAGGGTTTATTCTTCCAGCCGGAGGTGTTCCTGAAAATGAATCCAAATGTTCCTTAATTTTTTTGGGAGGATCTTCAACTGAAAACAGATGGGTGCCAGAAAAAAAGAGATGGCCTACTTTAGTTGGAGACAAATTATTCTTAAAAGGATTAAAAATAAATACGAAAAATTATGGAGTTGGAGGGCAAAATCTTCACCAAGCCTCACTGAAATATTTAGCATACATCAGTGAAGAGAAACCTGATTATATTTTTATTATGCATGAAGCAAACGATTTATCTAAATTTTTTAAGGGTGGATACAATGTAAGGGAAGGGTCTTTGCATAATTCATATGATGTTTCAGAAAATAGAATAAATTTCAAGACAAGATTAAATAATGTCCTAGTAAATCTATTTCCTTTTTCTTATAGGAGTTATAAAGCCATAGTTAATGAGAACTTTTATCAGGGCTCAGAAAGATTAAAATCAAAAGAATATATTGGCCTTGAACCTATTCAAGCTGCAGAGGCCTTTTTTTTAAGGATAAGTATTATCTATGAAATTGTTAAAGCGAATAACGGAAAGGTGTTTTTGATAGAGTATCCTGAAATTTATAAAAATGTTCTATTTGGCTCCAATGAATTAAATAAAAATGTTAAGTTAAAATTAATAAAAGAATTAAACAATAACGGCTTATCTAAAAGCGAGTTTCTTGATTACGTTTTAAAATTTAGAATGCATTTATATTCAAAGATTCAAGAAAGTAATATTTCTCTTATAAAATTCGATCAAGATTTCCTAGAAAAACATTTTTATGACGCAATTCATTTTAATGAAGAAGGAGCAGATTACTTTTCATCTCTGTTAGCAACAAAGATATTTAACAAAGTTGAATGTAAAAATTAATTTTTTTATTTTTTTAAACCAAATAAGATTATAATAAATTTATTTCGTAAACGATGGATTTTAAATCAAATATTGAACAATCCCAAAGTTCAAATAAAAGTTTTGGACTAGTTTTTGGGACTGTGTTTGCTTTGATCTCTCTTTATAGTTTTTTTTGGATTCAATCTTTTTTTTATTTATTTTTTCTATTAAGTTCTCTGTTTTTCTTTTTTTCTTTCTTTTACTCTAAGTTTTTAGCTATTCCTAATAAAATTTGGACTAATTTTGGTATAGCTCTTGGCCATATAGTCTCTTTTATAATAATGGCTTTTATATTTTATTTTCTTTTTTTTCCTTTAGGTTTTATTTTGAAACTCTTTAAGTCTATTGACAGGAATAAATTTGATGTTTCACCCGAAAGTTATTGGAAAAAGAAAGAAAAATTAGGCACTATGAAAGATCAGTTTTAAAATGATTAGTCTAATAAAAGAAATATGGAAATTCCTTAAAGTAAGAAAAAAATACTGGTTAGCTCCAATCTTTATAATCCTTTTTTTATTTGGAAGTTTGATAGTTCTTAGTCAAGGTTCCGCTGTAGCTCCTTTTATCTATACTCTTTTTTAAAGATATATGACTGCTATATTAGGAATATCAGCTTTTTATCATGATAGTGCTGCGTGCCTGATTATTGATGGTGAAATAATTTCTGCTGTTCAAGAGGAAAGATTTACAAGAATTAAGCACGATGCAAGCTATCCAAAGAATGCTATCGAAAGTTTATTAATTCAATCTAACTTAAATTTGAGCGATATAGACTTTGTAGTCTTTTACGAAAAACCTTTGTTAAAATTTGAAAGACTTTTAGAAACCTATTTAGTTAATGCCCCGAAAGGCTTTAGATCTTTTAGAATGGCAATGCCTGTTTGGTTGAGAGAAAAATTATTTTTAAAATATCAATTAACTACAAAATTAAAGTTGTTAGATAAAAATTTTGACGAAAATAAATTATATTTTCCCGAACACCATTTTAGTCATGCCGCTAGCGCATTTTATCCATCTCCTTTTGAGGAGGCAGTTGTCTTAACGCTTGATGGAGTGGGAGAGTGGGCAACTACTACAGTTGGAATAGGAAGAGCCAATAAATTAGAAATCCTTAAAGAGATACATTTTCCTGATTCTATAGGACTTTTATATTCTGCAATTACTTATTATCTTGGCTTTAGAGTGAATAGTGGGGAATATAAAGTGATGGGGTTAGCTCCATATGGGGAAAGTAAATATAAAGATTTGATTTTAAATAATTTGATTGATCTCAAAGATGACGGCTCATTTAAATTGAATCAAGAATATTTTAATTATGCAGCTGGAACTACAATGGTAAATGAGAAATTTTGCAATCTTTTTGGAGAGCCTGTTAGGGAAAGCGAAAATTCTCTGCTTACTCAGTTTCATATGGATATGGCAGCAAGTATTCAGGAAGTCATAGAAGAAATAGTTTTAAAGATTTCATTTTATTTAAAAAAAACGTATCAAATAGAAAATCTTTGTCTTGCAGGAGGCGTTGCACTAAATTGTGTTGCTAATGGAAAAATTTTAAGAGAAAAAATATTTAAAGATATATGGATTCAACCCGCAGCTGGAGATGCAGGCGGTGCTCTCGGAGGCGCTCTAGGATTATGGTATCAAGAGCTGAATAACGAAAGAGTTGTTTTGCCAAAAAAAGATTCTATGAAAGGATCATACTTAGGTCCAAAATTTTCTGATCAAGAAATAGAAAGAGAATTAATTAATTTGAAGGCAAATTATGATCACTTATCCGAAGATCAGATGATTGAAAAAACTTCTTTAGCTTTATTGAATGGAGAAGCTGTTGGCTGGTTTCAAGGAAGAATGGAATTTGGACCTAGAGCTTTAGGCGGTAGATCAATTTTAGGCGATCCTAGATCAGAGCAAATGCAAAAATTATTAAATTTGAAAGTAAAATTTAGAGAAAGTTTTCGTCCATTTGCTCCTTCTATTTTGAGAGAAGATTTAAATAAGTGGTTTAAACTAAATTGCGATAGTCCATACATGCTTCTAGTTGATGAGATAGACGAAGACTTGAAACTTGAGATGTCAATTGATCAAAAAAAATTATTTGGAATTGATAAATTAAATATAAAAAGGTCCGAAATTCCGGCAGTTACTCACGTTGATTATTCTGCAAGGATTCAAACAGTCCATGAAGAAACTAACCCTATTTATCATAAATTGCTTACAGCTTTTAAAAAAAAGACAAATTGTCCGGTTTTAGTAAATACTTCTTTTAATGTAAGAGGAGAACCAATCGTCGGCTCGCCTTCCGATGCCTTTAAATGTTTTATGGGAACAGATATGGAATTCTTGGCTATAGGAAATTTTGTTTTAAGAAAAGATGATCAGAAAGAATCCTTAAAAGAAAACTATAAAGATAAATATGAACTTGACTAGCCTATTAATTTTTCTATCCATTAATTGGGTTTTAATTTTCTTTATATGTTTTTTTGCTATTTTAATTTTTTTAATTTTTGCAAAAAAATTTAATTTACTTACTTTATTTTTAAGTTTATATTTTTCTTTTTTTTTAATATCAATTTTTTTATTTCCTGAAAGTCAGATCTATATAACTCAGTTAAAAAAAGAATTCTTAGAGGAAAATAAAGGAGCTAGCTTAGATTTTTTCCCTTCAAGCTTTCTGAGAACTGTAGATGGAAGAGGCAAACAAAATATTTTTTCTCATAGCAAAAAATTAATAAGTCCAATTGAGTTTCCTTTATCTGGAGCGAAAAGAAAAACAACAATTTTTTGCAAAGAAGATGAAATCTTGGTTTCTTATGAGTCAGATAGATTTGGATTTAGAAATAAAGATTCCTTATGGGAAGAAAAAAAACAGGATATATTAATATTAGGTGATTCTTTTGCTCATGGAGCATGTGTAGATAATTCTATAAGTGAAAACTTAAATAAGAAGTCAATTAATTCAATTTCTTTGGGTCAAGGAGGGAATGGATTATTAACTAGTTATGCAGTTAATAAAGAATATATTTCTGATTATCAAGCAAACATTACTTATCTTCTAATCTATTACAATGACTACTCAAGAGAGGAAGGGCATCCACTATTGATAGATTTCGAAAGAGAGATAAAAAATACTACTTTGAAGAAAACGTTATTGGAAAAGGATTTTACACAAGGTTATTTTAATGAGGAAAACCTAAATAACTTAAATTTATATTATGAAGTTATTACTAAAAATTTTATAAATCAAAACAGACTAAATTATAATAAGTATTTATATGTTTTATCTTTGAAACCTCTACTAGAATTTATCAACAATATATATACGCTTGAGTTGTCATCTTCTATGAGATATTTATCAAAGAAGAATGAATTGTTATTTATTCAAACCTTAAATTCTTTAAATAATATCAACAATAAAAGAATTTTTTATATTATTTTGCCTAATAAAAGATGCTTTTCTAATGAATTTTCAGAAATTAATTATTTAAAGTCCAATCTAATCCATTCTGAAATTAATGAAAACCAAATATTAGATTTATCAAAAAAAATGTGTAATAAAACTTATTTTGCTTTCAATGGTGTTCACTTTAACAAAGATGGATATGAAAAAATTTCAAATATTATATATAAACACTATATCGATAACCTCTATGAAAAAATTAGTTTAAAATAAAGCTATGAAAAGCGTAGACGATTTTAAGGAAAAAGGCTTCCATATTGAAAAAAATGTTTTTGAAAGGAAAGAAATGGAAGATCTTTTTTTTACTTTTTACGACATAGCTTATTCAATTGCTAAAAGAGAAGGATTAAGCCTAAATGATTTTATAGAAATGGAAAGTCTTAATTATCCTAATAACATTAAGGATTTAGACAAAATTTTGATGGATCTTTTTTATGCAGATAAAAATCTCATAGGCGAGGTCTATGATACTTTTTCTTATTCCATGGCTTTTATGCGCTTCTTAGGGAATGAGAAAGTGGAGTCAGTAACAAAAGAGCTTTTAGAGCTTTCTTCTCAATCTGCCCTTTATGGCTGGACAAACAGAGTAAGAATTGATCCCCCGCATGATGAAAGAAGAACGTATGGATGGCATCAAGAAATTTTTTATACTATGCCAAATACTAGGTTTTTACAAACCTGGTGTCCTATTTTGAGAGATACGACAAAAGAAAACGGTACAATTAATATTAAAGCTGGATCACACAAAGAAGGAGTAGCTGCTTCTACATGGAATGAGGAGGAAGATAAGGCTATACAAATTACTGTGGATAGCAAACTTACAAATAAATATCCTTCGACAGAATTAGAAATGAAGGTAGGAGACATTCTATTTTTTGATGGGCACCTTTTTCATAAATCTGGCAAAAATACTACAAAAAGTGAAATTCGTTTCTCTCTTGTAGGTATGTGGAATGATGTATCTCATAAAGGCTTTAAAGCACCCATTCCTGATTTTAAGTTCAGAACTATTTCATCAAAAGAGAATTTTGAAAAACATTTCAAATCAAGTTAGCTTCATATGAAAGAAGAAAGTAGTAGCGAAAGCATTTATTCTTTTGACGGTATAAGTGAATTTTTAGAAATTCTTTGGGATTTTAAAAGATTTATCATTTCTTTCACATTTCTTGTGACAATTCTTTCAATTTTTATAACCTTCTTTTTAACTCCTAAGTATCTTTCAAGCTCTTTATTAGAGTCAAAAAATGATGAAGCTAATAGATTTTCTAATATCCCTTCAATAGACTTGCTTGGCGGAATTACAGGTCTAAATAGTCCTTTATCAAATAATGTAAATCTAGTAGTAGAAACATTATCATCAAGAGATTTTTTTAATTATCTTTACAAAGATGACCTTTTTTTAGCTAATCTCATAGCCACGAAAGGATACGAGAAAAACAAAATAGTTTACGATGAAAGTATTTTTTTACCCTCTCAATTGAAGTGGATTAAAAAGCCTTCTAAGTACCAAGCGCATAAAATTTTCTTAAACAATTATTTTTCTATCAATAAAAGTAGGGAAACTGGATTTATTAAGTTATCTATAGAACATCTTTCTCCAGAAATATCTCAATCTTTACTTTTAACAATAATTGAAAAAATAAATAGTTACGCAAAAAATAAAAAAATTTCAGAGGCAAAATTATTTTTAAATTATCTTAATATTGAATCAGCAAAAGCAAATTCTTTGACAGTAAAAAATGCAATTTCTAAAAATATTGAAATGAAGATTCAAGAGTTAGCTTTTCTTAATTCGACTGAAGAGATAGTTTTATCAACAATAGAATCCCCTTATTTAACTGAAGAAAGAAGTAAACCTCAAAAGAAAGTAATTGTAATATCTTCAATGCTTTTTTCATTATTTTTTTCTTCCATCATTTCTATTGTTTATGCATTAAGAAAAAGATATTTATAAGTTAAATTTTCTTTAATATGTTTTTGTCTTTTACGCTAACAAGATTTTTGGCTGTTATTATCAAGCCATTAATTCTTCTATTCCTCGTGTGGATTGAAGATGAACTGTCTTATGTATACTCTCTCATAATCGTATTCAATGCTTTGGGATTAGCATTATTCAATTGTGAAGCCCATAAATATTTTTATAAAGACATTCTTGATTTAGATTCTTTTTCTTACAAAAAAAATTATTTTAAATATCTAGAAATTTTAACTTCTCACTTATTTATTTTTTTACTTCCTCTTTTTCTTTTTTTCTTTTTTTCACACAATCTAATGTTAGCCTTTTTGATTACAATT
>CABYXE010000009.1 GCA_902522825.1 uncultured SAR86 cluster bacterium
ATGGCGATAAGCATATCGGTGGCTGGAAAAATAGATATATGCATGGAAAGGGAAAAATCATTTATGAAAATGGAGATTCTTTTGAAGGCCTTTTCGAGGTAGGCGAATATGTAGACGGTGAATATAACTGGATTAATGGCGACAAGTATATCGGTAGTTGGAAAAATGGACTTTTACATGGAAAGGGAAAATACTTTTATGCAAATAAGGAAGTTCTTGAGGGCTATTTTCAAAATGGATTCGCAGAAGGGCTAGGAAAACTTACATATCAAGATAAAAACTATATTGTAGTAAATTTTAAAAAAAATTTAAGGAATGGTTTTGGTAAAACTTATTTCTCAAATGGTGGAAGATTTGAAATTAATTACTCCAATGATAATCCTTATGGAATGGGAAAATATTTTTATGCAGATGGAGATATTTTTATTGGAAATTATAAGGAAATAGGCGACGGATCAAAAAGAAATGGGGAAGGTAACTTTTATTATAGAGATGGCAAACAATTTATAGCAGAATGGAAAAACGGAGAAATATGGCAAAGAACTGTTTTGTTCTCTGAAGCAG
Organism: uncultured SAR86 cluster bacterium; assembly: GCA_902522825.1. Classification (GTDB taxonomy): domain Bacteria; phylum Pseudomonadota; class Gammaproteobacteria; order Magnimaribacterales; family AG-339-G14; genus CASICS01. The sequence continues at coordinate 565 of CABYXE010000009.1, forward strand.
GAGAGATTTTGGATGATAGTTGGAATCAACTTAAACACAAAGAATATGTAGAAAAATTAAATAAAAATTCAGTTAATTCGCAGTTTGAAGAAATAGAGTTAAGAACTACAGAATTATCTAGGACAAGCATAACTATGAAAACCAAAAGAAAGCCCAAGGCTAAGAGGGCTAAAATTACAAAATAAATACTTATTTTAAGAGTAAATCTAATTCTTTTTGATTTTCAGGATAATTTTCATTGAACCAATTATAAAAACCAATAAATTTTTTTTTATCTAATTTTGGGAGAAATCCTTTGATGAGTTCATCTTCAAACAAACTTCTTGAGGTGTCTGTAAGAGATCTCTCTAATAAGGTATCTGCACTGATCGCATAGTAAAATCTCCCAACATCAATATCCATCAAGCTCTCTTCTGAATGGCTATGAAAATAACAATCCCAAGAAAAATAACAATTTCCACTGCTATCATTTTTTGATTTAGTGCTTGATGCTTCTGTTAGACCGTTAATTCCAACTAATTTTCCTTCTTTATTGACTAATGGCCCGCCACTCATGCCAGACTTCACAATCGCGTCATGAGCAATGTCATACCAAGCAGTCGAATTTAGAGATTTTTCATCATAGATAAAACTATTTATTACCCCTGAGGTCATAAAAATGTTTTTATAAACATATTCCTTTGGATTACCCACCGCATCTGGATAACCACTAGCAAAAATTTGGTCCAATTCCCAAGAAACAAAATCTTCGTCCAATAAAGATGCTAATTCTAGTGGAACGAACTCAATCTGCACTTCTTCAAACTCTTTTTGGTCTATTTCAATACTAATAATGGCAAGATCATCTTCTTCAAAATAAATATAATAGTTAACTAAATATTCATTATCTAAATCTGGATGTGTTGCATAGATAGAAATATCGTCCTCATATTCCAAATTTTCACAACCAGTATTGGATAAATTCAAACCGCAGGTTTCTTTTAAGATAACATGTGCATTGGTTACAAAATAATACTTATTTCCATTTTTATTGATTAATGATGCGCTTCCCCAGCCAATTTCATTGCTTTCAGAGTCTGATAAAAGTATCTGAAAAGTCGAATAGTACAACTTTTTTGCTATTTCTTTGTTCTCAAGTCCAAAAGCAGAAAAGCTAAAAAAAAGAAAAAATATTAAAAAAATTATTCTCATAAGATTATTTAACCTTATTTAAAAATATTTCGTAACATTTTTAAAAACTTCTCGTTAAATATTATAGGTGAAGCATAAAGCTTCTTTTTTAAACTAATAAATTTTTAAAACTATGAAAAATATTTTTATTATCCTCACAGGCATATTTCTGTCTTTTCAAGCAAACTCTAGCTCTTATAGCTCCTATCAGATAGGAGAAAGTACTTTTTATAATGGCACTATAAATGGTCAAAACTTTAATGGCTCTTCGTATCAAATAGGAAACTCCACTTTCTACAATGGTTCAGTAGGAAATGATTCGTTTAATGGATCTTCTTATTCAATAGGAAATAGTACTTTTTACAATTTTTCAGAGTAATTTTTATAGTCATTATCAATATATTTTGCTTTTTAAAAATTATTTTTTTTGTTTTAATTAATTCATGGATAGTGACAGTAAAAAGAGTTATTCAAACTGGGATAATTTAATTAAAGAAAATTTTGAAAATCCCAAGTTCCAAAGTCTTATTTCTTACTACGCATGGAAGTACGCAAGAATTTGGGGATATTATGAAGACAGGCAAGAAGCGGCTAATGATTTAAGACAGGACGCCTTTCTGAAAGCTTGGGAAAAGCGTGATTCTTTTGACGGAAAATACTTCTTTTCTTGGGTGCGTCAAATTATGGAGAATAGAGCAAAAGATCTATCAGATCAGAAAAAGATTAAGCCTCAAGATCAGAAAGGGAAAATGCCTGATTTATCTGGAGAAAAAGCATTTGATACTCACGAGTATGTTGATTTGGTAGCAAGAGCAGATCAATGCTTGGAAAAACTTAAAACTGAAAATCAAGAAATAATTTTAAGAAGAAGGTGTGGATATTCTTATGAAGAAATTAAAGATATTTTGGATCAAAATTTTTCAGTTGCAAATCTAAGAAAAAAACACTGCGAAGCTAAATTAAGTTTTAAAGGATGTATGGATGAGGTTTAAAATTTTATGAACGAAAAAGATAAAGAATTAATTTTTGCATTTCATGAAAATGAATTGAATTCCAAAGATGATGAGTACGTAAAAAATCTCTTGAGCAGCAATAATGACGCAAAAATTTTTTTAGAAAAATTATCTTCAGCAGATGAAACTTTGGATGCTTACTTTTCTTATATAGAAAAGCCTGAAGTTAGCGAAAGTTATTCGCAATTTATTAAAAAAAAGATTGAGGCTATTAACTTTTTAGATAAAACATCCAAGACTGAGAAATATAATTTCATATCTCAAATAGTTAGTTTCTTTCAATACAAACCTGTTTTGCAATATGGATTATCTTTTGCCCTGCTTCTATCTTTAACGACAAACTTTTATTTCTTTAATCAAGATAACGAAGAAATTTCTGGATTTAATAACTTGGTTTTTGAATCAACAATTGAAAAACCTTTTAAAGCAGCCAGCGCAAGAAATAGCATTAATCAAATCGAAAAAGAGGTAGAAAAAATTATTCCGCAAATGATTAATGAGAAAAATTTATTAGGCAAATTAATAATTGATAACCAAATCATAGATATTAAGCTTAGCTCTAAATCTTTTTCAGCAATGGATTTAGAGTGTTTTTCGGGAAACTATTTTTTCAATTCAAACAAGAAAACTTTTAATTTTTGCCAAAGCTCTGATAGTCAGTCAATTATATTCAATTGAATTAACTTTTTATTAACTTTGCTCCCAATAATCCAAACTCAAATAAAATCCAAGTTGGAATAGCTAATAAAGTTTGTGAAATTACATCTGGTGGAGTGAGAAGCATTCCAAACACAAAACAACCTATGACCACATAAGGCCTTGCACTAGAAAGTGTCTCCACTGAAGTAATTCCACTTTTAACTGATGCAAAAATTACGATGGGTATTTGAAAAGCTAAACCAAAGGCGACTAAAAGTTTGATTACAAAATTTAAATAACTAGAAATATCTGTCATTACCGCAATTCCTTTGGGAGCAGCATTGATAAAGAAAGAAAAAATTAAAGGAAAGACTATATAAAAAGCAAAAAAAGTACCTAGGTAAAATAAAAGGGTGCTCAGGCCAGTTAAGCCAATTGTATAAACTTTTTCTGATTTAAAAAGACCCGGAGATGCAAATCTCCAAAGTTCAAACATTAAAAAGGGCATAGCAACAAAGATCGCCATATAAAAGGTTAATTTCAAAGGAGTCAGGAAAGGAGAGGTTACCTCAGTCGCTATCATGGAAGAGTTATCAGGCAGGAATCTTACTAATGGCTCGGAGATTGTTAAATAAATGGCATCTTGAAAAAAAGCTAAACAAATAAATATAAATATTGTTACTCCTAAAACTCTAAGAAGTAAGTTTCGAAGCAATCCTAGCTGCTCTAACATAGAGCTTTTTTCACTCATCTTTTTCATCTTCCTTTTTTTCGAAACCCTCGGAATAAAATTCCTGCTTAAGACGATTAATGCTGTTACGGCTTTTTACAAAAAGCTCTTCTAAAGTCGTAATAAATTGAGGGAGTCTCGTGGGCCCTAAAACCAATAAAGAAATTACGCAAATTATGAGAAGTTCAAAAAACCCAATGCCAAACATTTAAACCTTAAATTAGGAATTATCCTCTTCTTTCTTTGCTGTTTCTGACATAACTTCAGCAGCATCTTCAACTGCGGAAGGAGACGAAGAACTTTCTGACTCCTCGTTGACAGCTTTTTTGAATCCTTTAAAGGCAGAACCTAAGTCACCACCCATATTTCTGAGTCTCTTAGTTCCAAAAATTAAAATGATAATCGCTAAGACTATCAATAATTGCCAAATACTTATTCCACCAAATCCCATTACGACCTCCTCGACTTTTCTTCTATGCCCGAAACTCCTTCTCTACGTTCTAATTCTTTTAAAATTTCCAAGGGATTAATCTCATTAAAAGCTAATAATACCATGGTGTGGAACCAAAGATCGGCTGCTTCATGAATGATTTCCTGATTTTTAATGGTATCTGCTGAGCCTGCTTCGATTAATTCGTCAGCCTCTTCTTTAATTTTTTCTAAAATTTTAACGCTACCTGCTTTGTACAGTTGGGTTGTGTAAGAGTTATCTCCCGTATCGTCTTTTCTCTCAAGCAAGAGATTACTTAGTCTCTCAAGAATGGTTTCTTTTTCTTTCATAAAAAAATTATAGTAGAAATTATAGCGATAACTACTGCAGTTGATGAAATAAGCATAAATTTCGAATTCTGTTTTTGCGAAGAGATATCTTTTCTAAGATTTTTAATTTCATTATTAAATTCGTTTAGATTTGCAAGATTATTAAATATTGTCTCTAGTTTTTCAGGAAGTTCATAAGCTTTTTCAGCGAAATCACCGGTATTATTTTTTAGTTGTTCCAATAAATTCTTAGGGTTGTAACGTTTCGAAACCCAATTTTGTATAAAAGGTTTTGCTGTAGTCCATAAATCTAAGTCGGGATAAATCTGTCGTCCTAAACCTTCAATATTGATCAGCGTTTTATGAAGTAATAAGAGCGATGCCGGCAAGGAAAGTTCATAAGATCTCGTTTCTTCAAACAAGAAAAGTAACATTTCACCAAAATTAATTTCACTAAATGGTCTTTCAAAAATTGGATCAATCGCGGTTCGAATAGTTACCTCTAATTCAATGGGTTTTGTCGAGCTCGAAACCCAGCCTGCATTAATCATAGTTTTCGCAACACCTGCATAATTTCTGCTGAACATATCTGCCAACATTTTTCCTATTAATAGTTGCTCTTTTTCAGACAAACTTCCACAGATGGCATAATCAACAGCAATGTAAGTAGGATCTTTTGGATTCTCAGCATTTACAAAAATATTTCCGGGATGCATATCCGCATGAAAAAAATTATCATCAAAAAGTTGCTTAAAGAAAATACTTACACCTCTTTCGGATAATTTCTTTAAGTCTACTTCTTTCTCTTCTAAGGTTTTTATATCTGTAACTGGGATTCCTTTAATTTTTTCTAGAGTCAATGTTTTGCTGGCTGAATATTCAAGATAAACCTTTGGGATATAAAGCAAATTAGAATCTTCAAAAAATTTTGCAGTTTGAATTGTGTTGCCAGCTTCTTTTTTTAAATCAACTTCTGACTTAATTACGTACTCGTATTCTCGAATCATTTCTAAAAGTTGCAGTCTTCTAGCATCGGCATCAAAAGTATTAGCTACTTTTCCAAGCATTTTTAAGATAGAAATATCATCCTTAATTTTTTTTTCTAAGTTAGGCCTCACAACTTTAACAACAACTTCTTCACCGCTCTTTAAAGTTGCTTCGTGAACTTGTGCAATAGAGGCGGCTGCCAAAGGCAAAGAATTAAAATCCGCAAATAATTCATTTATTGGACGACCCAAATCTTTTTCAATTATCTCCATAGCCTCTTTCGAAGAGAAAGGCTTCAGATTATTTTGAAATCTTTGCAGTTCTTGAATTATTTCTTCATCCAGAAAATCTGGTCTGGTTGAAAGTAGTTGCCCAAACTTTACGAAAATTGGCCCCGCAGTTTCTAAAGCCTCAGCTAATCTAACTCCAATTTTCTTATTAGTTGGTATTAAATTAAAAGGCGATAGAAAAAAAATTACTTTTAGCCAAAAGGGTAAAACTTCTTTTGGAAATATTTCATTCAATTTAAATTTTAAAAAAATAAAAACTATTCTGATCAGTTTGATGAAAGGCATTTAAGATTTATCTCCGTAATGAAGGGCTACGATACCGCCAGTCATATTTTGATATGCTGTGTTAACAAATCCAGCATCTTCCATCAGCTTTAAAAATTCTTTTTGATTAGGGTGCATTCGAATAGATTCCGCAAGATATTCATAACTGTCAGAGTCGCCTGCAATCCACTGTCCTAAGTGAGGTAAAACATTAAATGAATAAAGATCATATAAATCTGACACTAGACTAGATTCAGGTTTAGAAAACTCTAAAACCAATAATCTTCCATTCGGTTTTAAACATCTATTAAATTCTTTTAAAGCCTTGTCTTTATTAGTAACGTTTCTGATACCAAAAGCAATTGAAATACAGTCAAAAGAGTTATCAGGGAAAGGCAAATCTTCAGCATCAGCAACTAGAGTTTTAACATTTAATAAGCCGGAATCTAAAACTCGATCACGACCAATTTCTAACATTTTCTCATTTATATCAGAGAGAAAAACTTTCCCTCTTTCTCCAACAATTTCAGAAAATAAAATTGCCAAATCTCCCGTGCCACCAGCGACGTCTAGAACGGTATCATTTTTTTTGAGATTGCTCATTTGAACAGTAGCTTTTTTCCAAAGCCTATGAATACCGACAGACATTAGGTCGTTCATCAAATCATATTTATTTGCTACAGAATCAAAAACTCCTTTCACCAAATCAGGTTTTTCATTAGGATTAACCTTTTTATAACCAAAATCGGCTTCTTTTTCAGTTTTGTCGTTCATAATATTTAATTAGATAGTAGTATTGTAAAGTAATCACATGGAAAAAAAATTAATCTGGCTAGATTTAGAAATGACAGGCTTAGATCCAAATGCTGAAAGAATCATTGAAATCTATACTTGTGTTACCAATGAGGACCTCACAGAGATAACTGAGGGACCAGGAATGGTTATTTCTCAATCAAGAGAGCTCATTAATGGAATGGATGAGTGGAATCAAGAACATCACTCAGCCTCAGGATTAATAGATGAAGTTTTAGAAAGTAAAATTTCGGAAAAAGAGGCGGAACAAAAAACTCTTGAGTTTATCAAACAGCATGTGGGCAAAAATGAATCACCACTTTGCGGAAATACCGTTTGGCACGATAGAAAGTTTTTAAGTTTATACATGCCTGAGTTAGAAGACTACTTTCACTATCGCTGTATCGACGTAAGTTCCGTTAAAGAATTAACAAAAAGATGGAGACCAGATATTAATATTAAACATGCTCAAAAAAATGCTGCTCACAGGGCAGAAGCCGATGTTTATGAATCAATAAACGAACTAAGGTTTTATAGGGATACTATCTTTGCTCAATCTAGCTAATATCTGGATATTCTTTATAATCCTGCTCTCGAATTTTAAAAAATGAAAAAAGTTTTTATTAAGACACATGGTTGTCAAATGAACGAATACGATTCAGAAAAAATGCTGGATATGCTTTCGTTGGAAGAAAAGTTTATTCAAACTACCAATCAAGAAGAAGCAGATTTATTAGTTCTAAATACTTGCTCGATTAGAGAAAAAGCGCAGGAAAGAGTTTTTCATCAAGTAGGAAGATGGAAAAAACTAAAAGATAAAAATCCAAAGTTAAAAATTGCAATTGGAGGTTGTGTAGCTAGCCAAGAAGGTCAAAAAATCTCCAAAAGAGCTCCGGCCGTAGATATAGTTTTTGGTCCACAAACTTTGCATAGACTGCCTAAGATGTATAGGAATTCAGTAATAGAGGAAAAAAATCAAATAGATATATCTTTTCCGAAAATAGAAAAATTTGACCATATTCCTGATACTAAGACTGATGAGCCAACGGCCTTTGTTTCCATTGCTGAGGGCTGCAATAAATATTGTTCTTTTTGCGTAGTTCCCCATACAAGAGGTCACGAAGTTAGTAGACCAGTCCAAGATATTATCGATGAGATTAAAAAGTTAGCCGATCAAGGAGTAAGAGAGATTAATTTATTGGGTCAAAATGTAAATAATTATAAAGGCCTAGAAAATGGAGAAAAAAAATCTCTAGCTTTCTTGATAGAAAAAACTGCAAAAATAGACGGCATAGACCGCATAAGATACACCACAAGTCATCCTTTCGAGTTTCGCGATGACTTAGTTGATTTGTATGCAGGTTTGCCAGAATTAGTAAGTCATGTACATCTTCCAATTCAAAGCGGCTCCGACCGAATTCTAAAGTTGATGAGACGCAGATACACGGTAGAGAAGTACTTAGATTTAGTTTCGCGAATAAGAAAAAATAGACCTAATATAAGTTTATCTTCTGATTTCATTGTGGGATTTCCAAATGAGTCAGAACAAGATTTTCAGGATACCTTGTCGATTATAGATGAAATTAAGTATGACGAGTCGTTTAGCTTTATTTATAGTCCAAGACCAAACACTCCTGCTGCTGAGATGGAAGATAATGTAAGCCCGCAGGAAAAAAAGGAGCGACTAACAGTCTTGCAAGAAAAACTTAATCACCATGCATTTAATATTGGAAGAAAAATGGTTGGAACTGTCGAAAGGTGTTTAGTAACAGGAGTTTCCAAAAAAAACCCGGGAGAAATGCAGGCTCGTACTGAAAATAACAGAGTAGTTAATTTCCCTTCAAGTGCTAAATTAATAGGTGAGTTTGTGGATATTGAGATCGTAGATCAATTAACTAATTGTTTAAGAGGTAAAATTAAATCTGAAAGTAATTTATGCCAAAATTAAAATTTAAACTTCCTGCTATAGAATCTGAAAACCTTTCTCTCCTCTGTGGACCCGTAAATACAAATCTGAATCAAATAGAACAATCTCTAGAAGTGAAAATAAAAAGTAGAGGGAATAGTTTTTCTATTTCTGGCGATAAAAATAATGTTATGAAAAGTAAGTTAATAATTGAAGATTTAGCTTCATTGGCTAAATCTAGAGACTCTGTTAGCGCTGACGAAGTACACTTTTCTATAAGAAGGGCCTTAAATGGAGCAACCAAGGATAGTAATGGACAAATTTTTGAACTAAAAAAAGAAAAAGATTTAACAATACAAACACCTAGGCTTTTCGTTTCACCAAGAAATAAATCTCAAGCTGAATTCCTCTCTTCAATAAATGAAAAGGACATTGCATTTGGAATAGGACCTGCAGGAACAGGAAAAACCTACCTAGCTGTTGCTGCAGCTGTAAATCAATTTATGGAAGATAAAGTGAATAAAATTATTTTGACTAGACCAGCGGTCGAGGCTGGCGAGCATTTAGGTTTTTTGCCAGGAGATCTTTCAGAAAAAATAGATCCTTATCTCAGACCTTTATACGATGCCTTGTACGAAATGATGGGAATTGAGAAAGTTACTCGTTTAGTTGAAAACGGAAAAATTGAAGTAGCACCTTTAGCTTATATGAGAGGAAGAACTTTAAATGATGCATTTTTGATTTTAGATGAGGCGCAAAATTGTACTCCCGCACAAATGAAAATGTTTCTTACCAGAATAGGGTTTGGTTCCACTGCGGTAGTTACTGGAGATGTTACTCAAACAGACTTACCAAAAGGCTCAGTATCGGGTCTTTCCGATGCAATTAAAGTTTTGGAAAAAGAAAAGGGAATTTCATTTTTTTATTTTCATCCAGAAGACGTTGTAAGACATGGTCTAGTTCAGAAAATCATCGAAGCATATGAAAAAAATTCTTGGTGATGAAAATTTTTCTAAATAATTTTAAAAAACTTAATTCCCCGATGTCAGAAAATCAAATTTCAAAAATATTAAATAGAGTTATTGAAGCTGCAGGACTCAAAATTGAAGATTTTGAAAATAAAGAATTGAGCATATCTTGCGTTTCAGAAGAGGAAAGTAAAGTTTTAAATAAAAAATATAGAGGAAAAAACAAACCTACAAATGTTTTATCTTTTAATGTGAATGAGCATTTAACAAAGAATCTCTTAATTGGAGACATAATTTTGTGTACAGAAATAATCAAAAAAGAGGCAAAAGAGTACTCAAAAAACTTTGAAAACAGACTAAAACATATGATAATCCACGGCTTCTTGCATCTTTTAAGCTTTAATCATGAAGAAGATCATGAAAGAATAAAAATGGAAGAACTTGAAAAAATAATTATGAATAAGATATCTGCGGGAGAACCTTACTAGTTAATGAGAGAAGAACCTCCAAGTACAGAGGCTCAACCTGAATTAAAGTTGGGCTTAATACAAAAAATCAAAAATTACTTTAGAGAGCTTTATATAAAGCTTTCCTTTAAGCCTTTGGATCAAGAAGAATTAACTTCTGTGTTAAGAGATGCAGAAGAAAATAACATAATAGATAAAGGCATCTTGGGAATGATTGAGGAAACAATTGAGTTTTCATCCATTCCAGTGAGAGATGTAATGGTGCCGAGATCGCAAATGGTATTGATAAATAACAATGATTCTTTAGATGTTTTATTAAAGAAAGTAGTTCAATCTTCTCATTCAAGATTCCCTGTTCTAGAAGAGGCTAAGGATAGTATTACTGGCATTCTACTTGCCAAAGATTTATTAAAATTTGCACCAGGTTTGATAAAAGAAGAATTCGATAGCCAAGAATTTGAATTGAGCAAAATTATAAGACCAGTTAAGCATATACCTGAAAGTAAAAAAATTAATATTCTTTTAGAAGAGTTTAAATCGAATAGAAGTCACATGGCTTTGGTTGTAGATGAATTTGGAGAGGTAAGTGGTTTGGTAACAATTGAAGATGTTTTAGAAGAGATTGTTGGAGAAATAGAGGATGAAACTGATCAAGCTGATGACCAAAAAATTATACAAATTTCAAATCGTGAATATAGTGTTTCGGGACTTACAGAAATAGAGGAGTTTAATGAAAAATTTGATACTTCTTTTGAGGATGACGATTTCGATACTATTGCCGGATATGTAATGAATAAATTTGGAAAATTTCCAGTCGTAAATGAATCTTTAAAAATTGAAAATATAAAATTTACTGTTTCCTCTGCTAATAAAAAACAAATTAATAAATTAAAAGTTAAAATTTAGGTTTCTTTAAGCATTACAAAATCAATTTCATTTCAAACCAACGCACCGCAGAGTATTTTTAGAATATAATATTTATATGAGTCAAAGAGCAATTTATCCAGGAACGTTTGATCCAATGACAAAAGGGCATGTAGATCTTATTGAGAGAGCATGCCAACTTTTTGATGAAATTGTTATCGCTATAGCTGCGAGTGAAGCAAAGAATCCACTTTTTACCTTAGATGAACGAATACAAATAGCTGAAAAAATTTTTGAAGGAAATGACAAAGTAAAGGTCATTGGATTTTCTGGGCTTTTAGTTAATTTGGCAAAGGATAACGATGCAAAAATTCTGATACGTGGATTGAGAGTAGTGGCAGATTTTGAGTATGAGTTTCAACTTGCCAATATGAATCGAGCAATGATGCCTGAATTAGAAAGTGTTTTCCTGACTCCTAAAGAACAATACAGTTATATCTCTTCTTCCTTAGTAAAAGAAATTTGCAAAATGGGTGGAGATGTCTCTAAGTTTGTCGATCCTATTTCTCTATCTGAATTAAAGAGAAAGTACGGCTAGTTCTGACAGTTTGTGCAGTAAACAGTCTGCCTATTAGATTGACGAATTTCTTTCAATATTTTTTTACACTTCAAACAATTTTCTCCGCCTCTATCGTAAACTTTTAGTTCCTTTTTAAAATAACCTGGAGCTTCTTTTGCATTCGTATAATCTTTTAAAGTTGTTCCGCCTGCCTCAATAGCGTCTTTTAAAGTAATTACAATTGAATGGCTCAATTCTTCATATTTACATCTAGAAATTAAGCCTGATTTTTTTGTTGGCCTAATCCCTGCCAAATACAAAGCCTCGTTAGCGTATATATTTCCTACTCCGACAACAATTTTAGAATCCATGATGAAATTCTTAATGGGCAAAGTTTTTTTTCTAGATTTTGCAAAAAGATATTCTCCATTAAATTTATTACTTAATGGCTCAGGACCTAAATGTTTAATCAATACATGCTTATTAGGATCTTTTTTGGTTTTTAATAAAGCACCAAATTTTCTTACATCGGTATATCTTAAGGTCCATCCATCATTGAAATTTATATCCCAATGTTCGTGTTTTACTGGAGATTTTAAATCTTTTGAAATTCTTAACTTTCCTGACATGCCTAAATGGATTAATACAGATCCCTTTTTATCAGCTAAATTTAGAATAATATATTTCCCTCTTCGATAAGCATTCTCAAAAGATTGATTTTTCAAGAAAGAGCCCATGTCGGCGGGGATGGGCCATCTTAATCTTTTATCTCTGCAATCAAAAGATCTAATCTTTTTGTGGAGAATTCCTTTAGATATACCTTTTAATGTTGTTTCTACTTCAGGAAGTTCCGGCATTATTTAGTCATAAAATTGCTTAAGTCGTAAACGTCTCTGGGCGATAAAGAACCCGAAGCAATTTTTAAAGCAAATTCTGACAAAATAAAATCATACCTAGCTGAATTTAAATCTCTTTGTGCTGAAAAAAAACTCTTTTCAGCATTTAGCAAATCAACAATATTTCTAGTATCAGATTCGTAACCAAATCTTGTTGCCTTCAATGCCAGCTCTGAAGATTTCAATGCTTGCTTTCTAGCTTTTACATTAGCCAAGTTTGTTAATACAGAAGAAAATCTTGATTTAACATCTCTTATAGTGGAGCGTTCGGCTAAAGTTTCTTCTTGTTTCGCTTTTTCTAGCAAAGCATATGCTTCTCTTCTTTCTGAGCTAACTAATCCACCAGCCATTAAAGGCCATGAAAATTGTAAGCTATAGCGGGTGTTTTCTATTTCACTTTCATCAAAACTAAAACCATTTGCATCAAAACCAGAAATATTTCTGTTAGTATTTCTCGTAATATTTCCGACTAAATCAACGTCGGGAAGATGATTTGATAGTTTGCTTTGGGCGTTTCTTTTTGCAGCCCGAGTAGACAATTGTGCTGCTTGCAAAAGAAAGTTATTACTAAGAGCAAGTCCGACCCATTCTTCTTGCGATTTCGGATTAGGAGGACCAACTGGATAATCTTCGTTTAAGTCAACAAGTCCAGGAGCTTCCCCAATAATTGCAATCAGTGCTTCTCTTGAAAACTCAAGTCGACCTTCGCCAGCAATTGTCGATACTCTTGAAAGATCATAATAGGCTTGAGCTTCTTGAAATTCTGTTACCGAAGATACTCCTTCTTCAAACAAGCGTTTCGATCTGTCGCGTTGTTTTTTTATTGCAGCTTCTTCGGATTTAGCTACTTCTAAGTCTTTTTTAGCCTCGAGAAGATTAAAATAAGTTTCAGTTACTCGTAAAATTGTTTCTTGTTGAGAGTGGCTAAATTGAGCTTTAGCAATTTTACTCATTGCTCTACCTTGGCCAAATTGAAACCATCGATCAAGCCTAAAAATGGGCTGAATTAGGTCTGCTGAATAAGAGTACGAATTAGTTCCTTTACTTCCTTCTTGATCATAAGTTGCACTGGCACCTTTAATGACTTCTGACTCATTCCAATTAGTTGTCGCTCTAGTTGTGATAGTAGGTAAAAGACCAGCTATACCTTTAGCTTTTGCTTCTTTATTAGCCTTATAAGTCGCTTGGGCAATTTTGAGTTGAGGGTCTTCTTTTAAAGCAATTTCATAAACTTCTGCAAGAGTTAGCGAAGTTGAAAAAATATTAAAAGAGAAAACTAATAAAAGTGGTGAAAAAAACTTAAAAAATGTCAACTTTAATCCCCGTAAATGTTAAAAAACTAATAATATATCTATATTAATTTTTTAAAGGTAAAAATACTATATAAAATGGTGTTGTCTTAAAAAAACAAAAAAATTTATGAAACAAATCAATTCGAAGAACTTAGATAATGCCCCAAAATCAGGAGAAATCCTTGAAACCGCAAGCAAATCCTTCAATGGCTCAAAAAAAATCTATATAACTGGCTCAAAACCAGAAATTAAGGTTCCAATGAGGGAAGTATCTCAAACGAATTCAATTAGCTCAGAAGGAGAATTTAAGAATCCTCCAATTTATTTATATGATTGTTCAGGGCCTTATACAGATCCAGACGTAGAAATTGATATTGAAAAAGGTCTCCCTAAATTAAGGGAAAATTGGCTTTCAGCAAGAAGATTTAAGTACCCCGAAGAAACTCAAATGTCTTTGGCGAAAAAAGGAATAATTACCGAGGAGATGGAATATATTGCTATTCGAGAAAACCAAAACCTTGAAGAAAATCTTAAACTAAAAAACGGTAATTTCCATAAAGGAGAAAATTTTGGAGCTAGTATTCCTGATAAATATACGCCTGAATTTGTTAGAGATGAAATAGCTTCAGGTAGAGCTGTGATACCAGCCAATATAAATCACCCAGAAATTGAACCAATGATTATCGGAAGAAATTTTAAAATAAAAGTAAATGCAAACATTGGAAATTCTGCTTTATCGTCATCAATCCATGACGAGGTAGAAAAGTTAACTTGGTCTACAAGATGGGGAGGAGATACGGTAATGGATCTAAGTACAGGGAAAAATATTCATGAAACTAGAGAGTGGATTGTAAGAAATTCTCCGGTACCAATCGGCACTGTCCCTATTTATCAGGCTTTAGAAAAAGTTAATGGAGTTGCCGAAGATCTTAATTGGGAAGTATTCGAAGAAACTTTAATTGAGCAAGCTGAACAAGGAGTTGATTATTTTACAATTCATGCCGGAGTTTTACTTAGGTATGTGCCGCTTACAGCCGAAAGAGTTACAGGAATTGTTTCAAGAGGCGGTTCGATAATGGCTAAATGGTGCCTAGCTCACCACGAAGAAAACTTTTTATACACCCGTTTTGAAGACATATGCAAGATTATGAAAAAGTACGATATAACTTTTTCACTCGGCGACGGTCTTCGTCCAGGATCAGTTGCTGATGCAAATGATGATGCTCAATTTGGAGAATTAAAAACTTTAGGCGAATTAACTAAGATTGCTTGGAAGCATGATGTTCAAACTATGATAGAAGGACCAGGACATGTTCCAATGCAACTCATTAAAGAGAATATGGATTTACAATTAGAAGAATGTGATGAAGCTCCTTTTTATACCTTAGGTCCTTTAACAACAGATATTGCACCAGGTTATGACCACATTACTTCTGCTATCGGAGCTGCGATGATAGGTTGGTATGGCTGTGCAATGCTTTGTTATGTTACTCCAAAAGAACATTTAGGCTTGCCCAATAAGGAAGATGTCAAAGAGGGTTTAATGGCTTATAGAATTGCTGCCCATGCAGGAGATCTTGCAAAAGGACTTCCCTCAGCGCAAATAAGAGACAATGCACTATCTGCCTCTAGATTTGATTTTAGATGGGAAGATCAATTCAATTTAGGTTTAGATCCTGAAAGAGCAAAATCTTATCACGATGAAACGCTGCCCAAAGATTCAGCTAAAGTTGCTCACTTTTGTTCTATGTGCGGACCTAAGTTTTGTTCAATGAAAATATCTCAAGATGTCAGAGATTACGCAAAAAAAGAACTAAAAGAGCAAGAAGAAGCAATGCAAAAGAAAGCTCAGGAATTTAAGGATTTGGGTAGTAAAATATATAACGAAGTATAAGAGGTTTAAATGATTGAAATCGGAAAGAAATTGCCTAACGCATCGCTTTTTAAATTAGGAGAAAAAGGTATAGATGAACTAGATTCATTAGAATACGTTTCAGGCAAGAAAGTTGTTTTAGTCGGAGTTCCTGGTGCATTCACGCCAACTTGCTCTTTAAAACAAATGCCTGGTTTTGTTGAGAAAGCCGATGAAATTTTATCCAAGAATGTCGATGAGATTATTTGCGTTTCTGTAACTAATCCTTTTGTTATGAATGCTTGGGGTAAAAGTCTATCAGTCGGAGAAAAGATTACTATGCTCGCAGATGGAAATGGAGCTTTTGCAGAAGCATGTGACCTTAAATTGGATCTTTCCGCGATGGGAATTGGGGAGGTTTCCTCTAGGTATGCAATTATTCTTGAAGATGGAATTGTAACCTCCTTGTTAGCGGAAGAAGGCGGAGCTTTTGCTGTAAGTAGCGCAGAAAATATTTTAGAAAAACTTTAAAATTGGCACCTTCAGATTATACTTCCGAGTCAATAGAGGTCTTAACGGGGTTAGAACCCGTTCGAAAAAGACCTGGAATGTATACTGATACCGCCAGTCCAAACCACCTAGTAATGGAAGTTATCGACAATAGCGTCGATGAAGCTCTAGCTGGTCATGCCAAGGAAATTTCAGTTAACTTACATAAAGATTTTTCTGTAACGGTTGAGGATGACGGTCGGGGGATGCCAGTTGACATTCATCCAGAAGAAAAAGTACCTGGCGTAGAATTAATCTTTTCAAGATTGCATGCTGGAGCAAAATTTACTAACAAAGAATATACATTTTCAGGCGGTCTTCACGGAGTTGGAGTTTCAGTTGTAAACGCTTTATCAAAAAAATTAAAAGCAGAGATTAAAAGAGACGGTAAAAAGTACGAAATTTCTTTTGCTGATAGCCTTAAAAAGAAAGAGCTCAAAGAAATCGATAAAGTTGGTCAAAGAAATACAGGAACAAAAATAACCTTTAAACCCGATGAAAGTTTTTTTGATACTGAAAAGATATCTTCAAAGTCGTTGTCTTACTCTTTAAGAGCTAAAGCAGTTTTATGCCCAGGATTAAAAATAAAATTTAAAAATGAAATAAGTGGTGAGAAACAAGAATGGTGTTTTGTTGATGGACTGGGTGATTATTTAACAACAGAGTTAGGAGAAGGAGTCTATATCCCTGGAGAGCCTGTAATTGGTGAATACGCAGATGCTGAAACAGCATTATCATGGGCTGTAATTTGGGAGCGCGGCGACAGAGAAAGCATCCACGAAAGCTATGTAAATTTGATACCAACATTACAAGGCGGAACTCACGTTGCAGGAATGAGAACAGGTATTACAGATGCAATTAAAGAATTTTGTGATTACAGAAAATTAATTCCAAAAGGAGTGAAATTGACACCAGACGATGTTTGGAAAAATTGCTCCTTTATTTTATCTACTAAATTAAAGGATCCCCAATTTACTGGTCAGACAAAAGAAAAATTATCCTCAAAAGATTTCCAAAATATCGCATCATCAATAACTAAGGATTCATTTTCCATATGGCTTAATCAAGAAACTCAAGCTGCAGAAGAAATTGCCTTTTTATGTATAGAAAACGCACAGGCAAGAGCTAGAGCGAGTCAAAAAGTTGAAAGAAAAAAAATTACCAAAGGTATTACTTTGCCTGGAAAGCTATCAGATTGTGTGTCCTCTGATGTTGGCGAAACTGAGTTGTTTTTGGTTGAAGGAGAATCAGCTGGAGGTTCAGCTAAACAGGCAAGGAACAGAAATTTTCAAGCTGTGATGTCCTTGAAAGGGAAAATCTTAAATACTTGGGAGGTAAATACTGACGCAGTTACCCAATCGCAAGAAGTAAAAGATATAGCTATGGCAGTTGGGTTGGATCCTGGATGCAAAGAGTTAACCGGATTAAGATATGGAAAAATTTGTATCTTAGCTGATGCAGATACAGATGGTGCTCATATTGCTACTTTAATATGCGCTCTTTTTCTAAAACACTTTAGACCGCTTGTTGAAAAAGGACATTTATTTGTGGCTCAACCTCCTTTATTCAGAATAGATCAGGGCAAAGACGTTTTTTATGCTCTTGATGAAGATGAGAAAGATCAAATAGTTAAGCAGTTAACCAAACAAAATAAAGTAAAAAAAATAGAAATCCAAAGATTTAAAGGTCTAGGTGAGATGAATCCCTCTCAACTGAGAGAAACAACCATGCAAATTGACGGAAGAAGATTATTAAAATTAACTTTAGAAAAAGGAAACACCGCTACATCGATGATGGATAAACTGCTATCCAAGAAGCGGGCAGCCGATAGAAAAGATTGGTTAGAAACAAAAGGTAATTTAGCAACAATAAATGAGTAAAGAAGAAAGTCTGCCCATAGGCGGATATGCAGAAAAAGCTTACTTGGAGTACTCCATGTATGTCATCTTAGATAGAGCTTTGCCTTTCGTGGGTGATGGACTAAAACCAGTGCAAAGAAGAATTGTCTATGCAATGTCTGAGCTTGGATTGAAGTCCACTTCTAAATTTAAAAAAAGTGCCAGAACTGTTGGTGACGTAATTGGTAAGTTTCATCCTCATGGAGATGGAGCGGCATACGAGGCAATGGTATTGATGGCGCAAAACTTTTCTACTCGATATCCTTTAATAGAGGGCCAAGGTAATTTTGGTTCTTTAGATGATCCAAAGAGTTTTGCTGCAATGCGGTATACAGAATGTCGACTATCGGCATATGCTCAAACTTTATTGAGTGAAATCTCTCAAGGGACAGTCGATTGGATGCCAAATTTTGATGGTACTTTAATTGAACCAAAATTTCTTTCATCTAGATTGCCAAACGTTCTATTAAACGGAGCTTCTGGTATTGCTGTGGGTATGGCTACAGATATTCCACCACACAATCTAACTGATGTTGTAAAAGCTTCTATAGCTTTAATAGACAATCCAAAAATGACAGTCTCTGATTTAATTTCTTACATTCCTAGTCCTGATTTTCCTACAAAAGCAGAAATTATATCTTCACCAGAAGAAATGCTTGAGATGTATTCGACTGGACGAGGTTCAGTAAAGCTAAGGGCTACATATGAAATAGAAGATGGTGAAATTGTCATAACTGCACTCCCTTATCAAGTTTCAACTTCAAAAATACTTGAACAAATAGCGGCCCAAGTTGAGTCAAAGAAAATAAATATGATCGATGATCTTAGAGATGAAAGTGACGAAGATAATCCTTCAAGAATTATCGTGGTGCCACGCTCCAACAGAATAGATAAAGAAGCTTTAATGAGTCACCTTTTCGCAACTACTGATTTAGAAAAAAATGTGAGAGTTAATATCAATGCCATAGGTCTAAATGGTAAGCCGCAAGTATTTGATTTGAAGACAATTCTTAAAGAGTGGCTCAAATTTAGAACCGATACTGTCAAAAGAAGATTGCAGCATAGATTAGATTGGCTGAATGATAGGCTGCATATCTTGGAGGGATTGCTAGTTGCCTATTTAAATATAGATGAAGTGATAAAAATAATTAGAACTCACGATAAGCCAAAAAAAGAGCTTATGAAGAAATTTAAACTCTCTGAAATTCAAGCAAATGCCATTTTGGATATAAGGCTAAGACAGCTAGCTAAATTGGAGGAAGAATCAATTTTATCTGAAAAACATGAACTCTCTTTAGAAGCAAAAGATATTGAAAAAACATTGGGTTCAGCAAGCAGACTAAAGACTTTGATTAAGAATGAACTCAAAGAGGATTTAGAAGAGTTTGGCGATGAAAGAAATAGTACTCTGACGGAAGTAGAAGAATCAAAAGCTTTTGATGAGAAAGAATTGATTTCAAATGATCCAATGACGGTCGTGTTATCACAGAGGGGATGGATTAGAGCAGCAAAAGGACACGATGTTGATGCGGAGGCTTTGCAATATCGGGAAGGAGATGGATATTTATCTTCAACAAAAGCTAGAAATAGTCAGAATGCTGTAATTTTAGATAATTTTGGTAAAGCTTACTCACTGCCTATACACAAATTACCTAGCGCCAGAGGTCAAGGCGATCCAGTATCGGGGAGCATTAATGCTCAGTCTGGTGCAACTTTTCCAGGTGTTGTCGCAGGCAATGATGAAGAGTTATGTATCTTAGCTACTGATGCCGGGTACGGTTTTATAGCCAAGATTATCGACTTACAGACCAAAAATAAGTCTGGTAAGGCTGCAATAAATGCCAAAGGCGCAAAACCGCTGGATCCCAAAACAATTAAATCGATTGAAGACTCTTTTATTGTTTCTATATCGAGCGAAGGAAAAATGCTCCTCATTGAAGCCACTGATTTACCAATTTTGTCAAAAGGGAAGGGAAATAAAATAATTTCTATAGATAAAGGCAAGCACGCTGCAAATGAAGATAGCCTTCTTTTCTTATCGGTTCTTCCAAAAGGAGCATCTTTAAAAATCTCCAGCGGCAAACAGCATTATGTTATCAAACCAAATGATTTGACTAACTTTGTTGGCGTCAGAGGAAGAAAAGGTAATTTCTTGCCAAAAGGGTTTAGACGGGTAGAGAACGCCGAGGTTCTTTTACCTGACGAAGGATAATTTGATATCATTTTAAGCTGATATATGGAGATTTAATGAGAGAACCAGTTTTAGACAGAAGTCGTTATCAAAATTTCAAAGCGGAAGGAGCTCCGGATGATTTTCATCATGTGGCATGGAAAACAATGAAATACGACGAGATGATAGACTTTTATTCAAGCTTGTTTGATTGCAAACCACTTTATACCAGTGAGGATTTAACTTTTTTAACATTTGATGGAGAACATCACAGAATAGCTATTGCAAATACCTCCGCAGTTTTATCCAAATTAGGTTTGTTTCCTAAACTAATGATCAATGCTTTAATTTCACTGAGAAATTTTGTGAGTCATATAACACCCAACCTAGTCGGCTTGGACCATATTTCCTACAAAATGGATTCTATTGAAAGTTGGTTTAATTTTTATCATAAAGCCAAAGACAAAAACTTACATCCCGCTTGGACAATTAATCATGGCTGGATCTCAGGAATATACTACAGAGACCCTGATGGACATTTAGTTGAAGTTTTTTATGAGCATTTTAGATCGGCTGAAGAATTTAGAACAACTGATGCCATTTCTCCTGATTTTGCTGAAGAGCCTATTGGAACCAATATGGATATAGATGTTTTATATGAAATGTATAAAAGTGGCACGCCTTTTGAAGAATTAATTGTCAAAGGCAATACCGTGCCAAAAGGGAAAAGACCCGTATTTGGTATGGAAGCAGTTATGAATATGAGGAAAAAATTTAAATAACACAAATAATGATTAGAAAAGTATTTCTTTCATTTATTCTTTTTTTTCTTATTAGTTGTGTTGCACCAGGCACTAAGTTTGAAGATCTAGACCAAGCTCAAATCGACGAAGCTGTTGCAATTATTAAAAATACGGAACTGGCTAAGCCGGTAGAAAGGTCTAGAAAAGAATCTGTCATTCTTGTCGAAGATATTATTGAAAAAATTACACCCGCCGCTAATCAGTGGTGCAAAGAAAATAATATTCCTCAAGCAAGGTGTAGTTGGAAAGTAAATTATCTAGACGATGATATGTTTAATGCATTTGCTTCTGGTAGGAATACTATTACATATACGAAAGGACTGATGAATGGCGTAGCATCAGAAGAAGAGGTAGCTTTTGTTATAGCTCATGAAATAGCCCATCACCTAGGCAATCACATAGCTAATGCACAAAGAAATATTTTGCTGGGAAGTCTTGCGGGCAGAATTTTGGGAACCGTAGTAGATGGATCAGATGATTTAATTTCTCAAACCACTGATTTAGGAGCAAGGTTTGGGTCTTTAGTATTTTCTAGGGACCAAGAGAAAGAGGCTGATTTTTTTTCTCTACTTATTTTAAAAGATTCTGGATATGATTTATTAGAAGCTAGAAATATAGTGATTAGAATGGCTCAAAAATCGGAGAGAGAGGATCGATCAACTTTTTTTGATACTCATCCAACAGGACCAGAAAGACTAGCTAGTTTTAATAAAACTTATAAAGAGTTTTTAAAGAATTAAATTAAATTTTTTACCGCTTTTTCAAATCTTTTAAATCCTTCTTCAATTTCAGATTCATCAATTATCAAAGAAGGAGCCAATCTTATCGTCTTATCACCTGATGCCTGAACAAGAATTAATCTTTTTTTATAACATTCATTAATAAAATCAACCGACTTAATCTTTTTGAAGTCGCAACAGATCCATAGCCCTGCCGATCTAATATCTTTAAATAAATTATATTTATCAGAAAGTTTATTTAGCTCCTGATTGAATCTAATGGTTTTTTTTACAACGCCAGTTAAAACTTTTTTGCTAGAAATTATTTCAACAACTTTTTTAGCAACCTCACAAGCCAAAGGATTTCCGCCAAAAGTGCTGCCATGCGTTCCTGGTTGAAACGCTTGTGCTATTTTAGTTGTTGTTAAAGTTGCACCGATTGGAATGCCTCCGCCTAAACCCTTTGCTAAGGTCGAGATATCAGGAATAACCCCGTATCCCATATATGCCATCAAAGAGCCAGTTCTGCCAATACCACTTTGTACTTCATCAAATATCAGAAGGCAATCATTGTTATCTGCTAGCTTTCTAAGACCTTCTAAAAAAGGATTTTCAGCTCGTATGATGCCTGATTCACCAAGGATGGGCTCAACAAAAATTGCTGCTGTTTTTTTTGTTAAAACTTTCTTTACAGACTCTAGATCATTAAAAGTAGCTCTTTTAAATCCCTTAAGAAGCGGACCAAAACCAGTTTTCTGAATTTCAGAATCTCCAGCTGTAATATTGAGCATTGAGCGACCGTGGAAAGCATTAGTAAAAACTATAATTTCGTGTTTTTCAGGTTTTCTTTGGTCGAAATAATATTTTCTAGCCAATTTAATAGCAGCTTCATTAGCTTCATTTCCAGAATTTGAGAAAAAAACTTTGTCAGCAAAAGTTTTTGTAGCAAGCATCTCACTAAGTTCTAAAGCTGGCTTATTGTAAAGATAATTACTTACATGCCAGAGCTTTGAAGACTGTTCTTTAAGGACTTTATTAAGAGATGGATGAGAATGCCCTAAACATGTGACAGCAATGCCTCCTCCAAAATCTATATAGTCTTTACCTTTATCATCCCAAAGAATGGATTTCTTCCCTTTTACTGGAATGAAATCTGCAGGGGCATAATTAGGCATCAATGCCGTTCTATCAATAGAATTATTCTTTTTCATCAAATAAATTTATTTTAAAAATAGTCATAATAACTTTTTAAAGTAATATTAAAACATGGTTATAGCAGATCGTCTTAAATCTGATAATTCTTTTAGAGTTTCAATCACTCCAAATCGTTCGATTTCATGGCGAGGTAATTTATTATTTGTATTTTTAGTTTCTGTGCCCTTAACCATAATAGCCCTAGGTTTCTTGTATGCCGGAGCACCTATAATTTTACCCTTTGCTGGCTTAGAAATTTTGTTAGTACTTACAGCTTTATATTTTGTTTTCAAAGATGCTAACAGAAAAGAAATTCTCACTTTCACCCCTGAAAAACTTATTATAGAAAAGGGTAGATTGCGACCAGAAACTACTACTGAATTCGTTCGAGAATGGGCTTACGTATTTGTTGAAAAAGCAACTCACCCTTGGTATCCACTCCATATTATTATTTCTTCAAAGGGCGAAAGGGTACCAATTGGAGATTTTCTTACTGAAGACGACAAAAAAATTCTAATTGAAAAAATGGATGAAATTATCCAAGAGTTAAGAACGGTATAACTTTACTTTGCTCTTTGGTTGAATCTTCTGCCAATCATTGCTGAAGCTATGTTAACTTTTTGCACATCGATTGTGCCGCCGGCAATTCCCCAACCAAAAGAATCTCTCACTTTGCGTTCCATGCCATATTCTTTATTAAATCCATAACCACCCATTAATTGCATAGCAGTTGTGGTCACTTCCCTGGAAATTTCGTTAGCAAAACATTTTGCTGAGCTTGATTCTAAAATATCAGGCAAACCATTTGCAGCATTAAACACAGCACGATGAATTAATAGACGCGAAGCTTCTACTTTCATTAACATGTCAGCCAATTTGATTTGCACTGCTTGAAAATCGACAATAGGTTTTCCAAATTGCTCTCTTTCTTGAACATAATTTTTGACATACTCCAAAGCCGACGAAGCTTGAGCCAACGCCATTGTGGCATTTCCACATCTTTCCAAATCAAAAGTTTCCATTAATTTTTTAAAACCATCTTCAGGTTCTACTAGAAGATTTTCAATCGGTACCTCAACGTTATCGAAATAAATATCTGCGGAAGGGATTCCTCGCCAGCCCATGAGATTTTCATTATTTCCAAAAGTTAGACCAGGAGTACCGATATCTACGAAAACTGCTCCAATCCCTTTTGCGGCTGGCGCATCTGACATTCTTGCATAAACCACATAGCCATCAGAATGACCGGCACCAGAACACCAACGCTTATTCCCATTGATAATAATTTTATCGCCTTTTATTTCTGCCTTAGTTTTCAAGTCAGTTAGTCCTGTTCCAGCACCTGGTTCAGACATACTCACGGCGACAACCATTTCACCGCTACAAACTTTAGGTATCACTCTTTCTTTTAAGGCGTCTGTAGCAAAATGCTGAAGAACTTTTACAGGTCCAGCATTTGCTTCAAAAACTGGCCAGCCAACCGCAGAAGAAATTTTTCCAAATTCTTCTAGAATAATAATTGCTTCTAAATTCGTGAGACCTTGACCGCCATATTCGGTAGGAGTGTTCACTCCTAGAAAACCCATCTCTCCAATTTTCATTAAAGCATCTTGAGGAACAGGATCGCCTGTCTCTTCTAATTCATCGGCTAAAGCTGGTAGCTCATTTTGGGCATACTCGCGCGCAACTTTTTGTAGTTCTAATTGTTCAGGTGTTAGTTTAAAGTCCATAATTTTTTAAATTTGCGAGCAATTATACACATTGAGTTAAAATATCTATATGCCAGAAGAAAATAATTATCCCACTCCAGAAGGATACGAACCTATTAATCAAACCGAACATCACATTCGGCATATTGGGGATGGTTTTCATAGGCGCGATGAAGAAGGTAATTTGATAATGGCATTTTGGATTAAAAAAGAAAATTGCAATTCAGCTGAGGTTGCCCATGGAGGCATGCTAATGAGTATTGCAGATTATTCGTTGGCTTCGGCCTCGATGCCTTCAAGAGATAACTATGTGGCAACAATAAGCTTTAGATCAGAATTTATTGCTCCTGCCAAAATCCATTCCTTAGCCGAAGTTCATACCTCAATAACTAGAACTACTAAATCTTTAGTTTTTGGCGAGGGAAAAATATATTGTCAGGGAGAAATTGTCTTTAGTTTCAGTGGAGTTGTAAAAAAAATATAAAAAAGGCTTCTTAAAGAAGCCTTTTTTAATTGGATTATTTAACCCAAGGTTTCCCTAATCTAACTCTTTCCATCTGATAAACTCTAGGGCTATCACAGCTTACAATTGAACCATAGGTTTCTAATTGTTTTAGTGGACCACCATTATTTACAAATGTTTGAGTTTCACTCCCCCTTTGGCTCCAAGAAGAAGATATATCCATCATTTTAAAGTCAAAAGACGCATCTTGAGGCATTCCGGCTGTTGGAATAAGTCTAAAAACTGGGTCTTCTTTTCCTAGTTTTTTTAAAAAAGCGCTATATTTTGCATCTGCTTTCAAAAGATCGGCATACGTAACACCTTCATTAATTGAACAGTCCGAAAAAGAAAAAATTTCAGAAGCTCTAGGACCTTCGTGTTTGTCTTTTCGGTTTTCTTCATAAGTAGTAAGACTCGCAACAAAAGCATGACTATTGCACTTCCAAACAGAATTGAAATCTTCTGCTATTTCTGTACCGTTGTTGTAATAATTCTCTAAGCTATTTCCCATCCCTTCAAAATTATCCCAAGCACCCATCCAGATAAGGGTATTTTCAAAATCAACATTGCTTGCCGCAATTGGCGTTAAAAGAAATGCTGTATAAGAATTATCGTTTGAACGATCGTTAAATTTGTTCCATTTTTCAATCACTTTATATAAATCAGCTTTGGTTTTGCCTGGTTGAAATTCACAACTTGAGTAAAATTCCATCGGCGTAACATTTGGTTGTTGCTGAGCAACTGAAATAGAAGAAATTAATAAGAGCATTATAGGTAATGCAATTTTAAAAATATTTTTCATTTTCTCTCCTAAAAATATGCTGTCCTAATAATTTAGAACGTTAAAAAGATTAGCACCTAAGTTATTAAAAAAAAATACTTTAAAACATATTTTTAACGATAGTCTGTCGTATAAATTAGAAACCTCTCAAATATAAAAATTAAAAACTTTTTAACTTTTTCTTTACTGAATATTTTTTAAGAGACGCTACGTCAGGAATTCCATTTTTATAGAAGCAAGGTGCCTCTCCAACAATAAGTGGACTTAAATATCTTTTCCCTGACGAGGTAATTTCAAAACCATTTTTTGAAATAAACTTTTTTGGCATAGTTTTTTCAACATTCGCTATATTTTTAAGGGGTGCAGTTTCTATTTTCCACTTGTAAGGGGCGTTACTTATTCTTTTGATAACAGGCATAACAGCAGTCTCGCCAGAAATTGCAAGTTTAACAGCGTGTTTTCCAACCGCGTAAGCCTGATCTAAGTCGGTTTTAGAAGCGATATGTCGAGCAGAGCGTTGTAAGTAATCAGCTACTGCCCAATGGTTTTTTAAACCAATTTTTGAAATCATACTTGCTAGCACTGGAGCAACACCTCCTAATTGCTTGTGTCCAAAGGCATCTGTTGATCCTGAGTCTGCTAAGAATTTACCATTTTTTGTTTGAGTTCCTTCTGAAGCAACAATTACGCAATAACCATTTTTTTTTACAGTTTGTTTGACCTGAGAAATAAATTCACCTTTTTCAAAAGGCACTTCTGGTAATAAAATTATGTGAGGCGGATCACCAGCCTTCGCCGCTGCCAAACATGAAGATGCTGCTATCCAACCGGTATGACGACCCATGACTTCAAGAATGAATACTTTAGTAGAAGTTTCAGCCATGCTTTTGACGTCTAATCCAGCTTCTAGAGTTGAAGTTGCAACATATTTTGCAACCGAACCAAAACCAGGCGAACAATCTGTAAAAGGTAAATCGTTATCAACAGTTTTTGGAATGCCAATGCATTGAAGAGGAAATTTAAGCTTTTTAGCCATTTGAGAAATTTTGTAAGTAGTATCTTGGCTATCACCTCCACCATTATAAAAAAAGTATCCGATATCATGTGCTGCGAATACTTCAAAAAGACGTTCGTACTCTTTCTTTTGCTTGACTGGATCTTGCAATTTAAATCGACAGGAACCAAAAGCGCCACCGGGCGTATTTTTTAATTTTGCAATAGTAGTTTTTGATTCTTTCGAGGTATCAATTAAATTTTCATTTAATGCCCCAAGAATGCCATTCTCACCGCAAAGTACTTTATTGATTTTTTTTGATTTAGCAGCCGTTTCAACGACACCACAAGCAGAAGCATTAATTACCGCAGTAACCCCACCTGACTGAGCATAAAAAGCATTCTTTTTTGAATTCATGAAGAGAAATATAACTGAAAAAAGTAGTTCTGGAAAAAGATATAATCAGCAAGATGAAAATTTATGTCTTAGGAGTTTGCGGAACCTTCATGGGAGGCCTTGCACAATTGGCGGTTCAAAAAGGTTATGAAGTTGCTGGCTGCGATGAAAATGCCTACCCACCGATGAGCAACGTTCTGGCAGAACAAGGCATAAAAGTAGATCAGGGCTTTACTGTAAGAAATATAGCTGATGATATCGACCTTTTTGTTATAGGAAATGTTGTCTCCAGAGGAAATCCGATGATGGAAGAGATCTTAAAAAGAAGGCTTAAGTTTGTCTCTGGCCCACAATTTTTAACGGAATCAATTTTAGAAGATAGACATGTCATAGCAGTTAGTGGAACGCATGGCAAAACTTCTACATCTTCCATGCTGGCTAAAGTTCTCATTGATGCGGGTCTAGATATTGGCTATATGATTGCTGGACGTGCAATAGATTTAGATTCAACAGCTTACCTTGGTACAGATAAATATTTTGTTATTGAAGCTGACGAGTATGACACTGCTTTTTTCGATAAACGCTCTAAGTTCATTCACTATAGCCCTTCAACTTTATTGATAAATAATTTGGAATTCGATCATGCCGATATCTTTGATGATTTGGATGCGATAAAAAAACAATTCCATCATTTACTGAGAATATTACCTAAAGATGCAAAGCTGTTTTATCCGGTAGATGATTCAAACATTAAAAAATTATTAGAGATGGGTGTTTATTGTCAGGAAGAGTCGTTTGATTCGGTTGGTAAAAATAAAGGCTGGCACGTCAAAATTAAAAACCCAGAGTGTTCAACTTTTGATATATATCAAAACAAAAAACTTAGAGGCTCTATAAATTGGAATTTAATTGGAGAACATAATAAAAAAAATGCTCTAGCGACGTTCGTTATGGCTATTTCTTTAGGCTTAAAAGGTCAGCAAATTTCAAAATCTTTGTCAGCCTTTAAAGGAACTGCAAGAAGAATGGAAATGATTGGAGAGAAAAACTCTATTTCAGTTTATGACGATTTTGCCCATCACCCAACCGCTATTAAATACACTTTAGATGGTTTAAGAAAAAAAGTTGGCAGTCAAAAAATAATCTGTTTGTTAGAGATGAGATCAAACACAATGTCCTCTGGATATCACGATAAAGCAATACCAAAATCTTTAGAAGATGCTGATAGAGTTTTTCTATTTTCAAAAAATCAAGATCAGATTAAAAAAATAGCTAAAAGAAGCAAAAAGTTTTCAACTTGTTCTGGCACTCGGGAATTTTTAGATTTATTGCCCAAATTAAATGAATCTAATACTCATATTATATGTCTATCAAATGGATCATTTGATCAGATACATCACGCTATCTTGGAGAGGCTTTAAAAGGTGAAAGATTTTTTTCTAAGTCTTATTGCACTTGGGGTTACCTCGACCAACTCATCGTCTTCTATAAATTCTAATGCTTGTTCTAAAGAGTGTTTAATGTGTGGAGTCAAAATAAGATTTTCATCTGTGCCAGAAGCTCTTACATTGGTTAGTTGTTTTGCTTTAGTAGGATTAACGGGCAGGTCGTTATCTCTAGAGTGTAGGCCTACAATTTGCCCTTTATAAATATCTAACCCGTGACCAACAAATAATTTTCCTCGATTTTGAAGGTTAAATAACGAGTAAGACAAAGTTTTACCATTTGTCATAGAAACCAAAACCCCATTTTGCCTATTTGTAACTTCTCCTTTTTTAGCTGGACCGTAATGATCAAAAACGCTTGTTAGGATTCCTGAGCCACTAGTTAATGTCAGAAAATGTGATCTAAAACCAATCATTCCTCTAGAAGGTGCTATAAATTCAAGTTTTATTCTTCCTTTTCCGTCGGGCTGCATATTTTTTAGTTCCGCTTTTCTTAATCCCATTTCTTCCATAATTGCACCTTGATGTTCTTCTTCAAGGTCGATGACAATTTGCTCGAAAGGTTCATGAATTTCTCCATTTACTTCTTTTTGAATTACTTCGGGTTTTGATACGCCTAGCTCAAAACCATCTCTTCGCATACTTTCTATTAACACAGACAAATGTAATTCTCCTCTGCCTGATACTTTAAATTTGTCTGACGATTCTCCTGGCTCAACTCGAAGCGCTACATTACTTAATAGTTCTTGTTCTAGTCTTTCTTTGATATTTCTAGAAGTGACAAATTTGCCATCTTGCCCAGCAAAAGGGGAATCGTTAACCTGAAAAGTCATGCTTACAGTTGGCTCATCTACTGACAAGGGGGGGAGAGCTTCAACTTTTTCAGGATCACATAAAGTATCTGAGATATATAAATTTTCTATGCCTGTGATGCAAACAATATCTCCTGCTTGCGCCTCTTCAACTTCTATTCTTTCCAATCCGTCGTGACTCATGACTTGTAAAATTTTTCCTTTTCTTTGCTCCCCCTTAACATCGACTATGACTACTTGATCATTTGGTTTTAGCTTTCCACATGTAACTCTTCCAACGCCAATAACTCCTACATAACTATTGCTATCTAAAGCACTAATTTGCATTTGGAAGGGTTTTTCAGTGTCGACTTTTGGAGCATTAACTTTTTTTAAAACCAAATCTAGAAGCGGAGACATATCTTCTTCAATTTCTTCTAACTCATTTCCTGCCACGCCATTTAAAGCAGAGGCATAAATTACAGGGAAATCCATTTGCGTATCGTTTCCTCCAAGCCTATCAAACAAATCAAAAACCTGATCCAAAACCCAATCAGGTCTTGCTCCTGGCCTATCAATTTTATTTATGACCAATATCGGATTAAGGCCTTGTTCAAATGCTTTTTCAGTAACAAATCTTGTTTGAGGCATTGGCCCATCAACTGCATCTACAAGCAGCAGCACAGAATCAACCATTGATAAAACTCTTTCAACTTCCCCTCCGAAATCAGCATGACCGGGCGTATCAACTATATTTATTTTATGATCTTTCCACTTTATGGCTGTATTTTTTGCCAAGATTGTAATGCCTCTTTCCTTTTCCTGATCATTTGAATCCATGATTCTTTCAGAGCCAATATCTTTTCTATCCAAAGTTCCTGATTGCTGAAGTAGCTTGTCTACTAAAGTAGTCTTCCCATGATCAACATGAGCAATAATTGCGATATTTCTTATATCTTTTGGATTCATAAAAAAATTTTTATCTAAAAAGAATATTCTAAAAACCGAACAGCTTTAATCTGAATTTATTAAGAATTATTCTTTTTCTTTTGGAGTTTCTTCTTCAGTTGTTTCCGCTTTGGCATCTTCAACAACTTCTTCTGCCGGAGCTTCAGCTGTTTCCGCCTTTGCATCTTCAACAACTTCTTCTGCCGGAGCTTCAGTTAGTTTTTCTTCGACAACAGGTGCTGATTTTGCAAAACGTTTTTTAAATCTATCTACTCTTCCACCTGTATCAACAATTTTATGTTTTCCTGTGTAAAAGGGGTGAGATGCCGATGAGATATCTAAAGGGTAATAGGGATAAGTTTTACCATCTTCCCACTCTTTAGTTTGATCTGTGTTTAAGGTTGAAGGAATGAGAAAATATTGATCCACGCTGGTGTCATGGAACAGAACTTCTCGATATTCTGGATGGATTTCTTTCTTCATAATTGTTCTTAAAATATGCTGGCGCACTATACCAGAAGATTTTTTTTTAAGAAATAGAATTTCACTTCTTATTTTTCTTTAGAGCTTTGCTTTTCTCAGAAATATTTACCACTTTTTTTATACCATAAGGCTCAAGGTATTTTTTTCCGTCCAAGTAATAAAAGCCCTTATTTTTGACATACCATTTTGATATTTCAAGCTTATTTTCTTCTTCTACCCAAGATATGTCATACATTGACTCTTTTATTGAATTTGTTTTTTCTTGATTGTTGTAAATGAAGGGACTTCCTTTAAGTTTGTGTGCTTTTGAAAGCCATGCATTTAGAAACCTTCTAACTCCTCTTTTAGTTTTTCTTCTTGAAGGGTTAGCCTGACACCATTCTTTGGCTGCATTAATCTCATGAAAAACATTACATTCATGATAAGTCCTCTGCCAAGATATTAAATCATTTTGATCAATTTCATAGTAGGAACCGTCTTTTAAAATAATTTCCATTTTTTATTTGTATAACTGAAATAATACAGAAGAATTTTAAGAAAAAGTAATTAAGTAAAGGAGAAAAAATGTCATATCAAAAAGATGTAGAAGATTTCATGACAGCGGGAGATCAACCAATTAAAAAAGAACTTTCTTTAAAAGGAGAACAACAAAACCTATATATGAATTTAATCACTGAAGAATACAGAGAAACTATAGAGGCTTTTGATAATGACGACTTAATTGAAGTAGCTGATGGACTAGCAGATATGGTTTGGGTGATTATGGGTATGTGTTCAAGCTGTGGAATAGATTTCAATAAAGTATGGGAAGAAGTTAAAGCATCCAACATGAGTAAATTTGTTGAAGGTAAGGCGATAAAAAATAAAGCAGGAAAAATTATGAAGCCTGAAACTTATTTCAAACCAGATCTAAAAAAAGTTTTAGGGATTTAATTCTATTTTGCACTTTCTTTCATCTTCTGCAGAATGTTTCAAAGAGATTTTCATATCAAATTTCTTTAAAAAGCCATAACTATTTTCAGGCCATTCTATAAATATTATTGCATTTGGTTCGTTTATGTATTCTTCGAGGCCAATAACGCTTAATTCGGAAGGAGTATTAATTCTATAAAGATCTATATGATAAATATTTCTTGAAACCATTTCGTAAGGTTCAACAATAGTAAAAGTAGGACTTTTCACTGGAACGTTAATGCCAAATGCCGAGATAATTTCTTTCACTAAAGTTGTTTTGCCTGTCCCCAGATCGCCACTAAGAAAAATAATAAAAGCTTTGTCGCTTTCTTTTTTTAGAATTTCATTGGCTAATTCAGATCCTAAATTTTTAGTTTCTGCTAAAGATTTCAAGGTTAAATTGTTCTTCATTAGTTTTTAAACTAGTTCTTTCACAATTTCTAATACATCTATAGGGGTTAGACCATTTTCTCCAAAAAATTCTGCATAAGTATCTCCGGCTTCCGCATGCAAATCTACACCTAAACAAGCAGCGTTTAATGGGGACATTTTTTGGGCTATAAAACTGCTAATTATTCCACTCAAAACATCACCCATTCCTCCAGTTGCCATCCCAGGATTGCCTTTGTCACAAACAAAGTATTTGTCTTTCCAACAAATAATTGAGTTTTTCCCTTTTAAGACCACAATTGCAGAATATTTTTTAGAGATTCTAATGGCGCTTTTTAGTCTATTTTTTTTAATGTTTTCCTTAGAAGTATTCAAAAGTAAAGAGGCCTCACCAACATGCGGTGTAAGAATAATTTTTTTAGGCAAAGGTAATTTTTTTGAAAATTTAGGCAAAAGATTTAAGCCATCTGCATCTACAAGTATGGGTATGTTTCTTTTTTTTGCTGATTCCAAAGACTTATATATTAATTGTTCAGACCAATAGTCTTGCCCGAGGCCAGGACCTAAACAAAATACTGAAGGAGTATCTAAATATTTT
>CABYXE010000010.1 GCA_902522825.1 uncultured SAR86 cluster bacterium
TCTAGAAAAGGCTTCATTCAAGGAAATTTTGATGAAAAAATTATGATCCAACCACCAGAAATAATGAAAGAGAATTTAGATAAATTTATTGAAAAAATATCTTCTGTTTCGATAGAGGAAAGAGTAGGTTGGGTTTGTGGTCTAGGTCATGGAGTTTTAAAGACGACACCAGAAGAGAATGTAAAATTTTTTGTAAAAAAAATTAGAGAATCTTTCGCATGACTTTTATTGGCGAAAAAGATTTCGATCATGAGCCTTCTGAAAAAATAGGAGTACTGTTATGCAACTTAGGAACTCCTGATAGCTTTCAGACCGAAGATGTAAGAAGATTTTTGAAAGAATTTTTATCGGATGGGAGAGTAGTAGAGATTCCAAGATTTATTTGGTGGTTTATTCTAAATGGAATAATTCTAATTTTTAGACCTTCAAAATCAGCAAAACTTTATAAATCGGTATGGACTCAAGAAGGCTCTCCTTTAATGGTTTATTCAGACAAATTAACAGATAAACTTTCTAAGGAATTACCTGAGAATTATGTAATAGAACTAGCCATGAGATATGGAAATCCAAGTATTGAAGAGGGTTTAATAGCACTTAAAAATAAAAATTGCAGAAATTTAATTGTCTTGCCATTATTTCCTCAGTACTCTGGAACTACTACTGGTAGTATTTTTGATGAAGTTTCCAGAGTCTTGTCAAAATGGCGATGGGTACCGAATCTTAATTTTATTAACAGTTACCATGACGATGATGGTTATATTTCAGCACTTTCTAATTCTGTAAAAAAGCACTTATCTACGGATTCTCCTCAAAAAGTAATATTTTCTTATCACGGAATTCCAAAAAGAAATTTCACTCAGGGAGATCCTTATCACTGCTTTTGTAAAAAAACTACTCGTCTAATAGCTGAAAAATTAAGCTTAGAAGAAGATAAATATATGACTACATTCCAATCTCGTTTTGGTAGAGCAGAATGGCTAAAACCTTATACAAGCGAGACTATGGAAACTTTGCCATCTGAAGATATAAAAAATATATTAGTAATTGCCCCAGGCTTTAGTGTCGATTGTCTAGAGACTATAGAGGAAATAGACGAAGAGAATAAAGAAATATTTATGGATGCAGGCGGTGAAAAATTTCGTTACATTCCTTGTTTAAACGATTCAGAAGAACATGTTTCATTCATAAAAGCTTTTCTTTTTAAACAAACTCATAATTGGAAATAATGGAAATTGACCAGAAAAAAAAAGAGGCTTCGCTTTGGTTTAAATCACTTCGAGATAAGTTTTGTGAAGCTTTTGAGGAAATAGATCAAGAAGGACGCTTTGAAAGAAAAATTTGGTCCCACAAAGGTTCTGGTGGGGGAGAAATGAGCATAATGAAAGGTAAAGTTTTTGAAAAGGTTGGCGTTAATATCTCTACTGTTTCCGGAGAATTCTCAGAGGATTATAGAGCTCAAGTCAAAGGTACCAAGAATTCAGCTAATTATTGGGCTTCAGGCATCAGCCTAGTTGCACATATGACTTCTCCAAAGATACCTGCATTTCACTTTAATACAAGATTTTTAGTCACGGATGATGTTTGGTTTGGTGGAGGAGCCGACATGACCCCAACTTTTGAGAATCAAAATGATACAGAAACTTTTCACAGAAAAATGAAAGAGTCTTGTGATTTTTCAGATAATAAATATTACGAAGAATTCAAAAAAAATTGTGATGAATATTTTTATCTTCCTCACAGAGAAGAGGCAAGAGGAGTGGGCGGTATTTTCTTTGATCATCTCAATACCGATAATTGGGAAAAAGACTTTAATTTTATTAAAGAAGTGGGTAATAAAACTTTCGAAGCAATCTTGGAAATAATTAACTTTCATAAGAACGAAGAATGGGATGATGAAGATAAAGAAAAACAGCTTATTAAAAGAGGAAGGTACGTTGAGTTTAATCTAATCTGGGACAGAGGCACGCTTTTTGGTTTAAAAACTGGAGGGTCCACGGAAGCAATTCTTATGTCTATGCCTCCTACCGCAAAGTGGCAATAGCATGAAAAAAACTCTTATTATATTTTCTAGCGTAGATGGACATACAGAAAAAATTTCTAAAAAAATATCTGAATATCTTGCTCATACTTCATCAGTAAATTTAGTTTGTTTAAAAGAGGCTAACAAAGAAAATTTAGATAATTTTGACCAAATAATTATCGGAGCCAGCATAAGATACGGAAATTATCGAAAGGAACTTTTTGAATATATAAGTAAAAATATAGAAATCCTATCTAAAAAAGAAAATGCTTTTTTTAGCGTCAATGTTGTAGCTAGAAAAGAAGAAAAAAATACTAAAGATACGAATCCGTATATTTCTAAGTTCCTGAATTCTACAGAATGGAAGCCAAAAATGATTGATGTTTTTGGCGGTGTTGTTGACTATCCTTCTTATAAATTTTTAGATAAATTCATGATTAGGTTAATAATGTATATTACGAAAGGGCCGGTCGATACAAATAATAGATATGAGTTTACCGATTGGGAAAGAGTTCAAAAATTTTCAAGTTTATTATCATAAGTAATAAAGCAAGGTGTTTTTTGTTAAAATCAGCTATCAAATTTTAAATTAACGAAATGCTTTTATTGAATGTATTTTGGTGGGTACTTTTCATTGGAAGTTTTTTTGCCAGTATGAGTCTTTTTCTTTCTTTTATATCTAAAGAGGAAGGTCCAAAAGAAAGAATAGTTTTAAGTTTCTTATCCGGTTTTATTTGTATTTTAACTTTTCTGGCTGGGATGTATGTTGGGTTTGTATAATCTAGAAAATTTAAAGTTCGGTTGCTAATTCCATAAATTTTTTCTTTAAGGGAGACATTTTATTAGCAATATTAAACGCAGTATTTCTAAATAATTTTACCCAAATATTTTTTTGACCAAAGCCTCTTTTAAAAGCCTCCATACTTGCAGCAAGACCAAGATTGATAGGTATTCTCTTGCGATTATAAGTTGAACTTATCTTCTCGAGATCTTCTAGGCCATTTTCTTTTATTAAATTAGCCAAACAAACTACATCTCCTATTCCAGCATTAAGACCTAGGCCAGCTAGAGGATGAATATGATGTGCCGAGTCACCAACTAGAAAAACCCCATCTTTTGAAAAAGTCTTTGCGGAAAGGTGGTTTAGAGAAAAACTTTGTCTTTTTGATGTCATCTCAAATTTACCAATGTGTTCACCAAATTTATTGACAACTTCCTCAGTAAAATCTTCATCAGACATTGAAATAAATTTATACGATACATCATCGTCTATGGACCAGATCAGAGTTGATTCACAATCACTTATAGGAAGAAGGGCTAGCGGACCAATTGATGTAAACGTTTGTTTGATACAGCTATCATTTGCATCTGTTTTGAAGTTAGCAACTATTGCTGTTTGGTTGTAACTCCAAGACCTAAAATCAATCTTTGATAGCTCTCTCACTTTTGAATTCATACCATCACAACCTACGATTAACTTTGCAGTAATACTTTTTTTGTTAGTTTCACAGGATATTTTGTCATTAAAGTGATTAATTTTTTCAACGGTTTCTCCCCAAAAATTTTCAATATTATTCTCTTCAAATTGATCTATTAAATTTTTTTGAATTTCTCCTTCTCTTATTATGTAACCAAGGTTAGGTAATTTTGCTTCTTTTGCATTGAAGTCTATGAAACCAGTTCCCTCTTGATCCCAAACTTTAATTTGTTTGTAAGCGAAAGCTGAGTTTTTAATTCTCTCCCAAGTATCAATTTCATTTAAAAAAGCTTTGCTTTTTTGATTCAGAGATAAGTGTCTGAAGCTATTTGGAAGAGATTCTTTTGAGTCAACGATTGCTACTTTATAACCTAGTTTTGAAACTTTTATGGCAAGACCAGATCCCACAACTCCCGAACCTATTATTAAAATATCAAAATCCATTTACGATTCCATAATTTTTTCAATATCTTTTATATTTTTAGGAACAGAAGAAGTCAAAACTTCAGGGTTTTTTTCTGTTACCAGAACATCATCCTCAATTCTTATTCCGATGTTTATAAATTCTTTCGGAACATTTTTTAGGCCTTCTTTAAAATAAATTCCTGGTTCTATCGTCGTAATCATCCCAGGAGAATACTTTCTCCAGTCTCCATTTAAACCGTAACTTCCAACATCATGCACGTCCATCCCCATCCAATGACCGACTTTATGCATGTAAAATTTTTGATAAGCTTTCGTCTCAATTAATTCGTTTATTTCTCCATTTAAAATATTTAAGTCTATTAAGCCTTGAGTGATAATTTCTACTGCTTTCCTTTCAGTATCAAAGGGTGTTAAATCTTTTATGACTGTTTTAATGCACTCTCTATTTGCTTCTAAAACAATTTCGTAGATAGCCTCCTGAGGTTTTGAAAATTTTCCATTTACTGGAAAGGTCCTAGTAATATCACTTGCATACCCTTTAAATTCACATCCTGCATCCACTAGAACAAGATCGCCATCCAAGAGAAGGTCTTTGTTTTCGTTATAATGCAGTACACATGCGTTTTTTCCTCCACCTACAATTGAAGGATATGCACAAGACCTAGCTCCATTTTTCATAAATTCATGTACATATTCTGCTTCTAGTTCGTATTCATACATTTTTGGACTAACACTTTTCATCGCTCTAATATGCGCAGCTGAAGATATTTTGCATGCTTGTTTTATTATTTCTATTTCTGTTTCACTTTTTATTAATCTTTTTTCATGCAAAAGAGATTCAATGGAATGTATTTCTTCGGGGATAAAATGATTTGTTCTAGAAGTCGTTTTTTTTAGGGCTACTAGGTTTTCATTAACCATATTCTCATAAATACTATTTGAATTCTTTGGTAAATAAATTCTTTCCTTATTGATTAAAAATTTAGATACTTCTTCATTAAAAACTTTGATAGAGAATCCTTTTTTTGCTCCTATCTTCTTGCAATTTTCCGGACCCATTCTATTACCTTCCCATTGCTCCTT
The DNA here is from genome assembly GCA_902522825.1 of uncultured SAR86 cluster bacterium. Classification (GTDB taxonomy): domain Bacteria; phylum Pseudomonadota; class Gammaproteobacteria; order Magnimaribacterales; family AG-339-G14; genus CASICS01. Next base: position 5,007 of record CABYXE010000010.1, read on the forward strand.
AGAAGGATCTTTATCTTGGCAAAATATTGTGAATTCACCTGATTTATTCGATTCTAATATTGCTACCGCATTTGGCTCTTCAAAGCCAGTAAGATAAAGAAAATCACTATTTTGACGAAAAGGAAATTCTACATCTCCATTTCTAACGAGCGTAGAAGATCCAAAAATGATAGCTAAGGAATCTTTTGGCATTTCTGATATTAATTTTTTTCTTCTTTTAAGGTATTCACTCATGAATGTATTTTATATTATTGTGGCGTCTCTTCTAGCAGAAGACTAAAATTAAGTATGGCAAGGGATAATTTAGAAAAAAACTTAAGCGAACTTTTAGATTTATCTAGAAAACTGCGGGAAGCGAACAAAGATTTGAGAAGTAAAAATTCTAAACTCAACATGGAGAATAAAAACTTAAAAGAAAAGCTTGAATTAACTAAAAATAAAATTGAAAATCTAATAACTAAACTGGAGTCAACATGAGTGAAGAAGAGTCAAAAGATATCATATCTTTAAAAATAGCAGGTATTGATTATCAACTATATTGTCCAGAACAAGAGCAGCAAGCTTTATTAGAATCTGCCGATTATTTAAATAAGAAAATTAAAAAACTTAAAAGACAGACAAAATTTCTTTCAGTGGAAAAAGTTGCTCTTTTAGCAGGTTTAGAAATAACAAATGAAATGATGAGTCAATCCTATAAAGATTCAAAACCAACTAAAGAAGAAAGTTCTCCACAAATTGAAAAAGACACAGAAATTAAAGCAGAAAATTTGAAGGAATCAGAAAAAGAAATAGTTGACGATAGCTTGAGTTTAAAGTTAGTAGACGAAATATCAGAGCTATCTAAGCTTTAAATTTTGTTATAATTTTTTAGCTTCCTGGGTTATTTGCCAATTAAATAACACTTTGAGCCGATACAAAATAAATAGGGAATTTGATACTTCCTCCTGTTGAGCGCCCACTAGGGCAGCCTGATGGAAAGAGATTCTTCCCGACCTGAACTTTCGGTTCGGGGAAATTTAATAGCGGTAACTTGGGAAAGCCTTAAGAAATGATAAAAGAAGAAGCCAGAAATTATATTAATCAACATTTCAGCTCTCTTTCCAAAAAAGAAAAAATTAAACTAGACGCAAAAATTCTTAAGAATTTTAAAAAAATTTTAAATATTTTAAACTGCAAGAATATTGGATCTTATGTTTCACTCAATAATGAAGTATCTACGTTTAATTTAAATCAGTTTATCTCTGAAAAAGACATAAACGTCTTCTTGCCAAAACTATCTAAAAATAAAAAAAATAAACATTTAAGTTTTCTTCAGTATTTAAAAAAAGATAAACATACAAAGAATACATTTGGGGTATTAGAGCCATCATCGAATATGAAATCCATTGAATTAGAAGAGCTAGACTTAATAGTTGTTCCTATTAGAGCAGTAAATAAAAATTTATTTAGGCTGGGACACGGGGGAGGGTTCTACGATGCGTCTTTAAAAAGAATCAATCCAAAAAAATGTATAGGCCTTGGGTATGAATTTCAAATAATTGAGGATTTTGAAATAGAATCTCACGATTTAAAACTTGGAGGTTTAATAACTCCAGAAGGTTATTTTAAAAATGCTTTATAACCGGCATTATCAGAGACTCTAACGAATGGGTATTCTGTTTTTAGCAAGTCCCTATTGAGGGCTTTTAGTTGTTCCGATTTTAAAGAAAATCCTACCAAGGCTCCTCCATATATGGAGCCCTGATTTTTGTAATGAAAAAGAGTGATATTCCATTTATCTTTTAATAACTCTAAAAACTGCATCAATGCTCCAGGCCTCTCAGGAAAGTCAACTTTAAAGACCTCTTCTATATTTCCATCAACAAACTCTGGCGCTCTTCCTCCAGACATATATCGTAAGTGTACTTTTGATATTTCATCGTCACTTAAGTCGGTTATTTTATAATTTTTATTTTTCATAGATTTCATGAAAGAGTTTTTCTCTATTACACCTTTATTAAACTCTAATCCAAGTAAAATTTTTGCTTCATTAGTTTTGTCTAATCTATAGCTAAATTCAGTAATATTTTTTTGACCAATTGATTTGCATAACTTTCTAAAAGTTCCCTTTTTTTCTGGGATATTTATTCCAAAAATCATTCCTTTTAATAATTCCGAAACAGAAACCTCTGTTCCTTCTTTTATGAACATTCTTGATCCTTCCATTCGCCAACATTCTTCACTTATTTCAACCATTGAGTCATCTGATATGAATCCTTTAGAAATTTGATCTGAAATCACATATGAAGTCATAATTTTGGTTATGCTAGCTAAACCAGTTGATTCATCAGGATTATTAGAGGTAATGACTGTCTTGGTTTTTGCATCTATAAGCAAGAAGCTCTTTGCAGATACCTCAGGCGGATTTGGAATTAAAGCCTGAGAAAAAATATTTTGAGCTGTAAAAAGAAAAAATAAAATTATTTTTTTCATATCTATTTTCCTATATTCGCAATTTCTTTACTTAAGAGAAAAACTGTCATTGCATATTTAGAACTAGGATTATATCTTGTTATTGCATAAAGGTTTTTATCTCCTATCCAAAATTCATCTTTAGAATCATCATTCGGAAAGAGTGAAATTTGAATATATTCGTCATTGAAGTCAGATTTGTCTTTTGCCTTAATATCTAGATTTTTGTAGGGCTTCAATTTAAATGAAGATTTAATAATTTTTTTATTTTTTTTTGAATTTGCTTCTATTGCTATGAAACCGTCCTTCTTCCAACCTCTTTTGTTTCCTTTGGTAGAACTCAAAAAATTAGCAACGCTTCCTATAGCATCTGCAGGGTTATTCAAAATATCTTTTTTTCCATCTCCGTCAAAATCAACAGCTAATCTTCTATAGTTATCAGGCATAAATTGAGCAAAACCCATTGCCCCGGCATATGAACCTCTAATTTGAAGAGGATTAAAGTTTTCTTCTCTAATTAATAAGAAAAATTCTTCTAGTTGAGTTTTAAAAAAATTTCTTCTTCTCGGGTAATCAAATGCAGCAGTAGTTAGAGCATCAATTACTCTTGTGTTACCTTTATAGCCTCCGTAGTTAGTTTCTAATCCAATTACCGCTGCTATTACTTCTCTTGGAATTCCATACTGCTCTTCAGCTTTTATAAACCATTTTTTGTAAGATTTTATAAACCTGTTCCCACTTCTAATTCTAATCAGCGAAACTCTTTTTTTATAATCATCCCATGTAGTTACCTTTTCGGATGGATTATTCATTAAATCTATTATTTTTTGTTGTCTCTTTGCTTGAGATAGAGTTCTAGAAATATATTCTTTAGAGAAGCCATGTTCAATATGCATAAAATCTATAAATTCTTGAACATCATCCCTATCTAAATAATTTGCATAAGATAAATTACTTGCAAGTGTAAAAATAAAAATCCATAAATATATTTTCATCTAAACCTCTTTCCTTAAAGATAGAATGATTCCAATCGTCAGCAAATTTACGATCAACGCTGTCCCTCCCTGACTCAGAAAAGGAAGTGGCATACCAACAACCGGCAATAATCCAATTACCATTGAAATATTAATAGAAATATACGCTAATAGGATTATAGATAAAGTGCCTGAGACAATTTTTGCGAACTTGTTTGGACTATAAATTGAAACAAGTAATAACCTATAAATTAAAATTCCATAGATAAGAAAAAGAATACACACTCCCAGAAGACCAAATTCTTCTGCAACAACTGAAAATATAAAATCAGAATGGCTTTCCGGAATGAAGTTTAATTGGCTTTGTGAGCCATTCAGGAAACCTTTACCAAATAAACCTCCTGAGCCAACAGCTATTTTTGATTGAACAATATTCCAACCTGCTCCATAAATATCTGCCTCTGGATTAAAAAGAGTTAAGATTCTCTGTTTTTGATATTCATACAAACTAATCCAAATAATAGGCAAAAATAAAATTGTAATAAACCCGCCTAGAAATATATAAATCCACGGAAATCCTGCAATTATGACTGGCAATAACCCAGCTAATAAAATTATAAGAGAAGTCCCTAAATCAGGCTGAATAGCTACAAGATAAAAACAAAAAAAAGTTAATATAATCACCAACCACATATCCTTGATTTTGGTTTCTAAATTTCTAGTTAGAAAGGAAGCAGCCGATATAGGCAGAATAAATCTCATTAATTCTGAAGGCTGAAAGGTAAACAAACCTAGGTCAATCCATCTCTTAGTTTCCGAATTTTCTGAAGGAAAAAGTAAGACAAAAAATAAGAGTAGCAAAACGGGCCAAAAACTATGCAAATAAAAAACTTCCATTTTTCTGTGATTAGAAAAAGCTAAAATCAACATACCAATTAAGCCAGCTAAAAAGTAAATCCCTTGTCTGATGGTCATTTCGAGAGAATTGCTTGAGCTATAAATCATTGCTAGTCCGAAAGAACAGAGCAAAACTACGCTTAATAAAATCCAATAATCAAATTGCGAGGACTGGTTTTGATTTTTATTAATTCGAAGGTTTACAGAAAAACTTAAAGGATTATTTTTCATTTTTTGAATATAAATTTATTGCTTTTCTAACTATAGGAGCTGCAACAGCACTTCCTGATTCACCATTTTCAATTATCGCTACAACAACTAATTTAGGATTTTCAACGGGTCCATATCCTACGAATAAAGCATGATCTCTCAAAGATTTATCCTCTCTCAACAGCTTATATTCAGTTTCTCCAATACTCTTTACTTGGGCCGTTCCTGTTTTTCCTGCGATTCTTATATTTCTGTCATAAATATTATTTGCTGTGCCATTTGAAGCTTCCACGACTGCAAGTAGTGCCTCCTCGATCCTTTTCCAATTTTTATCATCTGATAGAAAAACATTATTTTTAACAATTTTAACGGTTTCACTGTTGCCAATTTTTTCAATAATTCTCGGTTGAACTATTTCACCTTTATTTGCCAATGCCGCATAGGCTACTGCTATTTGTAATGGTGTAGCTGTCATATAGCCTTGACCAATTCCCATGTTAATAGTGTCTCCTTTAAACCAGGCTTCCCCTATATAGCCTAACTTCCATTTTCTAGACGGAAGAATTCCTTTACTTTCATTTTTAGTTAATCCACTTTTTTCTCCGTAGCCAAATTTTTCTAGAAAAGGAGATAAATTATTTATTGTTAAATCATAAGCCAAAGAGTAAAAGTAAACGTCAGATGACTCTACTATTGCTTTTTTCATATCGACATTTCCATGTCCACCTTCTTTCCATCCTTTGTATGGTCTTTGGTCCCCTTCAACAAGATATTCTCCAGAATCAAAGATCTCTTTTTCCCAAGAAATTGTTTTTGCTTCTAAAGCTGCCATGCCCACAAATGGTTTAAGAGTTGATGCTGGTGGATACTGTCCCGATATTGCTCTATTAAATAAAGGACTATCTTTATCAGAAAATAAATTTTTAACCTCTTCGTAATCATTAATTGTGTTCAGCAAGTTTGGATCATATGAAGGTGAACTTATTAAGGCTCTTATTAACCCTGTTTTTGGTTCAATAGCTACCAGAGCGCCCTTTCTTCCTTTGAAGTCATTAAGAAGTTTTTTTTGTAATTCAAAATCAATAGATAGTTTTAAATCTTTTCCTTTCGAAGGAGGTTCTATAGAAATATTTCTAACCAGCTTTCCAAAAGAGTCTCTTTCTTGAATTCTAAAGCCCATAACTCCTCTAAGAAGTTTGTCAAAATCTTTTTCTACGCCAGTTTTTCCGATTTTTAGACTTTTATAACTTTTTAATTCAGGGTTATTAAAAATTTCTTCTTTTGATACATTTCCTACATAACCTATAACTGGAGCCATTACTTCCTTATGTAAAACATTCCTTGAAAAAGAAGAGATAATTTCAGCGCCCTTAATTTTATTTAAATTAACGCTAAGCTTTGCAATTTGCTTTTCAGTTAAATCTTTTATTAAAAGATATGGTTCTTTAGCGTTTTTGCCAGTAGACCTAATGTAAAAATCACTTTCTATTTGATTGAAATCTATTTCTAGTAAATCTGATATTTGTCTCAAGAAAATAGTAGGATTTTCAATAAAGTTAGGATTTATTTCTAAATCTTGTTGAATATTATTTTCGACTAATAAAATATTATTAGAATCAAAAATAAAGCCTCTTTGAGGTGCAATTTTAGATTGGTATAGTCTATTTGATTCAGATTGTGTCTTGAAATCTTCTGCTTGAAAATAAGATAAATTCAGTATTTGAATAAAGGCAAAAAAAAGCAGGATTAAAAAAGGACTCAAAAAAATAATAATTCTAGAAACTAGATTTGAATCTCTTTTGTTATCAAAGGCAGACATTACAAATTAGGATCCCATAAACTTTCTAAATCATATAGTTCTCTTGCTGATGATGACATGATATTTAAAACTACTTCTCCTAAATCTATTAAAACCCAATCCTTTGAGCCTCTCCCTTCAAATCCATAAACCTTAATTTTATTTTTCTTTAGTTCTTCTGTAATTTTTTTAGAAATAGCTGAAATATGTGGTTTTGATGTTCCAGTAGTTACAATCAATTGTTCCGTAAAAGCATCTATTTTTGAAAGATCCAAAATTTTAGTGTCTATGGCTTTAACTTCTTCCAAGTTTTTCTTAATTAAATTATTTAATTTTTTGTTCATCTAATTCTTGTATAAGGAGTTCTTTTTTATAAAGTCCAATACTTGATCTTCTAACATTTTTTTCTTAAATTCTTTTTTATAGACTTTCTTTCTTATTTCGCTAGAGGATATGTCGAGCATAGAAGTTTCTGCAAAAAAAATTTTCCCGTGTTTCATAAGAAAATCAGAACTAGATCGAGTGATATTATTTTTAAACTCATCCAAATAATCTTGAGAAATAAAAAAATTTGGTCTTGAAATCACAATTAATGAGCAAAGTGTCATAATTTCTTCCCAGTTCTTCCAGCTTTTGAAAGATTCAAAGGAATCCTGACCTAAAATAAAACTAAAATGTTGCTTACTTTCATATTCTTTGCAAATTTCTCTAAGAGTTTCTATCGTAAAAGAAGTTTTTTCCTTTAAAGTTTCTCTATCGTCTATAAATACGTCTTGAGTATTTTTAAAGGCCACATTTAACATTTCAATTCTTTTTATTGAATCGGCAAAGTGAGAGCTCTTTAAAACCGGCTTCCCAGAAGGAATAATTAAAATTTTTTCAAAATCAAAAATTTTTTTAATGTCTGAGACCAATTTTGAATGCCCAATATGGACGGGATCAAAAGCTCCGCCAAAAATTCCTATTGTTTTAGACATTTATATTTTTATTCTCTCAGTTGGCCTGATCCTTCAACAATAAATTTTTGACTAGTTAAACCTTCCAAGCCAACTGGTCCTCTTGCATGTAGTTTGTCAGTTGAAATTCCTACCTCAGCTCCTAAACCGTACTCAAAACCATCAGCGTAACAAGTTGGTAAGTTATGCATTACCGAACTAGAATCAATGTTAGTTAGAAAAAAGTTTTTTGCCTGCTCGTTTTCGGTGACAATACAATCTGTATGTCCTGAGCCATAGCTATTTATGTGAGTTACAGCTTCATCGATGCCATTAACTACTTTGATAGAAAGAATTGGTTCAAGGTATTCTGTTTTCCAATCATCTTCACTTGCATTATTAATTTTCACAATTTTATTTGTTTTTTCGCAACCTCTCAGCTCAACATTATTTTTTTCAAACTCGCTTACAATCTTTGGTAAAAATTCATCGGCTATTGGTTTTGACACCAAAAGTGTTTCCATAGCTCCACAAATTCCATACCTATAAATTTTTGCATTCAGAGATATATCAATAGCTTTCTTTATATCAGCATTTTCGTCAACGAATACGTGACAAAGTCCTTCATAATGTTTTAAAACTGGAACCATTGAATCATTTGCAATGACTTTAATTAGACTTTTACCTCCTCTTGGAATTATTAGATCAATTTTATTTTCAGATTTAATTAATTTTGTAACCAACTTTCTGTCTTGGTTTTTGATTAATTGAATAGATTTTTCTGGCAGTCCAGCAGAAAGCAATCCATCTATCATACATTTCTCAATTTCTTGATTAGTATTGCTCGCTTCTGATCCTCCTCTTAATATGCATGCGTTTCCAGATTTTAAGCACAATGCCGAAGCATCAGCAGTAACATTTGGCCTAGATTCATAGATAATTCCAATTACTCCTAAAGGAACCCTCATCTTACTGACCAAAAAACCAGAGGGAGACTTACTTTTCTCTGTCATCTCGCCAACTGGATCATTTAAGTCGATAACTTTTTTTAATCCTGAAATCATAGAATCGATTCTATTATCATCTAATTTTAATCTATCCATAAAGCTATCCTGAAGATTAAGATTGCTTGCGAGCTCCATATCCTTTTCATTTGCAAGTTTTAAAATTTCTCTATTGGAATTGATACTATCTGAGGCTTCTTTTAAAGCATGATCTTTTTCTTTTTTTGAAGAACTTCTGAGCTGTTCTTTAGTAGATTGAGCATCTTCTAAAATAGTATCTAAATTAGATTTATTATTTTTATCGTTCATGTAAGCTATTATTGCAACTATTATAAGCCTTAGAAACAAAATTTGATGTTTGAGTTCAGTTCTATTTTAGAATTTTTAGAAGAAAATCCAAATTGGATCAATTCAATGATGTTTCTACTAGTATTTATAGAATCATTAGTCATTTTAGGCCTTTTTACTCCAGCAACACTCATTATTCCTGGGATAGGTGCGTTAGCTGCATCTGTGAACATTAACCCGGTAGTAATAGTTTTTTGGGCAACCTTAGGTATGGTGGTGGGCGATACTGTAAGTTTTTTATTGGGAAAGATGATTGGAAATAAAGTAGAGGACTGGATTCCTGAAAAATATCATCACTATTTGGTTTCTGCTAGAAAATTTATGAAAAAAAGAGGAATTCTCAGTGTGGCTTTGGGAAGATTCGCTGGACCATTAAGATGTACCGTTCCATTTATAGCGGGCTCATTAGGTATGAAATCAAAGCTTTTTTTTCCTATTGAGGTGCTAGCTTCCCCTGTTTGGGCAAGCATTTATGTTTTAACAGGTTATTTCCTTGGTGTAATTTTTGTAGAATATTTCACCTACACTCTTATAGCAATAATTCTTATTGCTTCCTTCTACACTGCTTATAAAGATCCTTTAAAGACAAGAAAGTAAGTTATCCAGAAACTCCTCTGTCTTTTCCTTCCCAATAAGGCGCTCTTAATTCTCTTCTTAAAACTTTGCCCGATGGATTTCTAGGCAACATATCTAAAAACTCAATAGTTTTAGGACATTTGTATGAAGCAATCTTAGATTTTGTATAAGAAATTATTTCACTCTCATTCATTGAATTTTCCTTTGATAAAACAACAAAAGCTTTTGTTGACTCTCCCCATTTATCATCTGGAACACCAACTACTGCGGCATCTAAAATTTCGTCATGACTCATTAAAGCATTTTCGACTTCAGCTGGATAAATATTTTCTCCTCCCGAAAGAATCATATCTTTGACTCTGTCGTGAATATACAAAAATCCTTCTTCATCAAGGAAGCCAGCATCGCCTGAGTAAAACCAGTCTTTTTGAATGGATTGTTCGGTTGCTTTTGGATTATTCCAATATCCTTTCATATTAAAATTGGATTTAATGAGAATCTCACCTACTGCGCCTTGTTGGAGCTCATTTCCCTCCTCATCAATAATTTTAATGTCAACTCCAGGTAAAGCTTTCCCACAAGATCTTAGCTTGCCTCTCTTCGGGTCGTGATCTTCTGAAATCAAACAAGTAATTCCCCCCCGTGGTCTCTGTTAAACCATAAACTTGATAGAAACCACATTTCATTAAGTTTATTGCTTTGGTAAGAGTATCTTCTGCAATTGGTGATGCTCCATAGACAACAACCTTTAGGGAGCTAAAATCTGTTTTTTCTGCATTTGGGTGCTGAAGTAAAAACAATATTACTGCCGGAACCCAAAGAGTTAGTTCAATTTTTTCTGATTCAACTAAATCTAATATTAGCCCAGGGTCTACTTCAGGAATTATTATGTTATTGCAACCTTGTAAAAGCCCCCATATTCCAAAATTTGTTCCAGCCACATGATAAACAGGCATACAAACCATAGCTTTAGACCCAGAGGGAAATGGGATAATTCCGAGAGTATTATCTGTTGCTGCGTAAAAGTTTTTATTTGTTAATTGAACCCCTTTTGGGTTGCCCGTTGTTCCTGAGGTGTAAAGTTGGACCACATCATCATTTTCATTTGTAGGTAATTGAGGATCAATATCTTCACTGGAGTTTTTCCACGTTAAATAATTTATCCAATCTTTATGCTCTCCATCAAGGCATACAATTTTTTTTATGAAAGGGAGTCTTTCCTCAATTTCATCAATAATATTAAAAAAATCTGGGCTGACAAAAAGTATTTCACTTTTTGAATCCTCTAAAACATAAGAGACCTCTTCGGCTGCTAGCCTCCAGTTAACTCCAACAACAACCGCTTTAGCTTTAAGTGCGCCATAAAATATTTCAAAAAAATAATCTGTGTTTTTTGCTAAATAAGCAATTCTAGAATCAGGCTTTATGTCCAAATTTAATAACCCTTGTGCTATGTGATTTGCATTTGAATCAAGTTGACTGTAAGTCTGTTCTCTATCTAAGAACTTTATAGCTGTATCGCTAGCTGATTCTTTACAACGCCATCTCAAGCTTTCTGCCAATGATTCTTGTAATTGAATATCCATTTATCCCTCCCTTATTTAGTCTTTTCCTGAAGATCCAAAACCTTTGTCTCCCCTTTCTGTTTCTTCAAAACTGTCTACGATTTTAAAAATAGGAGAAGCAACTTCAAGAAACATCATTTGAGCTATTCTATCTCCCCTATTGATTTTAAAAGAATTTTTTGATCTATTCCAAAGAGAAATCATGATTTCTCCTTGGTAATCAGAGTCAATTAAACCAATCAAATTTCCTAAAACAATTCCGCTTTTATGGCCTAAGCCCGATCTTGGCAAAATAAACGCAGCATAATCTGGATTTCCAATGTAAATTGAAAACCCTGTTGAAAATAAATAAGTTTCATTTGATTGTAATATTATTGACTCTTTAATATTAGTTCTTAAATCTAAAGCAGCCGATCCATCAGTGTTGAATTTTGGAAGAGGAATATCAGAACCTAAATTATCATCTAAAATTTTAATTTGGACATTAATATTTTTTATTTTCTTTGAAGATGCATCTGATTTTAAAAAATTTGAAATTAAATTTGGCAAAATGAAACCAATTATTCTTGTCAGGATCCATCTAAGCATTAGAGATAGTTTGCTATGAATTCTATTATGCTTCTTGATAATTTCTTTTTTGAAACTCTATCAATCTTCTTTTCTATTTCATCGGTGATTAAATAAACCTCATTTTCATCAGAGTCAAAGCCTATTGATGGATCGGATACATCATTTGCAATTATTAAATCTAAATTTTTTTCATTGAGTTTCCTTTTTGCATTTTCAATAATGTTCTGAGTTTCTGCAGCAAAACCTATTACCTTCAGGTCTCCTTTATCTTTCGAAACATGTTTTAAAATGTCTTTGTTGGTAATTAACTCCAAATTTAAATTATCAGTATTTTTTTCTTTTTTAATTTTTTGGACTTCGTACTCTTCCGGCTTGTAATCAGAAACAGCTGCTGTTGAGATAAATAAATCAAAATCATTAATAACTTTATCGACTTCACTTAGCATTTCATCTGCAGATTCAACATTTATTCTCTTAATTTCATTAGGCGTTTCTAGGCTCACTGGGCCGCTGATTAAACTTACTAGACCTCCTTCGTCTCTTGCAGCTTCTGCAATGGAAAATCCCATTTTTCCAGAACTTCTATTTGATATAAATCTAACTGGATCTATTTTTTCTCTAGTGGGTCCAGCAGTAATAAGTATTTTTTTTCCAGCCAAAAGACCCTCTGAAAAACCTGAAGCAATATTATTTACGATTTCTTGAGGTTCGGACATCCTTCCATATCCTTCATCACCACAAGCTTGTTCACCAGAATTGGGGCCAATAGGAATAAATTTATTTTTAAGCAGTTTTTTATGATTATTTTGCGTCCTTGAATCAGACCACATAGCTTGATTCATGGCAGGTGCAAAATATATTTTACATTCTGCTGCTAAACAAACAGCAGTCATTAGATCATCTCCTTTGCCGGAAGCTAATCTAGCAATTGAATTTGCTGAACAAGGAGCAATAAGGACAATATCGCTCCATTTTGCCAATTCGATATGACCCATTGCTGCTTCGGCATCTGTATCCAAAAGATCTGTATGAACTTGATTTCCAGATAAAGCTTGCATTGTTAAAGGCGTAATAAATTCTTTAGCAGCACTAGTCATAAGGACTCTTACATTCGAACCAGAAGTTTTAAATAATCTTATAATTTCTGCTGCTTTATATGCGGCTATGCCGCCAGTTACACACAAAAGAACATGTTTGTTAGATAATTGTTTCATTTTAAACTTAATTATACTCCAGATAGGTTTCAAAGAAGTTTAGATTCTGGTATAAAACAACTCCTAAAAAGGTTTTTATGAGCAAGCAGTGTCAAGTTACAGGTAAGATTCCAATGTCTGGAAATAATGTTTCCAAGGCTGTGAATAAAACGCGTCGCAGATTTATGCCTAATCTTCATAAGCATAAGTTTTGGGTAGAAGCCGAAAATCGCTTCGTTACCTTAAATATTTCTACAAAGGGTTTAAGAATTATTGATAAAAAAGGCATAGAAAAGGTTTTAGAAGAAATTAGGGCCAGAGGAGAAAAAATATGAGAGAGAAAATAAAATTAGTATCTTCTGCAGGTACTGGTCACTTTTACACTACCGATAAAAATAAAAGTAGCACACCAGATAAAATAGAAATCAAAAAATTTGATCCCAAAGCGAAAAAACACGTTTTATATAAAGAAGAAAAAATAAAGTAAAGTGCCCGGCATTTACCTTGCCTCAAAGTCTCCGAGACGACAAGAAATTTTAGAATCTCTTGAGGTTGATTACAAAGTTTTAAATTATCCTCATGATGAATCTTCTCCTGCTAATTCTGAATCTGCCTTTGAATTCATAGAACGAAATACAAAAGAAAAGTCGCTCTCTGCATTTGCATATCTTCAAGAAAACGAAATGCAAATTTTGCCTATTTTAACTGCCGATACTTTAGTTAGTTTAGATGACAGAATTTTTGGCAAACCTGATAATAAAGATCATGCAATTTCAATGCTTCTTGAATTATCTGGGCAATATCACAGTGTTATTTCTTGCGTTGCTATAGGCGTTTTAGATAAAACCAAATCAGATACAGTAAATTTCAATATAGATATCGTAGAAACAAAAGTTTTATTTAAGACACTTACTGCTTATGAATGTAAAAAATATTGGGAAACAAAAGAGCCTATTGATAAAGCAGGAAGTTATGGCATTCAAGGAGTAGGAGAAACTTTTGTCGAACAAATAATAGGAAGTCACTCTAATGTTGTTGGTTTACCTATTTTTGAAACTTGCAAAATTCTAGATAATTTAAAAATTGATTATTGGCTTTCTAAATAAGTAAAAAGATACCCGTGGATTTGCTATAAAATTACTGGAATGAAAGTAACTAAATTAATTAGTTCTTTAGCCTTAGGCTCATCAATGGTTCTGATATTTGAACCTTTTAATTTTTGGTTTTTAGGTTTTTTAATTCCCTTATCTTTTTACTTTTTGATCAAAGGGGAAGAAGTTAAAAATTCCTTTTTTCTAGGTTGGTTTTTAGGTTTTGGATTATGGTTATTTGGGATTTTTTGGATAGAAAATAGTATTTACTTTTATGGTGGAGCAAACAAAGTTACCTCTTACTTTTTAGTAGTTTGTTTGTCGGCTTTCTTAGCTTCAATAAATGGGGTATTTATTTCAATATTCGCTTATTGCAAAACAAATACTAATTTTGATATTTTATTTTTATTTCCCTCAACATGGGTTGCTTCAGAATGGGTGAGAGAGTTTTTATTTTCTGGTTTCCCTTGGTTTTATATTGGGTATACAACTATAGATAATTTTTTTATTTCAGGCTTCATTCCAATTTTTGGAGTTTTTGGAATGAGTTTTGTTTTAATATTTATTCCCGCGCTAATTTTTATATCTTATAAGAGCTTTTTAAAAAGCTATACAGATAAAAAAAAATTTACTTATGCGAGCGTCCTTCTCTTAATTTTATTTTCTGCTTTTTTCTCTTATGAGGCTGAATGGACAAAAGAAAAAGAAAAAATCAATATTATTATTATTCAACCAAATATAAGTATTGAGGAAAAATGGAGCTTTCAGGGAGAGATTGAATCAATTGATCTTTTCAAAGACAAGATAAAGGAACACGCATCACAAGCAGAAAAAGAAGAAATTTTATCTATTGTTTTTTGGCCAGAAGCATTCCTTCCTGGCTTGAGTTCAAAATATACTGAAATCATAAACGAATTAGACGATCTAACTAAGGAATCTAATTTTGCCTCTATTTTTGGCACATTATCTAAAAGTACAAATAATGAGGAAGGAATTACCAACTCGTTATTATCTTTAGGAAAATTAAAAGGAAAATTTGATAAGCAAAAATTAGTTCCTTTTGGAGAATACGTTCCGTTTTCTTTTTTTAATTCTTTTTTTAATTTTTTTAATTTCAATAGGCCAAATATTATTTCTTCTAATAATAATGTACTCATTAATTCTGAAAATCTTAATATTTCCTCGGCCATTTGTTATGAAATAGCTTTTCAAGATATTTTTCTTGAACATGGTAAAAAAAGTAATATTTTATTTAATGCAAGTAATGATAATTGGTTTGGAAATACAATCGGTCCTTATCAACATTTACAAATATCAAGATACAGAGCTGCGGAACATAGGAAACCTTTAGTAAGAAGCACTAGTACTGGTGTAAGTGCATTAATAGATAAGTTTGGGAATATTGTTGGAAGTATTGAATTAGATAATGAAAAGAAAGTTATTTTAAATTCTAGAGAATTAAAAGATGTTGTGATTTCTAGAAGCGGTCATACTCCTTTCGTAATTATCGGAAAATGGCCATTTATTTTTTTAATTTTAATTATCATCTTTGGCTCCTTTATGACTAAAATATTTCGTAAATGAAATTACTTAAAATAATTATTCTGTCTTTTTTGGTAGTAAGCTGCAGCGTGGCACCAAATTTTAAAAAATATTCAATGATAAATCCTGAAGACTTTAGTAAATTGAATAAAAATAGAACTCACATCTTAATTGATCTTGATAATCAGGCTCTATTTTTAAAAACGAAAAATAGAAAAAAAGAATTCTCTATATCGTCTTCGGCTTTTGGGATAGGAAGCAGGGAAAATAGCTTCAAAACTCCCTTAGGAGCTCATGTAATATCTGAAAAAATCGGAAAAAAATTACCAAAGGGTGCTGTCTTTAAAGGGAGAGTTTGGACAAACGAAATAGCTGAAATTATTGAAGAGCCGATAGATATTGCTGAAGATGTTATAACTTCTAGAATTTTATGGCTGGATGGTCTTGAAATAGGTCAAAATAGAGGGGGAAGAGTTGATTCAAAATCTAGATATATATACATACATGGAACAGCCGAAGAAGGCTTAATAGGAAAACCTGCTTCTATGGGTTGTATAAGAATGTTTAATGATGATGTAATAGAATTATTTAATAAAGTAAAAGTAGGTACTCAGGTATTGATTTTTAGCAACAAGGATACATATAAAAGACTATGAAACTAATAAATATCGTCTCTCTAAGTTTGGTACTTTTTTTTACAAGTTTAAGTTTTTCTATCGGTAAGGAAAATTTAAGTTCTTGCCCATCAATACTCGATCATGAATTAAGAATTTTAGATTCGAACAAAACAGAAAATTTATGTAAATATAAAGATAAAGTAGTTTTAGCTGTAAATGTCGCAAGTAGATGTGGATTTACTTATCAGTATGAAAGCCTTCAGGCTCTTTTCAAAAATTATGAAAAAGATGATTTTGTTATTCTAGGATTTCCATCACGAGATTTTATGTTCCAAGAATATAGTGACGAAGGAGACGTAAAAGAATTTTGTAGTACAAATTACGGTGTTTCCTTCCCTCTTTTTGCCACTTCTAGTGTCACAGGAAACAAAGCAAATCCTTTTTATAAACAAATTTCTAAAGAATTCGGTTCAGAACCAGCATGGAATTTTACTAAATACCTAATTTCAAAAAAAGGGAAGGTAGTAAATACTTTTTCAAGCAAAGTAGAGCCAAACAGTCCTGAAGTTATAAAAAAATTAGAATCTCTTTTATAAGGCTCTAGCCTCTTTAGAATTGGCACTAATAACTTTGTCAGCTTTTCTGGAGGCAAATATTCCATTATCTACAACACCTGGGATTCTATTTAGTCTTATTTCTGTCTCGTAAGGAACATCAAAATTGAGATTTACTACGTCTATAATCTGATTTCCATTATCTGTAACAAATCCTATTCGATAAGTAGGTTTTCCTCCCATAGCCACTATTTGACGAGCCACATAGCTTCTAGCCATGGGAATAACTTCAATTGCTAAAGGAAAGGATCCCAATTTTTTTACAATTTTGCTGTCATCAACAATGCAAATAAATTCTTTGGAAGCAGCAGCTACAATTTTTTCTCTACTGTGAGCTCCGCCTCCTCCTTTTATTAACTCAAATTTACTATTCACTTCGTCGGCACCATCTACGTAAAGGTCAGGTCCACCAACATCATTTAACTCCGAAATTTCGTATCCTGCTGACTCTAAAATGGCACTGCTAGCTTGAGAACTCGAAACAAAAGCTTTTATTTCAGGATTTTCTTTTTTGATTATTTCGATAAAACAATTTGCAGTTGAGCCCGTTCCGATTCCCAAAATAAAATCTTTATGGAATCTATCTTTAATTAATTCATAAGTGTAGGAAGCTACTAATTCTTTTGATGTCATTACTACTTTTGCTTAATTTAGTGAAACTTACTTCTTCTAAAAGTATAATGCCTTGCTTCAATAATCACTATGAATAAATATAGCAAAAAATATTTAGACAAAATATCCTCATCTAAAGTTTATGATGTTGTAATAAAGTCTCCTATTACAAAAGCAGAAAGTGTTTCTTCTCAATTTAATAATAAAATTTATTTAAAAAGAGAAGACCTGCAACCAACTCGTTCTTTTAAAATTAGAGGTGCTTATAATAAAATTTCTAATTTAGTTGAAAAACAAAAAGTAAAACACGTTGTTACTGCATCTGCAGGTAATCATGCTCAAGGAGTTGCTTACTCAGCGAAAAGTCTAAAAATAAAATCAACTATTTTTATGCCAAAGACTACTCCTTCCATTAAAGTCGATTCTGTAAGGAATTTAGGAGCAAAAGTAATTCTTATTGGTGATAATTTTGATGCTGCTTTAGAAGATTCTTTGCTTTTTTGTAAAAACAAAAAATTACCTTTTATTCATCCTTTTGATGATCCCTTAGTAATTGCCGGCCAAGGAACGATTGGAAAGGAGCTATTAGATCAATTCGATGAAAATATAGATATTGTTTTTGTAGCGGTTGGAGGCGGTGGCTTAATTTCTGGTATCGGCGCTTATATAAAGAGCGTTAAACCAAAAATAAAGATAATTGCAGTTGAAGCTGCTGACGCAGCCGGACTAAACGCATCTTTAAAAGCTGATAAGAGAATAAAACTTCAAGAAGTTGGTTTATTTGCTGACGGAGCTGCCGCCAAACAAATAGGCAAGCACAATTATAAGTTGATAAAGGAGTGGATTGATGACTCTATAACAGTTAGTACAGATGAAATTTGTGCCGCCGTTAAAGACACTTTCATAGATACTCGGACTATTCCTGAGCCCACTGGTGCACTAGCTTTAGCGGGATTAAAAAAATATGTAACTAGCAAAAGAATTAGAAATAAAAACTTAATTGCAACTTACTGTGGATCAAATTTAAATTTTGAATCTCTTGCTCATATTGTTGAAAGATCAAAAATGGGTGAAAAAAAAGAAATGATTTTTGGAATAAATATCCCAGAAAAAAAGGGAACTTTTAGAAAGTTATGCAAATCAATTGGTCAAAAAAATATTACTGAATTTAGCTATAGATTAGACAAAACTAATGAAGCAAAAATTTTACTTGGATTAGAGTTTAATAAAGGTGTAATAGAGAAAAACTCTTTCATGAAATCTATGAAAAATAAAAATTATAAAATAACCGACTTAAGTGACGATGAAATATCAAAAGTACACTTACGATATATGTCTGGAGGAAGAGCGCCAGAGTTTGTTGATGGAAATATAGAAGAGGTCTTTAAAGTTGACTTTCCTGAGAGGCCTGGAGCATTGATGCAGTTTTTAGAGTTATTAAAAGATAAATGGAATATCACTCTTTTTCATTACAAAAATCAGGGCTCCATATATGGAGGAGCCTTGGTAGGATTTTCTTTAAAATCGGAACAACTAAAAGCCCTCAATAGGGACTTGCTAAAAACAGAATACCCATTCGTTAGAGTCTCTGATAATGCCGGTTATAAAGCATTTTTAAAATAACCTTCTGGAGTTATTAAACCTCCAAGTTTTAAATCGTGAGATTCTATTTCAAAATCCTCAATTATTTGAAATTCATACCCAAGGCCTATACATTTTTTTGGATTGATTCTTTTTAAAGACGCATCGTAGAACCCTCCCCCGTGTCCCAGCCTAAATAAATTTTTATTTACTGCTCTAATAGGAACAACTATTAAGTCTAGCTCTTCTAATTCAATGGATTTCATATTCGATGATGGCTCTAATACCCCAAATGTATTCTTTGTATGTTTATCTTTTTTTAAATACTGAAGAAAACTTAAATGTTTATTTTTTTTATTTTTAGATAGTTTTGGCAAGAAGACGTTTATGTCTTTTTCAGAGATAAACTGATTTAAATTAAACGTAGATACTTCATTATTGAGTGAAACATAAGATCCAATATTCTTGCAGTTTAAAATATTTAAAATTTTTTTAAAATTCTTAAGAATTTTTGCGTCTAGTTTAATTTTTTCTTTTTTGGAAAGAGAGCTGAAATGTTGATTAATATAATTTCTGGCTTCTTCTTTTATCATTTCTTAAGGCTTTCCCAAGTTACCGCTATTAAATTTCCCCGAACCGAAAGTTCAGGTCGGGAAGAATCTCTTTCCATCAGGCTGCCCTAGTGGGCGCTCAACAGGAGGAAGTATCAAATTCCCTATTTATTTTGTATCGGCTCAAAGTGTTATTTAATTGGCAAATAACCCAGGAAGCTAAAAAATTATAACAAAATTTAAAGCTTAGATAGCTCTGATATTTCGTCTACTAACTTTAAACTCAAGCTATCGTCAACTATTTCTTTTTCTGATTCCTTCAAATTTTCTGCTTTAATTTCTGTGTCTTTTTCAATTTGTGGAGAACTTTCTTCTTTAGTTGGTTTTGAATCTTTATAGGATTGACTCATCATTTCATTTGTTATTTCTAAACCTGCTAAAAGAGCAACTTTTTCCACTGAAAGAAATTTTGTCTGTCTTTTAAGTTTTTTAATTTTCTTATTTAAATAATCGGCAGATTCTAATAAAGCTTGCTGCTCTTGTTCTGGACAATATAGTTGATAATCAATACCTGCTATTTTTAAAGATATGATATCTTTTGACTCTTCTTCACTCATGTTGACTCCAGTTTAGTTATTAGATTTTCAATTTTATTTTTAGTTAATTCAAGCTTTTCTTTTAAGTTTTTATTCTCCATGTTGAGTTTAGAATTTTTACTTCTCAAATCTTTGTTCGCTTCCCGCAGTTTTCTAGATAAATCTAAAAGTTCGCTTAAGTTTTTTTCTAAATTATCCCTTGCCATACTTAATTTTAGTCTTCTGCTAGAAGAGACGCCACAATAATATAAAATACATTCATGAGTGAATACCTTAAAAGAAGAAAAAAATTAATATCAGAAATGCCAAAAGATTCCTTAGCTATCATTTTTGGATCTTCTACGCTCGTTAGAAATGGAGATGTAGAATTTCCTTTTCGTCAAAATAGTGATTTTCTTTATCTTACTGGCTTTGAAGAGCCAAATGCGGTAGCAATATTAGAATCGAATAAATCAGGTGAATTCACAATATTTTGCCAAGATAAAGATCCTTCTAAGGAGCAATGGGAAGGTAATAGAATGGGTCCGGAAAATTGCAAGAAGATAGGAGCAAAAAAAGGATTCTCTATCAAAGTTTTTAATGAAGAAGTATCTAAATTTTTAATCAATAAGGAAAGAATTTATTTACCAAAGAATTCAAATAGTATTTATGAGAATATGGTTAATGAAAACCTAGTAGCCCTAAAAAAAACGACTTCTAGAACAAATCATTTTATCCCCGAAGAAATACATTCCATTGAATCTCTTTTGCATGAAAAAAGATTAATAAAAAGTGAAACAGAAATAGAAATAATAAAACAAGCATGCAAAATATCTTCAGCTGCGCATATTAGAGCGATGAAAAGTGTTAGTCCAAAAATGTATGAATACGAACTAGAAGCAGAATATGTACATGAATTTATGAAAAATGGAGCTAGGTCTTGTGCATATCCTTCAATTGTAGGTGGAGGAAAAAACGCATGTGTACTGCATTATAACGAAAACAAAGACCTTCTCTTGGATGGCGATCTTGTTCTAGTGGATGCAGGATGTGAATTTAAAGGGTATGCAAGTGATATTACTAGGACCTTTCCAGTAAATGGAAAATTTTCAAAACCTCAGGAGGCTATCTACGAAATTGTTTTAGAAGCAAATAGAGAGTGCATTAAAACAGTCATAAAAGATTTAACACCCTTTGATACTGAAAGGAAAGCAGTAGAAATTATCACTCAAGGCTTAATAGACTTAAATATTTTAAATGGAGAAATAAACGAATTAATTGAGACGAAAGCTTATCAAAAATTTTACATGCATAAAGTCGGTCATTGGATGGGGATGGACGTGCATGATGTTGGAAGTTACGGTTTAAATGGAGACTGGAGAAAGTATTCTCCTGGGATGATTACGACGATAGAACCAGGAATTTATTTTAAAGAAGGCCTAAAAAATGTTCCGAAAGAATTTATAAACATCGGAATAAGAATTGAGGATGATGTTCTGGTAACAGAAAAAAACCCTGAAGTTTTGACTTCTTCTGTTCCTAAAAATATAAAAGATATTGAAAAAATTATGGAATCGTAAATGGATTTTGATATTTTAATAATAGGTTCGGGAGTTGTGGGATCTGGTCTTGCCATAAAAGTTTCAAAACTAGGTTATAAAGTAGCAATCGTTGACTCAAAAGAATCTCTTCCAAATAGCTTCAGACACTTATCTCTGAATCAAAAAAGCAAAGCTTTTTTAAATGAAATTGATACTTGGGAGAGAATTAAAAACTCAGCTTTCGCTTACAAACAAATTAAAGTTTGGGATCAAGAGGGAACTGGTTTCATAGACTTCAATGCAAAAGAAGCAAAATTACCTAACCTTGGTTACATAATAAGAGAAGGAGAAATTCAAAAAAATTTAATAGATCAATTTGAAGAGAATAATATTGAAAATTTTTGGGGAGAAACCGTTGAAAAAATTAATCACTTTAAT
Organism: uncultured SAR86 cluster bacterium; assembly: GCA_902522825.1. GTDB lineage: Bacteria > Pseudomonadota > Gammaproteobacteria > Magnimaribacterales > AG-339-G14 > CASICS01. The sequence continues at coordinate 26,690 of CABYXE010000010.1, forward strand.
GACAAAATATCCTGTGAAACTAACAAAAAAAGTATTACTGCAAAGTTAATCGTAGGTTGTGATGGTATGAATTCAAAAGTGAGAGAGCTATCAAAGATTGATTTTAGGTCTTGGAGTTACAACCAAACAGCAATAGTTGCTAACTTCAAAACAGATGCAAATGATAGCTGTATCAAACAAACGTTTACATCAATTGGTCCGCTAGCCCTTCTTCCTATAAGTGATTGTGAATCAACTCTGATCTGGTCCATAGACGATGATGTATCGTATAAATTTATTTCAATGTCTGATGAAGATTTTACTGAGGAAGTTGTCAATAAATTTGGTGAACACATTGGTAAATTTGAGATGACATCAAAAAGACAAAGTTTTTCTCTAAACCACCTTTCCGCAAAGACTTTTTCAAAAGATGGGGTTTTTCTAGTTGGTGACTCGGCACATCATATTCATCCTCTAGCTGGCCTAGGTCTTAATGCTGGAATAGGAGATGTAGTTTGTTTGGCTAATTTAATAAAAGAAAATGGCCTAGAAGATCTCGAGAAGATAAGTTCAACTTATAATCGCAAGAGAATACCTATCAATCTTGGTCTTGCTGCAAGTATGGAGGCTTTTAAAAGAGGCTTTGGTCAAAAAAATATTTGGGTAAAATTATTTAGAAATACTGCGTTTAATATTGCTAATAAAATGTCTCCCTTAAAGAAAAAATTTATGGAATTAGCAACCGAACTTTAAATTTTCTAGATTATACAAACCCAACATACATCCCAGCCAGAAAAGTTAAAATACAAATAAAACCGGATAAGAAACTTAAAACTATTCTTTCTTTTGGACCTTCCTCTTTAGATATAAAAGAAAGAAAAAGACTCATACTGGCAAAAAAACTTCCAATGAAAAGTACCCACCAAAATACATTCAATAAAAGCATTTCGTTAATTTAAAATTTGATAGCTGATTTTAACAAAAAACACCTTGCTTTATTACTTATGATAATAAACTTGAAAATTTTTGAACTCTTTCCCAATCGGTAAACTCATATCTATTATTTGTATCGACCGGCCCTTTCGTAATATACATTATTAACCTAATCATGAATTTATCTAAAAATTTATAAGAAGGATAGTCAACAACACCGCCAAAAACATCAATCATTTTTGGCTTCCATTCTGTAGAATTCAGGAACTTAGAAATATACGGATTCGTATCTTTAGTATTTTTTTCTTCTTTTCTAGCTACAACATTGACGCTAAAAAAAGCATTTTCTTTTTTAGATAGGATTTCTATATTTTTACTTATATATTCAAAAAGTTCCTTTCGATAATTTCCGTATCTTATGCTGGCTCCGATAATTATTTGGTCAAAATTATCTAAATTTTCTTTGTTAGCCTCTTTTAAACAAACTAAATTTACTGATGAAGTATGAGCAAGATATTCAGATATTTTTTTAGAAATTTTTTCTGTATGTCCATCTACGCTAGAAAATATAATAAGAGTTTTTTTCATGCTATTGCCACTTTGCGGTAGGAGGCATAGACATAAGAATTGCTTCCGTGGACCCTCCAGTTTTTAAACCAAAAAGCGTGCCTCTGTCCCAGATTAGATTAAACTCAACGTACCTTCCTCTTTTAATAAGCTGTTTTTCTTTATCTTCATCATCCCATTCTTCGTTCTTATGAAAGTTAATTATTTCCAAGATTGCTTCGAAAGTTTTATTACCCACTTCTTTAATAAAATTAAAGTCTTTTTCCCAATTATCGGTATTGAGATGATCAAAGAAAATACCGCCCACTCCTCTTGCCTCTTCTCTGTGAGGAAGATAAAAATATTCATCACAATTTTTTTTGAATTCTTCGTAATATTTATTATCTGAAAAATCACAAGACTCTTTCATTTTTCTGTGAAAAGTTTCTGTATCATTTTGATTCTCAAAAGTTGGGGTCATGTCGGCTCCTCCACCAAACCAAACATCATCCGTGACTAAAAATCTTGTATTAAAGTGAAATGCAGGTATCTTTGGAGAAGTCATATGTGCAACTAGGCTGATGCCTGAAGCCCAATAATTAGCTGAATTCTTGGTACCTTTGACTTGAGCTCTATAATCCTCTGAGAATTCTCCGGAAACAGTAGAGATATTAACGCCAACCTTTTCAAAAACTTTACCTTTCATTATGCTCATTTCTCCCCCACCAGAACCTTTGTGGGACCAAATTTTTCTTTCAAAGCGTCCTTCTTGATCTATTTCCTCAAAAGCTTCACAAAACTTATCTCGAAGTGATTTAAACCAAAGCGAAGCCTCTTTTTTTTTCTGGTCAATTTCCATTATTTCCAATTATGAGTTTGTTTAAAAAGAAAAGCTTTTATGAATGAAACATGTTCTTCTGAATCGTTTAAACAAGGAATGTAACGAAATTTTTCACCGCCTGCATCCATAAATATTTCTTTATTCTCTTCGTCTATTTCCTCTATAGTCTCTAGACAATCGACACTAAAGCCTGGGGCAATTACTAATATATTTTTTATATCTTCAGATGGCAAAGTTTCCATAGTCTCGCTTGTATAAGGTTTTAGCCATTCTGCTCTACCAAAACGAGATTGGAATGTAGTCATATATTTATCTTCTTCTAAGCTTAATTTTTCAGCTATTAGACGAGTAGTTTTTTTACAAAAGCAGTGATAAGGATCTCCCTGAGTGAAATTTCTTTTTGGAATTCCGTGATAAGAAAATATTACTTTTTGAGGAGAATCCGTAGATAAGTGCTTTTTTACAGAATTAGAAAGTGCTGAAATATAACCATCATCGTCATGGTAACTGTTAATAAAATTAAGATTCGGTACCCATCGCCATTTTGACAAGACTCTGGAAACTTCATCAAAAATACTACCAGTAGTAGTTCCAGAGTACTGAGGAAATAATGGCAAGACAATTAAATTTCTGCAATTTTTATTTTTAAGTGCTATTAAACCCTCTTCAATACTTGGATTTCCATATCTCATGGCTAGTTCTATTACATAATTCTCAGGTAATTCCTTAGAAAGTTTATCTGTTAATTTGTCTGAATAAACCATTAAAGGAGAGCCTTCTTGAGTCCATACCGATTTATAAAGTTTTGCTGATTTTGAAGGTCTAAAAATTAGAATTATTCCATTTAGAATAAACCACCAAATAAATCTTGGAATCTCTACTACTCTCCCATCCGATAAAAATTCTTTCAAAAATCTTCTTACATCTTCGGTCTGAAAGCTATCAGGAGTTCCTAAGTTGCATAACAGTACTCCTATTTTTTCAGAAGGCTCATGATCGAAATCTTTTTCGCCAATAAAAGTCATGCGAAAGATTCTCTAATTTTTTTTACAAAAAATTTTACATTCTCTTCTGGTGTCGTCTTTAAAACTCCATGACCTAGACCACAAACCCAACCTACTCTTTCCTCTATCGAAACAGAAGATATTTTTTCAATAAATTTATCTAAATTCTCTTTCATTATTTCTGGTGGTTGGATCATAATTTTTTCATCAAAATTTCCTTGAATGAAGCCTTTTCTAGA
>CABYXE010000011.1 GCA_902522825.1 uncultured SAR86 cluster bacterium
AATAGTGTTTATAATTTTCAAGAAATAGCTGATCAATTATGCGAATTAAATATTTTAAAATATGGAAATACCGCTGAAGAAATCTCTTCAATTTGGAAAATTGAGTTAAATAAAAAAAAAAAAGACCTTATAAAACAAGCATGTTCCGAATATATCTTGTCTCAACAAGGCTCCTTGAGTAGATCAGCGAAAAAAATCAAAGAGCATATTAAATAACTTCAAATCCTTTGAATGAAAAAAGAATTAAGGTTAATATGTACTTTTACCCCCAATAACTATTAATCTTTAGAGGAAGAGGAAGATTTGAAATTTATTGTTGCAATAATCAAACCTATCAAGTTAGAAGACGTTCGATCAGCTTTAGGCGATGCCAATGCTTTTGGAATGACAGTTTCCGAAGTTAAAGGTTTCGGAAGGCAAAAAGGGCAAGCAGTTCTTTACAGAGGAACTGAGTATAAAAGTGATTTTCTTCCTAAGATGAAAATTGAGGTCGCGGTAGAAGACTCTCAGGTAGCTACAGTAATTGAAGCGATTCGCGGAGTTGCGAACACCGGCAAAGTCGGCGATGGTAAAATTTTTGTCTACACTCTTGAAGACGCAGTAAGAATAAGAACCGGCGAAACTGGAGAAGAAGCTTTATAAGCTTTTCATATACTCATCGGCTGTTTCTTTAGCCCACTTATAGTTTGCCTTGCCGTTTGGAGCTCTTTTTACTTCATCTACAAAAATTACTTCCTTAGGAAGTTTGTACCCTGAAAGATGTGTCCTAGCAAAATTAACTAGTTCGTCAGCTTCAAGAGACGGTGAATCCGAGGAAACAACTGCTATAACTTTTTGGCCAAATTTTTGATCCTCCACTCCAACTACTAGAGAGTCGTATACATTTGCATGCCTTTTTAAAGCTTCCTCTACCTCTTCAGGATAAACTTTTTCACCAGCAGTATTTATACAATTACTTCCCCTTCCTAATAATTTTATTGTGCCGTCAGCATCAATGGTTGCATAGTCACCAGGAAAACTATATCTGACGCCCTTGTATTCTTTGAAAGTTTCATCAGATTTTTTTTGGTCTTTATAATACCCTTCAGGAACTAAACCAGACGTTCCAATTTTTCCCATCTTTTCTGACCCAGGCTCTACTTCTTCTCCATCGTCAGCAACAACTATTACTCCTGGATTAATTGAGAACTTTGCTGTTTTGGCAGGATTTACTCTACTTGATACGGCCGAGCCCATTCCTCCTTCAGATGATCCCATTGCATCTATTAAAGTTATATCCGCGTGCTCTAATAAGCCTTCTTTTACTTCAGCACTCCACATTACACCGCTAGATATAATACTTCTCAAAGAAGAAAGATCGTAAGGGCTACCTTCCTCTTTTGCTTTATTTAAAGAATCTAGTATTGGTCTTGCAAACGCGTCGCCAACGATCACAATATTATTAATTTTCTGGTCTTGAACTTTTTTTAATAAAAGCTCTGGGTCAAACCCAAGTTGAGGAATAGTAACGCAACTTCCCCCTGAAAAAAATGGAACCAAAGCTCCTAACCACATGCCTGTCCCATGCATAAGTGGGCAAGCCACAATGGTTTTAGAGAGCATGTTTTTTGCAGAAAGTTCTGAAACAGTTTCAGATATATCTAGATGACTTTCTGGAACATCGAATCCCATTGCAAAAGCAGTTTTTAATAAAGAGTTCATAAACGCACCTTGTTTGTACATGACTCCTTTTGGCATGCCAGTAGTTCCACCAGTATAAAGCATGTAAATATTGTCTTCACTTCTGGTTTTTCTTTCTAAAGAAGGGTTTTTAGAAATTATTTCTTCATACATGTAGCAATTTTTTAAATCTAAAAGGTCTGTACCTCCAACTTGAATAAAAGCTTTTATTTTAGGTAACTTATCGGCTATCTTTTTAATTCTTTCTGAATAGGAGCTTTGAAAAAAGACAACTTCTGAATCTGAATTATCTAAGAGATAAATAAGCTCCTCTTCAACATATCTATAATTAACATTAATAGGCACTCCTTCAACTTTAAAGGTAGCAAATTGAGCCTCGAGATATTCGTTTGAGTTATGGAGATAAAGCCCAACTTTTGAATCGTTGGAAATTGACTTTTCATTAAGGAAAAAAGCTAATTTTGCTGCTCTTTCGTCATATTCTTTCCAAGTTTTTATATCATCATCACAAATTAGAGCGGGTTCATCAGGTATATGATCTGAAATAGTTTCCCAAACACTAGCAAAATGCATCTCCATAATCTTCTCCCTAAAAGCTTATTAATATCGTTTTTATTTCTAAGTTATCATTTAACTTAATTAGAACTCAAGATAAATAAATTTTGAAAAATACAAAACCAATTATTTCTGTAATGGGTCCAACTAATACAGGAAAAACTTCCCTTGCAATTCAGCTTGCCGAAAAGCTTGATGCAGAAATTATCTCGGTAGATTCTATACAAATATACAAGTACGCAAATATTGGAAGCAATAAAGCGGAAGCGAGTATCTTAAAAAATTATCCTCATCATTTAATAAACATTCTTGAGCCGACGGATCTTTATTCAGTTGGAAATTTCAGAGACGATGTGATGAAGATTATTAAATCGATAGATAAAAATAATAAAACTGCAATTTTAGTTGGTGGAACAATGATGTATTTCCATTCCTTATTTAATGGCATTTCAAAATTACCAAAAAATAATACAAAAATAAGGAAGCAACTTGAAAAGGAACAAAAAGAATTTGGTATCAAGCATTTGTTTCAAAGACTCAAAGAGGTAGACGAAGAATCTGCAAACAAAATTCATGAAAATGATCAGCAAAGAATCAAGAGATCCTTGGAAATTTATTTGGCGACTGGAAAAAAACACAGTGAATTGAAGAAAGACTCATTAGACAATCCTTTTGAAGATAGAGATTTTTTAAACTTTGCGATAATTCCTGAAGATAAAAAACTTTTTAAAAAAGAATTGAATGCAAGGTTTTTAAAAATGCTGAGCAAAGGTTTGGTGGAAGAAACAATATTCCTTATGGAAAATTTTTCTTCGGATCTTAAGTTACTAAGTTCAGTAGGTTATAAACAAGTAGTAGATTTTTTAGAAAAAAGAATTTCTAAAGACGAGATGATTGAGAAAGCGACCAATGCTAACTATCAACTTTCTAAAAGACAAATCACTTGGTTAAATAAATTCAAGATCCAAGAAACTTTTTTAACTAATCAATCGAATATGGTTATAAAAATTCTTGATTATTTAGAGTAGTTAAGTTCCATTATTCTATTGAAACCCTTAGAATACACCCATGTCTTGGAATGATAATGGAAATAATGGCTCGAGAGATCCTTGGGGTAACAAAAATGATGCACCGGATATTGATGAAGCTATTAAAAAGTTTAAATCTTTAGTCGGCTCCTTTTTAGGTGGTAGCGGAGGTAGCGGAGACTCCTCAGGTAGTTCGCCGTCTTTCAAAAAAATTCTGCCAACTGCTTTAGTAGTTTTAATAGTCTTATATTCTGCTCTAGGAATCTACACGGTTGATGCCCAAGAAGAAGCGGTAATTTTAAGATTTGGAAAATATTCAACTACCAAAGGGCCAGGAATTCATTGGAACCCTCCTTTTGTCGATAATAGATTTATAGTTAACACAGAAAAATTATTTACTCACACTACTAATTCATCAATCCTTACTAAAGATGAAAATATTGTTAACGTTGAAACAGCAGTTCAGTACAAAAGATCTAATCCCGTATTTTATCTCTTAGAAGCTGCGTCTCCGGAAGACAGTATTGCTCAAGCTTCTGAGTCAGCTTTAAGACATGTAGTGGGTAGCAATTCAATGGATAATGTTCTAACTACAGGAAGAGAGCAAATCGCTATCGATGTTAGAAAAAGATTACAAGAAAGACTTAATGCTTATTTTACAGGGATAGAAGTCGTAACCGTAAGTATCAGAGAGTCAAGGCCTCCCGATGCAGTGAAGGCAGCTTTTGATGATGTGGTGAAGGCAAGAGAGGATGAAGTGACTTTGAGAAACGAAGCAGAAACATATGCAAACGAAGTTGTTCCAATTGCTCGAGGTGCAGCGAAAAGAGCGATCCAGGATGCAGAGGGTTACAAAGCAAAAGTTATTGCAGAAGCTGAAGGTGAAGCAACAAGATTTGATCAACTACTTAAAGAATATACCAAAGCACCTAACGTTACGAGAAAGCGTTTATACATTGATGCTGTGCAGTCAGTAATGTCAAACAGCACCAAAGTTATGATTGACGTGAAAGATGGAAACAACATCATGATGTTGCCTTTGGATCAGGTTGCCGCAGCTTCAATTGCCAGAAGCAATCAAGATTCTGAAGTGCAAAACGATTCGAATGCTTTATCTGGACCTGCCATTCAAAATTTGACAGATCAGGTCATCGAAGAAATTAGAAAAAGACAGGAGAGGAGATAAAAATGAAATCTTTTGGAATAGGTTTTATAGTTCTGATATTGGCTGTCATAATTTTATTAGCTAATAGTCTTTTCATCGTTACTGACAAACAAACAGCAATACTTCTAAGGTTTGGAGAAATTATTGATCCAAAAATTGAATCTGGCCTTCACTTTAAAGTGCCAATTCTTAATACAGTAAGAAAGTTTGATTCCAGGGTTTTGACCTTGGACGCCGTTCCTCAACCGTATTTCACTGAGGAAAAGAAAAGACTGATCGTTGATGCATTTGTTAAATGGAGAATTAGTGATAACGAACAATTTTATATTACTTCATCAGGAGGCCAACTCGGTGCTCTGAGGACGCTTCTCACGCAAAGGGTAGACGAAGGTTTAAGGAACCAATTTGGTAAAAGAACTGTCCAAGATGTGATCTCGGGAGAAAGAGATCAACTAATGAATGCACTTACAGCGGATTTGAACAAAGTTGCTAACACCGAACTTGGAGTCGAAGTTATTGATGTTAGAGTAAAAAAAATAGAACTCCCATCTGAAGTTAATGATTCTGTTTACAATAGAATGAGAACAGAAAGAGAAAGACTTGCCCAAGAATTAAGAGCAGAAGGAAATGAGATAGCTGAAGAAATTAGAGCAAATGCAGATAAGGAAAGAACAGTTATTCTGGCCGACGCTTACAAAACTGCTGAAATAATAAAAGGTGAGGGCGATGCTGATGCTACAAGCACATATGCAGAAGCTTTCAATAAAAATCCAGAATTTTACGAATTTACAAGAAGTCTATCTGCTTACCAGTCTACTTTCCAAAATAAATCAGACGTGCTGTTAATCGATCCTGAAAGCGACTTTTTTAAATATCTTGATAGCTCTTTCGGTACTCCAAGCGAATAATTATGTCAGCCAGTCTTTTTAATCTTCCAGGCGGGGTGGAAGACATACTCTCTGATCGTGCGATTGATTTAGAAAACCTCAGGCGATCATTAATTGATCTTTATTCTCAGAAAAGTTTCAGCCTAGTTTACCCATCCATTATAGAGTTTGCAGATGCTATTGGCGGCGAAGTAAATTCAGAACTTAAAAAAAGAGCTTTCACATTTTCAGATAATTCTACTTCTAAAGAAATTGCTATTAGGCCAGATATTTCTCAGCAAATTGCTCGTATAGACCAAACCAGTAATTCAGAAGAAACAAAAAAATATTGTTATGCAGGAGAGGTGATAAAAAAGAGGAAAGATTCATTTGCTAAATCAATCCTTGCGATAAAAATAGGTGTAGAAATTTTTGGTTCACAGAATTCAGAAAATGAAATAATAGATTTATTAATCGAAAGCCTTAAATTAGGCGGTTTGTCTGATACTTGCCTATCCATAGGTAGAACAGAAATATTAGATGAAATAATTGCTGAAGAAGTCTTATCAAAAGAAGAAGAAAAGGATTTAAGAGAATTAATTTCTATTAAATCTGAATCAAACTTAATTGAATGGGCAGATAAAAAAAACGTGAATAAAAAATTCCTTAATAAGATAGTGCAGCTTATGGAGTGTTACGGCGATCCAAAATGTTTAGAAAAAATAAGTGAGTTTAGTAAGCTAGCCAAGAGTTCAGTAGATAGTCTAAAAAAGATTATAGAAAATATTAACCATAAAAATATTCACGTTGATATGACAGATTTTCCTGGATTTAATTACCATCAAGGCTTGGTTTTCTCTATACATACCGAAAATTTTGGGTTTGCAATTGCAAATGGTGGTCAATATTCTTATCAGAAGGTTAATGGCGAAAAAAGATCTGCCATAGGTTTTGATATAGATTTAATTTCTTTATTGACTATCAAAGAGAACATTCAATGAAAGCTAAAAATCTTGCCGTATTGGGGTTGCAATGGGGAGATGAAGGTAAAGGTAAAATAGTCAACTTTCTATCCGATAGAGCAGACGCAGCTTGTCGATATCAAGGGGGACATAATGCAGGACATACTCTTATCGTGGATGGGAAAAAGCTTGTTTTACACTTGTTGCCATCCTCAATCTGTCACGAAAATGCTAGCTCTTTGATAGGGCGAGGAGTTGTTGTATCTTGTGATGCGCTATTTGCTGAAATAGATGAGATCGAATCTTACGCGAAAGGAATAATGGATAGGTTAAAAATTAGCCCAGCTTGCACTTTAATTCAGCCGTACCATATTCTTTTAGATCAATTAAAAGAAAAGTCCAATAGTTTTACAACTATTGGAACTACTCTTCGAGGAATAGGGCCGGCTTATGAAGACAAGGTCGGTCGAAAAGCAATTAGGATCGTAGATACTTTGTCCGAACCAAAATTAGATCAAAAATTAGAAGAAACTCTTTCTTATTATAATTTTTTATTTAAAGAATATTTTGGTGTAAAAGAATTAGAGTTTAGTGAAATAAAAGATAAAAATCTTGAGTATGGAAACAAGTTGTTACCATTACTTTCAGATATTTCCAATGAAATTTTCACCATCAATCAAGCAAAAAAAAGAGTTTTATTTGAGGGAGCTCAAGGCGCTTTATTGGATGTAGACCAAGGAACTTATCCTTTTGTCACATCCAGTAATTGTTCTCCTGCCGGGATTGCCTCGGGAGCTGGCTGTGGCCCTTTAGATGTTGGTTATATTTTGGGAGTAGTTAAAGCTTATGTCACGAGAGTTGGCGAGGGGCCTATGCCAACTGAAATTGAGGGAAACTTAGGAGAAGAAATTGCTAAAAAAGGCGGCGAAGTTGGCGCCACTACTGGAAGACCTAGAAGGTGCGGATGGTTTGATGCGGTTAGCGTCAAAAGAATAATACAGTCTAATAGTGTTGCAGCTTTATGTTTAACTAAAATAGACGTTCTAGATGGCTTTGAAAGTATAAAAATTTGTACTGATTACAAACAAGAAGAATCTAAAAAGGTTTTTGCTGAATGTATGGAACTGGATGACGTTAATCCAAACTTTATTGAATGTGAGGGATGGTCGGAACCTACAGCAGGAATAAACGATTATGATTTGATTCCAGAAAACGCAAAAAAATTCATTAATAAAATTGAAGAAATTTGTGGAATACCCGTAGATATAATTTCTACTGGACCTGACGATGCCAGCACCATTTTAATGAATAAAGAAATATAAATTATTTAGCTGCTTTGTCTAAAAGGGCGTTAATAAATTTGTGACTCGAGTCCTGCCCAAATCGTTTTGAAAGTCTTATTGCTTCACTGATGATGATTGGTTTATCTAGTTCGTCTTTTTTAATTTCGTAAACTGCTTGCTTTAAGATCGCTAATTCTATTTTGCTTATTTGATCGATTTGTATATTTGTATATTTTTCTATCGTTGTATCAATATCTAAAATATTTTTTTTTATTTCTTTTAGATAAATTTCAAAGTCACTTAAATTAAAGTTTTTATAATTCTGTTTAAACTGTTTTATTAAGTCAGTATTAGAGGAACCGGAAATCTCTTTTTGATACAAAGCTTGCATTACCAGTTCTCTAAGTTTTGCCGGAGAAGGATCTTTTTTAACCATCAAACACAATGTCTAAAACACTGAGAGTGCTCAAAGCTAGTTCTCTTCCTTTGGATGAAGCTCGCTCTTTTGCTTGATCAACACTATTAGTTGTTAAAACTCCAAAAATAACCGGTATCTTGCCTCGCATGTTTGCTTCTGAAATTGAATCACTAATGGATTGAGAAATAATATCAAAATGAGGTGTTTCACCTTTGATTATTGCTCCCATGGTTATAATTGCATCGAAGTAGGGGCGTTGATAATTTAAATATTTTCCAACTATATATGGAATTTCAAAAGCTCCTGGAACGGAAAGTACGTGAGTTTTGGCTTTAAACTCTTTAAGTGTTTCCAAGCAATCCTCCACCATAGGTTGAATGATTTCCGCATTCCAATGAGTATTAATTATTACAATTTTTTTTTCTGAGTAATCTTCTCTGAAAAGATTAATCTCTAAAGGTTCTTTATTCATTTTTGAATATATTTAGTTACTTCCAAACCAAAGCCTGAAATTGAAGGATATCTTGTTTGCGAGCCCATAAGGATTATTTTTTTAACCCCAAGATCTCTTAAAATCTGAGAACCAGCTCCTATTCTTCTGACATCAATACCAACTTGAGAAGCATTTTTATAAGATTTTTTTAGAAGTTTGATTTCTTCTGGTATTTTGTCTTTGCTATGGCCTCCATCAATTAAAATTATTAAGCCAGACCCTGCCTTACTAATTTTCTTCATCGCATCGCTGAGCGACCACCTAGAACCAAACTCGTCTATCTTTAATAGATCATGCAATACATTGGTTTGTTGAACTCTTACGAGGACAGGCTTGGATTTTGTAATCTTTCCTTTTTTGAAGACGACATGAGTTTCGTTAGTAATAGAATCTTTGTACAAGATCAACGAAAACTTTCCGAATTCTGTATTAACGATTTTTTGTTCTATTTTTTCAACTGTTTGTTCGTTTATTATTCGGTAGTTTATCAAATCGGCTATTGTGCCAATTTTCAGATTATGCGTCTTGCTAAACTCTAATAACCCTTTCTTTCTGGCCATAGTTCCATCTTCATTCATAACTTCACAGATGACTGCCGATTCAGTTAATCCAGCCAATCGACATAAATCAGTACTACCCTCGGTGTGACCTGCACGAGATAAGACTCCTCCGGGTAAAGCTTTAACCGGGAAGATATGGCCAGGAGACACAATGTCTTTTGCTTTGGCTCTTGATTTAGATGCAACAGAGACAGTTCTTGCTCGATCAGCTGCGGAAATTCCTGTTGTAATACCTGAGGCTGCTTCAATTGAAACAGTGAAACCTGTTCCATGCCCACTTTTATTGTCACTTACCATTTGGTTGAGATCTAGGGCTTCACATTTTTTTTGACTCATTGCCAAACAAATTAATCCTCTCGCATGTTTAGCCATAAAGTTTATTTTATTAGCCGTTACTTTTTCACCGGCAAGAATAACGTCACCTTCATTTTCACGATCTTCATCGTCCATGAGGAGGACCATATTTCCTCTTTTAATTTCAGATATAAGTTCTTTGGTGCTATTTAAATCCATTTTTAAATTCTTCTAAAAACAAGTTTTCTATCTTCTTTAATCGTTTCTTCCTCAGCTAATTCAAAATCGTTTGAATTGAAAGGAGATTTTTGTTCATCACCATTAAAAAAGGATAATGCGGTATTTGATAGTATCTTTGGCGCAATGTAAATGATGAACTCATCAATTAAGTTTTCATTAATGAAAGAAGTTATCAAGGATGGACCAGATTCTAAAAGAACGTCATTAAAGTCTAGAAGACCGATCTCATTAATAAGTGCTTTTAAATCAACTTTATTATCTTTCAATTTATTAATTTCTATTATTGAAATATCTTGTTCTCCTTCAAAGTTTTTAAAATTATTCTTATCGTTGCAAAATATTATTTTTTTTCCATCAATTGAAAAAAAATTGGAATCCAACTCAGCTGCTGAAGATGAAATTAAGCCTTTCACAGGTTGAGTAAATCCTTCTAGATTAACTATCTCTTTTCTTCTGACATTTAAGAAAGGATTATCAATTCTAAGGGTACCCGTGCCAGTTAAAATTAGATCAGAAAGCGCTCTATACTTTTGACCATCCTCCCTAGATTCTTCCGAAGTAATCCATTGTTGATCATTTTTAATAAAAGCAATTTTCTTATCTTGTGACATTGCTATTTTTGCCCTGACGTATGGCTTTTTATTTAGCAGTTTATTAAAAAATCCTTTATTTAAATTATTTGGCAGCTCTTTAATCTCAACTTCTATGCCTGCTTCTTTAAGTTTTTTTATACTTGATTGAGAAGGATCAATTGAACCAATGACTATTTTTTTAAAATTGTATTTGAGAATTTCATCTAAGCAGGGTGGAGTTTTTCCAAATGTACTGCAAGGCTCTAAAGTAACAGTTAAGGTGCTGCCAGATAAAAGCTCTTTAAAGTTTTCTTTATTATTGTCTTTTACTTCCTGAATAGCTTTTATTTCAGCATGCGGCGCACCATAGAATTCATAGTAACCTTCGCCGATAATTTTATTATTTTTTGAAATTACACATCCAACACAGGCTCCGTTCTGAGTTGTGTATTGACCTTTTTTCGCTAGCTCTAAAGCTTCTAGCATAAAAGAAGATTCAGTCATCACTGAGACGTTTTACCTCTTCGCTAAACTCTAAAGGATCTTGAAAACTTCGATATACGGAGGCAAATCTAACAAAGGCTACTTCATCAATTTTTCTTAAATTTCTCATAACTGTCTCCCCAACTGTTTTGGAGGGAACTTCTCTTTCGCCCATTGATCTCAATTCTTTTTTTATCGTTTCAATAAGAGTTTGAAAGGACTCTTCACTAACGGGTCTTTTTTCCAAAGAACGAGCGATTCCCTCTTTCAATTTAATTTCGTCGAATGGCACTCTAGAGTTGTCTTGTTTAATTATTTTGGGCATTACCAGTTCAGCTAATTCGTATGTGGTCCATCTTTCTTGGCATCTAAGACACTCTCTTCTTCGGCGAATTTCATTTCCCTCTGCAATCAGACGCGAATCAATTACTTTGCTTTCTTCAAAGGTACAAAAGGGACAATGCATGGTTTATTCTGAGTATACTGGAAACTGACCACAAAGATCGGTTACTTCATTTTTGGTTTGGTCGATTAGTTTCTCATTTTCGACGTCATGGATAATATTTTTTATCCAAGAAGCAATTAAATCCATCTCATCTTCTTTAAAACCTCTTCGTGTAACCGCGGGCGTTCCAATTCTTATTCCTGAGGTCACGAAAGGCGATTGCGGATCATTGGGAACTGAATTCTTATTAACAGTAATATTGGCTTGACCCAGAGCAGCATCCAAAACTTTTCCAGTTATATTATTTTTGACAAGATTAACTAAAAACATATGATTTGAAGTGCCATTAGATACCACATCTATATCGTTCTCCATCAAAGAAGAACTCATCCTTTTGGCATTTTTAAGAATCTGCTGTTGATATTCTATAAATTCTGGCTCCATCGCTTCTTTAAAGCATACGGCTTTAGCAGCAATAACATGCATTAAAGGCCCACCTTGAGAACCAGGAAACAAAGCAGAATTAAGTTTCTTATGTAACTCTTCGTCTTTCCCAGCAAGAATTAAACCACCTCTTGGACCGACTAAGGTTTTATGCGTGGTAGTAGAAACAACATGGGCGTGAGGAAATGGATTTGGGTATAAGCCAGCGGCAACCAAACCAGAGACATGAGATATATCAGCCAACAAATAAGCGCCAATTGAATCAGCTATGTCTCTAAACTTTTTAAAATCTAAAATTCCTGAAAAGGCAGAAAATCCACAAATGATCAACTTGGGTTTGTGCTCTTCGGCTAAGGATTTTACTTCGTCGTAATCAATGTCGCCTGTCTCGGGGTTGATTCCATAACTATACGATTCATAAATTTTGCCTGAAAAATTAACCTTAGAACCATGCGTTAAGTGACCACCGTGGTCAAGACTCATTCCCAATATTTTATCGCCTGCTTCTAGCAATGCTAAAAATATTGCCGCATTAGCACTCGCACCTGAATGAGGTTGCACATTTGCAAAATCAGCTTTGAAAAGTTTCTTCGCTCTATCAATCGCCAGTTGTTCGGCTACATCCACAAATTCACATCCACCATAGTATCTTTTACCAGGATAGCCTTCGGCATATTTGTTAGTAAGTATTCCTCCTTGTGCTTCCATGACTCTTGGAGAGGCGTAATTTTCTGAGGCTATAAGCTCAATGTGATGTTCTTGACGAACACGCTCAGCTTCTAAAGCCTTCCAAAGGTCTTTATCAAAAGTTTCTATAGACAGATTGTTTCCGTACATTTTTTTCTTAAATTAATTTCAATAATTATACCTTGCCTATGAATCTTTTCTACGCCTTGTTGGTTATAACCTTACTTCTTCTTTTAGGAAAAAGTGTTGTACATAATTTGCACTCCAAACCATAACATTTTCTTGCTAGACAAAATTCTCGACCATAGAAAATAATTTGTAAGTGCAGTTCACCCCATGATTCTTCCGGAAAAAGGCTTTTTAAATCTTTTTCTGTTTGTTCGACGCTTCTCCCATTGGTCAGTTTCCACCTTTGCGCCAATCGATGGATATGAGTATCCACTGCAAAAGCTGGTTGACCAAATGCTTGATTGATGACCACTGATGCAGTTTTATGACCCACGCCTGGAAGTGTCACAAGTTCCTCAATAGTTTGTGGTACCTTTGAATTATATTTTTTAATTAGTATTGAAGATGTTTCATAAATTGCCTTAGACTTTTTAGGAGCTAAACCGCAAGTTTTTATATATTCATGAATTGTTTTGACGCCTAAAGCTTTCATGCTTTTTGGTGTCTTGGCTTTTTTAAAAAGTTCCTTAGTTACAATGTTTACTCTTTCGTCAGTGCATTGCGCACTTAAAAGAACGGCTATTAATAAAGTAAAGGGATTAGAGAAATTTAACGGTGGTTTTGGATTTCTATAAAGTCTCTCAAGTTCTTTCTTAATAACAAGAGCTCTTTCTTTTTTTTCCATAGAATCTTAAGTAACTAAGTTTTTTATATTTATTTATCTAATTATACAGATTAGCTTGAAACTATATTTAGGCACCAAATAGAGATTTTAAATCTAAAATTTTTTTATTAAATTTAGGCCTTTTTATTTATATACGAAAGCTTGTCTTATAAAAAAAGCTAGGGTATTATCGAAATAAGGGGAGACATATACACTCGAAGCAGGATGCTTCAGCCTTTCAATATTCAATGGATTGAGAAACAGAAAGTTTGTTTCTAGAACAATACATTTGTACTCAAATTGGGAGGAGTCAATGAATCGATTAATTAAATATTGCTTAGCAGCAATCGTAGCACTTGGATTTCAAGTGCCCGCATTTGCGCAAGCTTCACTTGAAGAAGTTATTGTTACGGCACAACGTACCGAGCAAAGTCTTCAAGACGTACCAATCGCGGTAACTGCATTATCTGCAGATGATCTAGTAGAAAAACAAGTTGTTACTTTCTCGGATCTTCAATTAAACGTACCAAGTTTACAATTCGGACAAGGACAATACGCTGATTCTTCAATCAGTCTTAGAGGTATTGGTGCTTTAGCAGTTGGTGCATCCTATGATGGATCAGTTGGTTATCACATCAACCAGGTGCCAATTCCAACTAGTGCTATTGGAGATGAAAACTTCGATACGGGCCGTATAGAAATACTAAGGGGTCCGCAAGGAACTTTATTTGGAAGAGGGTCAACTGGTGGAGCGGTCAACGTTGTAACAAATCAACCTGATTTTGACGAAACGTATGGAAGAGCAAAAATAACTGCTGGTAACTACAACACGCAAAAATTTGAAGGGATGTTCAACTTGCCTATCAACGAAAATGTTGCAGTTCGTTTTGCTGGTTACGGTTTAAAACGAGACGGTTACATTGATAACTTATACATGCCAGATTCGCATTACGATAATCGTGATCAAGGCGCTGGGAGACTTACGGTAGCCTGGCAAGATGGCGATACAAGCGCTTCTTTAATGTACCAACAATACAATGAGAATTCTCACCGTTCTAGAAAAGGTGATTACATTTGTACAACTAGTCCTACTCCCGATCGTGGTTGTACTTTAGGTGGGAAAGGCAAAGACATGCCAAACCCAGCTGGTACTTACGATGGAATGATCGGAGCTTATTTATTAGGAATTGCGCCAAGAGGTGGAAATTACCAAAAATACATCGACTTAGGTCTTTTAAGTGGAAGTGCTATTCGTCCAACTGGAATGAACAGACAACAAACACACTCAGACTTTGAACCTACTTGGGAAACCGACGCTGAAACAGTGATCTTTCAAATAGCGCATCAATTGGATGCCGGTGAACTATCATTGTCATATTCAACTTACGATAGCTTCCACAAATCTAGAGCCGATACCGATATGACGGTTGGACCTAGAATTGGTTGTTTAAAAGCAAGCGGAAACATTGAAGTTAATAATGGCTCAGGCTGTATTAATGTAGATGGCACAGCAAATGCCGCTGCAAACGCCACAGCTGGAAATGTCATCATGTACGATCTAGTTAACGGTGGCCAAAGGGGAATCCATGGTCCTACTATCGCTGAAGAAAACTACGGTGGTAGCATGACTGGTTTCACTGGAATTTATCAAAAAAAATATATTTTGCAGTCCGGAAACAGAACTACATTTATTAATGGTAACGTTGGTGAAGCTCAAAACCGATACGCTGAAGCAAAATTTGTTTCAGATTTCGACGGACCTCACAACTTCATATTAGGTGCAAACTATATGGAAGGTGAAAACATTACTAGGTTCTTAACTGCAAGTTCGCCTCTAACGATGTTAGGTGCAGCGGCAGCTTATTACTTACCAACTTTTGGACCTAGTTCCGAATTTTCCATGCAAGCGCTTGGAGTGTTTGGTGAGTATTACTACCAAATTAATGACGATATGAAACTTACGGTTGGTGCCAGATGGGCGGATGAAACTAAAGATTCTGACACCATCGATGCCTCTTACTTAACTGCAGTTGACTACGCAGGTATCCCTTATAGTGCGGCCGGCTTTAACGTTGGTGGTCTTTTAAGAGCCGACTCGACAGTAGCAGCCGATCAAGCTTTCTTAGTTGATTACGCAGTTCATAACGGTGTCTTAAACTTTGCTGTCTTACATAATCCATTATTAGAAGCTACCCTGAAATCAGGTGCAGCGAGTGGAGCAGCGATTGTTACATCTACTAGAGAAGCAATTGACAGAGAGGAAGTTAGAAACGGTGTCGATTACGATGCTGCTATTAATCTTGCGACTAAAAACTATGTAACTGCTTTTCATAATACTAAAGATGCAGTTGAAGTTAGTGACAGCACTAGGGCCTCTGTAGGTGGACTTACATATTTAGCAGTCTTAGGAAAGTCTATCGCTTCAGCTACAACTGCTGAAAAAACTGCTGCAGATGCTACTTTTGCTCAAGCAGTTAATGTAGCTCTTTACACTGCTTTAGTGAAAGCTGCCGGTGCCGTGCCATCTATGCAAGCTGTAGACAGTGGTTACTTGAACAAAACTTGGCCTGCATATTTAAACGATAAGTTTGACTATGAAACAGTCGCTGGGCGTGTGGTCTTTGACTGGCAGTATGATGAAAATTCAATGATGTATGTGTCTTATGCGCGTGGTGTGAAACCAGGTGGAATAAACAGTGCCTCTAACCCTAGAACCTTCAAGCCTTGTTATGCTGGAGCATGGGGAGCTGCAACATCAGCGGCAGACAATTGTGTCGACATTCCGCCTCAAACCAAAAAAGAGGTTGCGGATACATTTGAAATAGGTGTCAAAACCGATCTGATGGATGGTCAATTGAGATTAAATGCGACAGCATTCTTTACGGACTATACTGATCTTCAGATTGCCTCAACGATCAATGCTTCTGAGTACAACTTCAACTCGGATGCAGAAATTACTGGTGCTGAAATCGAATTAAGTTATTTACCAGAAGCATTCCCTAACTTAAGAGTGGACTTCATGGCGAACTTCTTAGATACAGAAATTACTTCCAGTGAAAGTAAGTTGAATCCATTCAACAAATTAGCGATCGGAATGCCGGAAGATATTTCAGCAACCCACGCTATGATTAGTTGTACGGTTATTATTTTTGACGGAACCGATGCTTGTATTGGTACTCGATTCATCGTGAAGAAAACGGATCTTGCTGCTGCGTTAGCAGACGGGTCTTACACGAATGGTAACCATACCGCAGCAAATGGAAGTAAAGCTGCTCACGAAATGTGGGTCGAAGATCTTGGAACTTTGAGTGCAGCTTCTAATAGTGCAACTATTACAGCTTACCCAACTTACGGTGACCGTAATTTCTACGATGCATCTTCGACAACAGTTGCGATGGGATCGATGGAGATTACAACTTCCGGTGGTAAAACGGTGAGCATTAAAGGTAACTCGTTACCGCAGGCTCCAGAAGAGTCGTTCAACCTATCTTTTTCATATAACCACACTATGGAAAATGGCACGACGTTAATACCTACCGCTGCTTTTTACTACCAGAGCGAGATGTTTAACTCAGAGTTCAACTCTACTTTGTCGGATCAGATTGATTCATGGGAAGAAGTTAACTTAGGTTTAACTGTAATTCCAGCGCAAGGTAATTGGGTGGCAAGAGCTTACGTAAGAAACGCTACGGACGAAGATAACGTGACTACGAAGTTCAACTCTACGGATATTACGGGTAACTACCAAACTTGGCAGTACCGTGATCCTAGAACGGTTGGTGTTGAATTAACTATGGATTTCTAATTCATAATTAAGTCAAAAAAAGAGCCCTGTTTCGACAGGGCTTTTTTTTGTTTAATAGTAAAATCAATACTTTGCAGACTTGATAACACAATATACGACACAATGTCAGACGATTTAGCTTCTACATGACTGTTCTTTTTGTTTATATATGTATTAGGGGAGATAAGTAAATAGAAGTTTTTCTATTTCACAAGTCAATTTCAAAGGACTGAACTTAATAAACATTTCTCCTCGATATTTAATACTCAGGGAGGAGTAAATGAATAAATTAATCAAATTTTTTATAGCTGGCTCATTAGTCTTAGGCTTTCAAGTACCTGCTTTTGCTCAAGCTTCTTTAGAAGAAGTCATTGTTACAGCTCAACGAACTGAACAAAGTCTGCAAGATGTACCAGTTGCGGTTACAGCTTTAGGATCAGAAGATCTAGTAGAAAAACAAGTAGTTACTTTTTCGGATCTACAATTAAACGTGCCTAGTTTGCAATATGGACAATCTGGACAATTTGCTGAGTCTTCAATCAGCCTTAGAGGAATAGGTAAACTATCAGTTGGTTTAGGATACGAAGGGTCAGTTAGTTACCACGTAAACGATACGCCAGTACCTACTTCTGCAATCGGTGACGAAAACTTTGATGTCTCACGAATTGAGATTTTAAGAGGTCCGCAAGGAACTCTTTATGGAAGAGGATCAACTGGTGGTGCTGTTAACGTCATTACCAATATGCCTGATTTTGATGAAATGTATGGAAAAGTAAAAGTTACAGCAGGTAATTACAACACGCAAAAATTAGAAACAATGTTTAATCTCCCTATAAATGACATGTTTGCACTGCGTGCTGCAGGATACATGCTTAAAAGAGATGGTTATGTCGATAACCTCTTTTTGCCTGATGAACACTACGACAATAGAGATCAAAACGCTTCTCGTATGACCTTGGCTTTTGAAAATGGTGATCTTTCAGCAAATTTAATGTGGGATAATTACAACGAGGATAGCGCGAGAGCAAGAAGAGGACAATTTATTTGTACGACTAGCCCAACACCAGATCGAGGATGTATTTTAGGTGGAACTGGACAAGATATGCCTAACCCGGCTGGAACTTATGATGGAATGATTGGTGCTTATCTGCTTGGAATTGCTCCTCCTGGAGGCAATAACCAAGCCTATATTGATGCAGGCTTATTATCAGGTAATGCCATTCGTCCTTCGGGCATGAACAGACAACAAACTCATGCAGATTTTAGTCCTATCTGGTGGACAGATTCTGATACTTTAACTCTAGATGTTGCTTATCAAATGGATATGGGTGAACTATCTTTAACGGCTTCAATCTTTGAGTCAAACCACTATTCTAGAGTGGATACCGATATGACGGTATCGCCTAGATTAGGGTGTCGAGACATCAATGGAACTCCGGCTAATCTGCTTGATGATACATATGTAGTTAATGAAGGAACTGCTGTCCTAGCTGCTAATAGATGTGGTCCAAACGCTGCACTGACTCAAACAGTCCAAATGTTTGATTTGGTAACGGGTGGATTTAGAGGTGTTTATGGCCCGACTATTGCTGAAGAAATATTTGGCGGTAGTCAATCAGCTGGAACAGGTATTTATAAAAGTAATTACATGTTGCAACAAACCAACAGATCGACTTTCATCAATGGTAGTTCTTTAGAAGGTCAACAAGGTTACTATGAAGCAAAATTTGTTTCTGATTTTGATGGCCAACACAATTTTATTCTTGGTGTAAATTACTTTGAACAAGAATCTTTATCCAGATTTATTACAGCAAGTTCACCTTTGAGCCAATTGGCAATTGTAGCTGGATATTACCTACCAACGTTTGGACCTAACTTTAGCTTCTCAGCGCAAGGTTTAGGCGTGTTTGGAGAGTATTATTATCAAATCAACGACGATATGAAATTAACAGTTGGTGCAAGATGGGCCGATGAAACCAAAGACTTAGATTCAATTGATGCGTCTTACTCAACTGCAATCGATTATGCTGGACTTGCCTATAGCGGTGCAGCTTTAAATATCGGTGGTGTGCTAAGAAGCGCTACCTATGGAGTTGCAGCAGGCCAAGCTTTCCCAGTTGATTTTTCAGTGCACAATGCTGCTCTGAACAGAGATCTTCTATCTACAACTGGAGCTGGCATGCCAACAAGTACCGCTCTTGAAACAGCTGCAAAAAACGCAGCCGATGGTTTAAAAACTGCATTATTAGCTGGTCAAACTAATCCGTGCTCTTTATCTGCTTCTTGCCGAGAAGCCGTTGAAAGAGAAGAGGTTAGAAATGGCGTTGACTACGATGCTGCCATTAATGCGGCAACCGGTATTTATGTGACTAAGTATTGGGCAACAAGAGACTCATTGGAAGCTGTTTCAACTGCTTTAAAAATTGGTGCTGCAGGAAACGATGGTACTTTTGGTAAAGCAGTGGGTACCAACCCAGCGACAGGTTTACCTTTTACGGATGCCGAAGTTTTAGCGAGCGCAACTGCTAAACAGATCGCCAACGGTGTTCACAATGTGTCGGTTGCTTTAGGTGTCGTAGAGTATGCTGCTTTAGTGCATGCCGCTGGACAAGTGCCAAGCATGTACACTACGGACAGTGGTTACTTAAACCCAGGTTGGCCTGCTTACTTGCAAGACAAGTTTGACTATGAAACGGTTGCTGGACGTGTAGTTTTTGACTGGCAATATGACGATAACTCAATGATGTATGTTTCATACGCGCGTGGTGTAAAACCAGGTGGAATAAATACTGCAGCAAACGTTAGAACCTTTAAGCCTTGTTCCGCAGGTAGTTCTGGTGGAGTAGCATGGGCTGCTGGACCAGCTGCAACTTGTGTGGATGTGCCTGGACAAACTGAAGAAGAGGTTGCTGATACTTTTGAAGTTGGTGTTAAAACAGATTTAATGGACGGTCAATTGAGACTAAATGCGACAGCATTCTTTACTGACTATTCTGATTTGCAAATTGCATCAACTGTAAATGCTGCAGAATAC
The DNA here is from genome assembly GCA_902522825.1 of uncultured SAR86 cluster bacterium. Taxonomy (GTDB): domain Bacteria; phylum Pseudomonadota; class Gammaproteobacteria; order Magnimaribacterales; family AG-339-G14; genus CASICS01. The sequence continues at coordinate 19,826 of CABYXE010000011.1, forward strand.
AACTTTAACTCTGATGCAGAAATTTATGGAGCAGAGCTTGAATTAACATATTTACCACAAGCTATCCCTAATTTAAGAGTGGACTTCATGGCTAACTTTTTAAACACAGAAATTACTTCTGAAGAAAGTAAGCTTAACCCATTCAATAAACTTGCTATTGGTTTGCCAGAAGATATTTCTGCAACGCACACCATGGTGAGTTGTAATGTTCTTATCTTTGATGGAACAGATGCTTGTATTGGTACTCGATTCATCGTGGAGAAAACGAAACTTGATGCAGCTATAGCTCCTGGCGCTGCAAAACCATACACAAATGGTAATCAAGCCACTATGACAGCAGCACAAATGTGGGTAATGGATTTAGGAACTCTTGACGGTAGTGGAAATGTTCTTACTTACCCAACGTACGGTGACCGAAACTTATATGATGCTTCTTCCAGTAGCGGATTGGCTCACTTTATGGACATTGAAACTTCGGGCGGTAAGAATGTAAGTATTAAGGGAAATTCGTTACCTCAAGCACCAGAAGAGACCTTTAACTTGAGTGCTTCTTATGTTTTCAATGCTGCGAATGGCCTAACTTTCATTCCTACGATTAGTTACTATTATCAGGGTGAAATGTTTAACTCAGAGTTCAACTCAACTTTGTCTGATGTTATCGATTCTTGGGACGAAGTTAACTTAGGGTTGACTGTAATTCCTGCGGTAGGTGATTGGACTATGAGAGCTTACGTTAGAAACGCAACTGACGAAGATAACGTGACCACTAAGTTCAACTCAACGGATATTACTGGTAATTATCAAGGTTGGCAGTACCGTGATCCTAGAACGGTTGGTATCGAATTAACTATGGATTTCTAATTCATAATTAAGTCAAAAAAAGAGCCCTGTTTCGACAGGGCTTTTTTTTAAATAGATTAGAAAACAGAACATAAATTCTTTATAATCGTGGACTGTTTTAAAAAAAATTTAGACAGATAATTTTAAGGAGAAAAAATGAAAACAGCAGTAATAGTTGATAGCGTCCGAACTGGACTAGCTAAATCTTTTAGGGGAGGTTTTAATCAAACTCGTGCCGATGATATGACGGCGCATCTAGTAAATTCTTTACTTGAAAGAAACCCAGGATTAGATCCTTCATTAGTTGAGGATATGATCTTAGGTTGTGGAGCCCCAGAAGGCGCTCAAGGACACAACATTGCAAGAAACGCAGCGGTTTTATCACAACTTCCAATAGAGGTTGGTGGTACAACAGTTAATCGTTATTGCTCTTCAGGCCTACAAACTATAGCTATGGCAGCTACACAGGTTCAAAGTGGCTTTTCTGATTGTATTCTTGCCGGTGGAGTAGAGTCAATTAGTACAACTCAAGGAAATACCAATATGCATATGTATGTTAATGACAAGTTAGCGGCTGATGTGCCTGGTATTTATCACGCGATGGGACAAACAGCTGAGTGCGTGGCAAAACGCTACAACGTCAGCAGAGATGCTCAAGACGAATATGCTTTATCAAGTCAACAAAGAACAGCTGCTGCACAGGAAGCAGGACTCTACAGTGACGAAATAGTACCAATGGATACTGTAATGAAGCTTATCAATAAAGAGTCTGGTGAAGAAAAAGATGTTGAAGTTACCGTCGATAAAGATGACTGTAATAGACCGCAAACTACATTAGAAGGTTTGCAATCTCTTAAACCTGTTTTTGATCCTGAAAATGGTTCGGTAACAGCTGGAAATTCTTCTCAACTTTCAGATGGTGCTTCAGTTACGTTGGTAATGAGTGAGGACAAGGCTAAAGAGCTGGGTTTAACCCCTAAATTGTATTTTAGAGGGTTCACTGTGGTTGGTTGTCAGCCAGATGAAATGGGTATTGGACCAGTTTATTCAATCCCTAAACTGCTTAAATCTGCAGGGTTATCTATTGAAGATATCGATTTATGGGAATTGAACGAAGCCTTTGCTTCGCAAGTTGTCCATATTAGAGATGAGCTTAAATTACCTAGCGATAAGTTAAATGTGAACGGTGGTTCAATTTCAATTGGACATCCTTTCGGTATGACTGGGTCTAGACAAGTAGGCCACCTAGCTAGAGAGTTAAATAGAAGAGATGGCAAATATGGTATCGTCACAATGTGTGTTGGCGGTGGTATGGGAGCGACTGGTCTTTTCGAAGCTTACAAAGCTTAAGTAAACTTATTCCGTTTCTTTTATGAAAGATTCGGATGAGTTCAAAGTACTCAAAAAAGTATTTAAAAATTTGGGGAATCAATATTTTGATTCCTCAAGTTTGTTAATTGGTCCAGGCGACGATGCAGGCCTTTTTAAGGCTAAAAAAGAACTAATCTTTTCAACGGACACGTCAGTTGGCGACGTTCACTTTCCCAAAGATCTTGAAGCTAAATTAATTGCTTACAGAGCTTGTGCAATAGCGGCAAGCGACATAGCAGCTTGCGGAGGGAGTTTAAAATGGCTCTCCATATCTCTAACGACAGTAAATAAAAATACCAAATGGGTAGAAAATTTTTCTAAAGGCATCAAAGAATTTTCTGATTTTTATAAAGTGCCTGTTATTGGCGGTGACCTTACAGTTGGTAAGGAAATTTCGGTTTCAATTGGTGTCTGTGGAGAAATTTATAAGCAAGATTTTATGAGACGAAACGGAGCGCGAGAAGGAGATCTGATCTTTGTTACAGGAAATTTAGGGGAAGCTTTTCTTGGTCTGAATATACTCAAAGAAAAAAAGAAGAAATTGTTACCAAAAGAAAAAAATTATTTAAACAGGTATCTAAAACCAGAAATATATTTTACTTTTAGTCAAAGCCTATCTAAATTAGCTAATAGTTGTATTGATATTTCCGATGGTTTGTTAGGAGATTTAAATCACATTTGTGAAGAGAGCAAATTGGCAGCTGAAGTTAATTTAGAGGCTATGCCTATCGTTGGAAATTATAAAAATGCGCTCACTTGGGGAGATGATTATCAACTTTGTTTTACTCTCAAAGCCACAAAGGTTGAGCAACTTTATAAAATTGCTAAAACGCATAAGATAAAGATATCAGAAATTGGAAAAGTAAAAAAAGGAAAGGGCATTTCAGTTCTTTCAAAGGGCAAAAAAATAACAATTAAAAAAGCTGGGTATAATCATTTTAATGGATAAGTTTCCTAATTTAATTAAGCCTAGCCACTTGTTTGCAACCTTGTTTGGTATAGGTTTATTGCCTCTTGCACCAGGGACATGGGGCTCATTATTTGGTCTATTTTTATTTTTTTATACTGGAATATATTTATCAGTAAGCCAAGAATTTTTTTACTTTTTGCTTGTAGCAATAATTTTAATTTCTTTGGTGGTGTGTTTTTATGCAACTAGAGACTTAGATGCTACTAATAAGGATCAAAAATCTATTGTTATTGATGAATTAGCAGGAATATGGGTTGCATTTATCCCAGTTGCGGGAGTGATTCAAATGCAGGATTTTGTTTTTTACTCTTTTGTAGCTTTCATAGTTTTTAGAGTTTTTGATATCTGGAAGCCTTTCCCTATATCTATGGTAGATAGCAACATGAAGAACTATTTTGGCGTTGTCTTAGATGACTTAATTGCAGGATTGTATGCGGCTCTTACAGTTTCTCTAGCCTTATTTTTATTTGCTTAAGCAACTCTTCTTTTGTCAGTTTAGCTGCTTCTTTTTGATCTTCGGGAGAACCAACCACAGGAAATTCATCGGAAATACCAAAATTTAATACACTTATATCTAGTGAATTTGCACTCACGAATTCGTTAACACTTGAGCCTGCTCCTCCTGCGATTACATTTTCTTCAACGGTCACAAAGAGTTTGTGATTTTTGCTTAGTTCTTTTAAAAGTTCTTCGTCAATAGGTTTTACAAATCTCATATCTACTAAAGTAGTATCTATTTCTGTAGATACTTCCTCGGAAATATTTAAGAGGCTGCCAAAGGATAGAATAGCGACATGGGAAGACTCTTTGGTTTTTAAAACATTAGCTTTACCTAATTCAATTTCATTCTTGTCTTTAATAATATTCTCGCCTGGAGCATTACCTCTTGGGTATCTAATTGCTACTGGACCGTCAAGCTGATATCCAAAATTTAACATTTGCCAGCATTCATTTTCATTTGATGGAGCTAGAATAGTTAAGTTAGGAATACACCTAAGATAGGTTAAATCAAATATACCAGCATGAGTCGCCCCATCTTCGCCAACAAATCCTGCCCTATCAATTGCCAATAAAACATTTAAATTCTGAATCGCAACGTCGTGTATGAGCTGATCATATGCTCTTTGTAAAAAAGTTGAGTAAATAGCTAAAACAGGTTTCTTCCCTTCACAAGCTAGCCCTGCAGCAAAAGTCATGCTGTGTTGTTCGGCTATAGCCACATCAAAAAATTGATCGGGAAATCTCTTGGCAAAATCTGTCATACCTGAGCCTTCAGACATAGCAGGAGTTATAGCAACAAGATCTTTATCTCCTGCTTCAGCTTGTTCGCATAACCACTCTCCAAACACTTCTTGGTACTTTGGACCAGTATTTAATTGAGAAGGAGATTCGATTTTAGATAGAGCGTGATACTTTATAGGATCTTTTTCTGCAGGAGTAAAACCTTTGCCTTTCTGCGTTACTAAATGAAGAAAAACTGGACCAGAAATTTCATTTATATTTTTTAGAGTTCTTATTACCTCTTTAAGATTATGTCCATCCATAGGGCCAATATAGTGGAATCCTAACTCTTCAAATAAAGCTCCTGGCGAAAGAAAACCTTTTATATGAGTTTCTGTCTTTTTCGCAAATCGCTTTGCCGATGGAATCATTCTTAAAACCGATTTCCCTCCTTCTCTCGCTTGTATATACCATTTACTAGACCATATCCTAGCTAAATAATTAGAGATACCCCCTGTATTATTCGAGATAGACATGTTGTTATCGTTAAGAATAACTAATAAGTTTTGATCGATAGCTCCAGCATGAGCCATTGCTTCATAGGCCATACCAGCTGTTATAGCTCCATCGCCAATAACTGAAATATGCTTATTTTCACTATTTGCAACGCTCATTCCCAAAGCAGCTCCTATGGAAGTACTTGAGTGTCCCACACCAAAAGCATCGAACTCGCTTTCTCCTCGCGAAGGAAAAGGGTGAAGGCCATCTTTTTGCCTCATGGAAAGCATTTTTTCTTTTCTGCCTGTAAGAATTTTATGAGGATATGCTTGATGCCCCACATCCCAAACTATTTTATCGTTCGGAGTATTAAAAACATGATGCAATGCAACTGTTAATTCGACTACGCCAAGACCAGCTCCAAAATGACCGCCTGAAATACTAGTTGAATACAAAAGATACTCTCTAATTTCATCAGTGAGATTCAATAGCTCTTCGTATGAAAATTTTCTAATCAGACTGACATCACTTAGAGAATCCAATAAAGGTGTAGGTGGTTTATTCTTGGGAAGCTCACTATGAATTTTCATGTTAACTCTTCCTATTTATAATCAATTGGCAAAGAAACTCTAACTTGCTTGTCTCGAAAGGAAGTTCTTGAAGAATGGCAAGGGCTTTATCTATTAAAAGTTGAGCTTTTTTCTGAGATTCTTCTATGCCCATTATTGAAGGGTAAGTAGATTTATTATTTTTAATATCAGATTTAGTAGGCTTGCCTATTTTATCTTGGTCGCCTATTTCATCTAAAATATCATCTCTAATTTGAAAAGCTAATCCAAACTTGTTGGAGAATTCAATTAATTTTTCTATCAGAGTTTCATCAATATTTTTCTTAATAAGACAAACGCACAAAACGCAGGCTTCGATTAGTTTTCCTGTTTTTAAATAATGTATTTGATCGAGCTCCTCCTCTGTAAGCTTTTTATTTTCTGAAAGAATGTCCCTATTTTGTCCCTCAACCATTCCTTCTGGACCACAAGCCCGAGCAAATAAATTTATGATTTCTAGTTTTGTTTTGTCACTTAAATTTGGATCTTCTATAGAAGTTAAAACCTCTAAGGACAAGGGTTGAATGGCATCGCCAGTAAGAATAGCAGTAGCTTCATCAAATTTCCTGTGACAACTTAGTTGGCCTCTTCGATAATCATCGTCATCCATAGCGGGCAAATCATCATGAATTAATGAGTAACAATGAATTAATTCTCCTGCAGCTGCAATCAAATCTACATTTTCATTTGAAATATCAACATTTAAAACCTCACTGAGAATCAAGATTATTTGCGGTCTTATTCTTTTACCGCCATTCATCACGGAATAATGAATTGCCTCAGTAACTTTGGAAATATCTTTTTTAGGAAGAGTTTGGAAGAGAGCTTTGTTTATTCTAGTTAGGTTTTCTTCCAGAAATTTGTCATCTTTAATTTTCATCAAATGATTCTAAATCAAAGGATCCATCATCAGAATCAACTAGTTTTTCAATTTTTAATTCAGCTTCAGTTAATAATTTTTGACAATGCCTTGTTAATTTAATTCCATCTTCAAAAGCTTTGATAGATTTTTCTAACGGGAGATCTCCCCCTTCAAGTTCAGTAACTATTTCTTCTAATTTTTTTAAAGAAGATTCAAAATCTTTATTTTTTTCAGACATATTTAATTGTTTAGTTCAGCCTGTGATTTTACAGAATTAAAATTTGCATACAATTCTTTAATTTTTGTTGGCAGCATCAACCAACAAGGGGTCAATACCAAGGTCATAATCGAAGCAAAAGATAGGCCACATACTACTGCAAAAGATAAAGGTCCCCACCACTCAACAACTCTTCCACCAACACCAATTTCTCTAGACATTAGGTCAACTCCGAGTCCAAGAGACAAAGGTAAAAGTCCGACCACAGTAGTAGCTGTTGTTAAAATAATAGGCCTCAAACGCTGAGCAGCTGTTCTGATGATCAAATCTTTAGTTGAATCATTAACCAATTCTTTTTTAAGGACATTATAAGTATCCACTAAAACAATATTATTATTTACAACAATTCCTGCAAGAGCAATTATGCCTAAATTAGTGAATAAAAAACTTATCGGGAATTGTGTAATTAGATGACCAAGGTACACTCCGGCTGTGGATAGGAAAACAGCCGAAATAACTATCCAAACTTGATAGAAGCTATTCAATTGAATCATTAATAAAATAGCCATCAAAAACAATCCAACAGTTGCTGCAAAGACAAAAAAAGCTGCATCCTCTGCAGATTGTTCTGCTTGACCTCTAAAAATAAAATCTAATTTTTGATATTCATTGTGATCTTCTATCCATTGCTTAATTACTGGAAGCACATCTTCAATCAAAGCATCAGGAGCATAATCTGCAGCTATAGTAAAAGCTCTTTCTCCTTCAACTCTTCTTATGGCGGGTGCCTCGTAAGATGGATCAATAGTTACAAAACTGCTTAATGGAACTGAACCAAATCTTGTAGAAATAGTTAGTTGATCAAATAAATCTAGTCTTCTTTGTGCTTCGGGAAATCTTATTCTAATATCAATGGATTCATCCAAATCAGTAGGGCGATATTCTCCAACTTTTACTCCTCCTGTAAGAAATTGAATGGCAGTTCCTATTTCGGAAGTAGTAACACCAAACTGGGAGGCTTTTTCTTTATCTATAACTAGTTTCCATTTTAAAACAGGAGTGGGAATAGTGCTGTAAACATTTACTGCCGCTGGAATGTTCTTATCCATAAATTCAGTTAGCGCGATAGTAGCTTCGTTAACCATTTGAAAGTCTCTTCCAAAGACATCTATTTCTATGGGGTTATCAACAGGAGGGCCACTAGATCTTTCCCTAACTGAAACTTTCAAACCAGGGATATCTTTTAATTTTTCTTTTAATTCTAAAAGAACCGCAGCACCAGTCTGTATAAGAGCATCTCTTTCAAAAGGCATTCCTACGTAAATTTTTCCTATAGAGTCTGCATTTCCTCTATCTCTTGGATCTCCTTCCCCGCTTTGTTCCAAGTAGACACTTTCCGGACCTTTTATTGTCAGAATGATTTTTTCAATTTCTTTTAAGAAGTTAACCGTTTCTAAGGCATTTAAGTTTCCTCTACCTTGAACTTCTACGATAATGGTATCAGGGTCTTCTTCAACGAAAAATTGTCCACCTGGTCCATGACCGCCGTAGACATAATAAATACTCATTACACTAAAGAGAATAAAAACAATTGCTTTGCCGGGTTGATCAAGTATTTTGTCTAAAAACCTTGCATAAGAGCCTGTAACTCCATCTATAGATTTTGGATCACCTCGTTCCAAAGCAGCAGTATTATTTAATGTCCTAATGTTTCGGTTGCCTAAATTTGCATATCTAGATCCTATAGCAGGAGTAAAAACCAAGGCATATAAAACCGATCCAATAAGAACTACAAATAAAGTAGTGATCATAGGTTTCATGAATTGACCGGAGATTCCTTCCCAAAAAAACAGAGGGAAGAAAATTGCCAACGTAGTCCCTATAGATATGATAATTGGCCAAAACATTCGTTTTGCAGAAAGTCTATAAGCCTCTATTCTATCCATGCCTTCGCTCATTTTTCTGTCGGCATACTCTACAACTACAACGCTTCCATCTATTAACATTCCTAAAGAAATAAGAAAGCCAAAACACACCATAAAGTTAAAGGTGTACTCAATAATATTTAAATAAATACAAGCAAAAAGAAAACAGGTCGGAATTGCTAGCGCAACCATTGTAGATGATCTAAGACCCATAGCAGCGACTACAATACTCATAACCAAAATAAGAGCAGTCAAAATATTTCCAGTCATTTCATCAATTAATTCAGAAGAATATTTAGTTCTATCTTCGGTAACGATAATTTCGACATTAGGCGGAAGAACTAGCTTGGTTCTTTCGATAATGGTATTTATTTGGCTCGCAACAACAACTTCCCTTGCATCTGTTTTTTTTAAAACATTTATAGTCGACGAAAATTTACCATTTACTCTTGCATAACTATCTTTATCTTTAAAGGTTCTTCTAAGGTCTACTAAATCATCTAGCGATACAACGGCATTTTCATTTTCTAAAACAGGAATATTTTTTACGTCTTCAGCAGTTTCAAATACAGAGGGAACCAATACAGAAAACTTTCCAGTTGCGGATATGATATTTCCTGCAGGAATAGCTTTATTGTTTTGTTGAATAGCATTATAGATATCTATGGCTGAAGCGTTGTAGCTATCTAATTTTGTCTTATCGATCGTAGCTTCTAGAACTTCATCAGGTGCGCCGCTTAGTTGAGCTTCTAGGACTCCAGGTATTCTTTCAATTTCTTTTGCCATATCTTTAGCAAAACCTATTAATTCCCTTTCAGTTGCTGAATCAGAGATGAAATTTACATTCATAACTGGAAATGCATCAAAGCTAAATTCTTTTACAAAAGGCTTTTCAGACTCTTCGGGAAGATCTGGCAATATTTCATCCATTGCATCTTTCACATTTACCATTGCAACTGGTTTTGGAACAGAATCTGGAAATTCTAAAATTACATATGACATGCCATTTCTGCTGTAGGATTGCATGGCCTTTAGGTCATCAATTGATTTCAGACGATCTTCTATTGGCCTTGTAATTAAACGTTCTACGTCTTCTGGAGAAGCTCCATCATAAGAGGTAGAAACAAATACATATGGGATATTAATATCGGAATAAGCAGAAGCAGGTATCTGACCGATGGAGAAAGCACCCCAAACAAGTATCAGAGCAAGAAAAGTTAAAGTTGCTTTATACCTATCAATAAAGAAATTAATTAATGCGTTCATTTTGCATCAATCTTTCATCTACAGCCACTTGGACTTTTTCGCCGTCGCTTACATAGTCTTGACCAACTGTAATAATTCTGGATTTCTGCGGCAAACCTGAAACCCACGCGCCTTTTTTAGTATCTTGAATAAGTTTAATTTTCTTAAATTCAACCAAGCCAGATTCATCAACTATTCTTACCCCTAAATCTCCAGCATCGTCTAATCTTAAAATCGATAGAGGCACTAGATTTGCCAAGCTTTCTTCTCCTGGAAGAAACACCCTTGCGGAAGCACCATCTTTGATTTTTCCTGATTGATTATCAACAGTAACTTCAATTCTAAATGTATGGGTCTTATTATTTGCCGATGAAGAAATAAAACTAATTTCTCCTTCAGATTTTTGACCATCTAAAGTTTCTACTTTCGCTATTGATCCAATTTTTATAAATCCAATATCGCTCTCTGAAATTTCTCCACTGATTATCATTGGATCTAAATCGAGAAGA
>CABYXE010000012.1 GCA_902522825.1 uncultured SAR86 cluster bacterium
AGATTTATCTGCTACCTATCCTTTTAAGATGAGAGTTGGTGCTGCCTCTTTTTATAATCCATTGAGAGACAGCAATGGATCTCCTGGATCAAGTGCTTCAAGAGCTTTAGCCTTAGGTAACGCTTTTGATAAGGATGCAGAACTTCATATTGATTTGATGAGATTTGGACCTACACCTAAAACAGTCTCAGTTGAAAAAAGTACTTACCGCTTTCTACAAGGAATAAGTGGTTCGTATAACGATTGGGATTACGATGGTGCTTTAGTTATCTCTCAAGCTAGGTCACTAGATACTAGTGGCAATCGAATTGATTTTGACTTAATGCAACAAGCATTATTCGATACTACCTCTGCTGGATATAATATTCTGTGTGACTGGGCTAATACTGATTGTTCGACTAACATTGAACAAACACTTGTCAATATTCAGAAAAAACAGACTTCTGATCTTAGAATGATAGATTTGAAATTTACTAATGCTGAGTTGTTTTCAACAGAAGCTGGTCCAGCCTCTTTCTTAATAGGTCTTGAGTATAGAGAAGAAGCTTATGTTGATGACAGAGACCCTAAATTAGACGGGACTATCACTTATCAACATCTAGAATATCCTCCTGTTGCAAGGTCGTCTACGGGAAATTGTCTTCTTGGAAACTCATCTACTGGAGATCTCACTATAACTAATGGTCGGATTGACTCTAGCGGCCTTAATGCTGCATGTACTCCTAATTACTTAACTTTTCCTTATGTAGGAGCAGTTGCTGGTGGAACGGCTACAAAAGATTCAGAAGGAGAAAGAGATACGACTTCTTTATTTACTGAATTGTCTGTGCCTTTGTTAGATAACCTTGACATACAAGTTGCTGCTAGATACGAAGATACTTCTGATTTTGGTTCAGAAATGGTTGGAAAAGTTGCTATTGGTTACCAAGCCAATGATATGGTTTTACTAAGAGCTTCGGCTTCAAATACTTTCAGAGCGCCTAATTTGATTTCAATGAATCAAGGGGAATTAACAAGGCATAATAGCGATCAAAGAGATTATTCAAAATCTTATACAGACAATACCAATCAATTTAATGAATGGATTTATAGAAGGGCCTTGTCAAATGCTGATTTAAAAGCAGAAACTTCAACCAACTTCTCATTTGGAGCAGTTATTGAACCAATGCAAGATCTTACTTTTATTGTCGATGCGTATAGTATTGAAAAAGACGATACAGTTGGTAACTTTGGAACTTCTAATGAAATTGCTATTGAATTTTTAAATCGTTACAACGCAAGAACTGGAACTGCGGATGCTGATGAAGCTACCGCTCTAGCTAGGTGTAATACTTCTGCAAATCTAAATTTTGGAAATGTTTATCGTAAGGCTGCAGATGACGATGATTACGGAGATATGAGCGCTAATGCATTAAGTCTTGGAATGTGTCCTCTAGGAACAGTTCAATATGTTCAATCTCAGTATCAAAACCTTGCCGAGCGAACGGTTGAAGGAGTTGACGTTGCTGCTTACTACGATTGGGACAATGATTACGGTAGCTGGTCTTTTAGATACAGAGGAGCATTTACGACTAAACTTGAACAATTAGCTGCTCCAGGTACTTCTGCTGCAACTTTACAAAACGCCATTGCAGATGGAACTTATACTGCTGCTCTAACTGCACTTGGAGTAACAACTCTTCCAGCTGTCGTAGCTGAGGGATATGGCTCTCTAGAAGGTACCGATTCTTATTTTGAAGACAAGCATTCGATAAGATTGTCTTGGCGTAAAAATGCATATAGTGTTTCTTTAACTGGTAAGTTTATTAGTGATTACGTTCAAAGTGCTGTTGTTGATAGCAACTCTAATCCATTTATAGTTGATTCAATGAGAACTTTTAATTTAGCAGCTTCGTACAGATTTGACTGGGAAGACGCAAGAATGAAAGTAACTTTGGGATCAAACAACATTTTGGATGAAGAAGCGCCTTTAGCAGACGATACTTATGGTTATGATCCAGATGTTCATAATAATTACGGAAGATCTATCTACTTGGACGTAAGAGCTTCTTTCTAGACTAAGCGTTCATCAAAAAACCCCTATCAATAGATGGGGGTTTTTTATTTAATCTCGGTTAATTTTTGAGCTATGTGCTTGAAGCCTTTTATATTTGCAGTCATTAAATCTTCCATCTCAGGAGGCGTTTTACTTATATCTCCCAATTCACTTAAAACTAAGTGGCTGTCATCGTGGCCTTTTAGCTGAGTCATTGCATTTAACCAACGGGTTACATTGGGAAAAGGCTCAAAATCAAAAAGATTGGTAAATTGACTTTGCAATTGTCCAACTTCTACATAAGCAGCAATGTCGGCAATTGTGGCTTCATCCCCAGTAATGAAACTATTTTTTTCTAACCACTGAGTTTCTAAAGCATTCAAACCATTGCTAAATAATCTTTTCGACATATTTATAGCGCCTTCGGTTAAACCTAAATCAGGCCTAGCCATTGGGGCAAAATAGCCTACGGAAGCTTCTTTAATATTGCGATGGTGATAATGAAGAAAATCATCTACTTTTGCTCTAGCCTCGTGCTGATTTGGATATAAGTCTGTCCATTCATATTTATTGCACAAATAACACATGATTGCGTGCGACTCAGCTAGCAGAAATCCTGATTCTGGATCCTCTAACGCAGGAATAGTGCCATTGGGAAACTTACTCAAATAGTCTGGATGACGAGATCCGTTTTCATCTTTGGATCCTGGAATGGTTAGCACCAATTCAAAAGGTAATTCTTTGTTAAATAAAACCCACAAGACAGCCCTAACTGCTTGTGACATAGGAACGGCGTAAATTTTTAGCTTATTAGTCATCTTAATCTAAGTCACTTGAATCGTGCCTTTCTATTATAGCGCTATCTTCTGGTCCACTAGGGGCTCTATTGACCCTTGTGCCTCTTTTAAAAGCAGGTCTTTCTGCAATTTCTTCTGCCCAACGAATAACGTTTTTGTAAGAAGCAACATCCAAAAATTTAGCTGCATTATAAGCATTTTTTAAAACCAACATACCATACCAAGAACAAACAGCTATATCAGAAATATTATAATCATCGCCGCAAAGAAACTTTCTAGATTCTAAATTTTTATCCAAAACATCAAGTTGTCTTTTTACTTCCATAGCGAAGCGGTTGATTGGATATTCAAATTTTTCAGGAGCATAAGCATAAAAATGTCCAAAGCCTCCTCCTAAATAAGGCGCACTGCCCATTTGCCAAAATAACCAAGACATACATTCTGCTCTGGCTGAAGCTTCGGTCGGCAGAAGCTCGCCAAATTTTTCTGCTAGGTAAACCATAATTGCTCCAGACTCGAAAATTCTTGTTGGGGGTTGAGTACTGACATCCAATAATGCAGGTATTTTTGAATTAGGGTTAACTGAGACAAAGCCACTGCCAAACTGATCGCCCTCTCCAATGTTGATTAGAAAGGCATCGTATTCCGCTCCAGCATGACCCAAAGCCAATAATTCCTCTAAGAGAATGGTTACTTTCATGCCATTAGGCGTTCCTAATGAATATAGTTGAAGTGGATGTTTTCCTCTTGGTAAATCTTTTTCATGAGTTGCTCCAGAGATAGGTCTATTTATATTAGTAAATTTTCCTCCACTTTGATTATCCCATTCCCAAACTTCGGGTGGCGTATATGTATCTTTGGTCATATTTTTATCCTTAAAATTTAAATCAGTTAATTATCTAGTTCCATTCAATAAGAAACATACTTTCGTTTCTTCTAAACATAGGAAGAATGAAGGGACTATTATATGTTGCTTTTATTGGTGAACTTAAAATTGAAATATTATCTTTACTTAAATAATTTTTGAGTATTTTTGCATGCTTATTAAAATTTTGTTTATTAGGTCTTCCTGAAAATCTTAAAACAGCATAATGCCCTGCGTCTATTGAAGTCACTTCAATGGAATTATCTTCAGGTAAAGGAGTGTTAGATTTAGTAAATTCTTCAGGTAAATAAAATTGCATAAAATCTCCTTTTTTATCATTCACCTGAGTCACAGGAACAGTCATTGCAATTTTTTTTGATTCTTCATTCGAACCGGATATGTATTTAAAAAGTTTTCTAAAAGCATTATTTTGAGTTCCTGAGTTAGTTTGAATGACCAACCTTTCTTCGTAGTATCGTATTTCATAATTTTCTGATTCAGATACTACTTCGAATTTAGATTCTTCCGTTGCCATGAGATTTATATTAAAAACTAAAAACAACCCAAGAAGGAAAATATTTTTTAAATTGCTAAAAGCTTCTTTCATTTTATTTTTCTATTAATGATAAACGACTTTCCTAAGTATGATTCAATTATAAAAGCTCTTATTCATTTCGACTCATTTGCTTCCAGAGATAAGTCATCGCAATTACCGCTGGTATGTAGTAACCCAAGACAAAAAGAGCAACTAAACGTGTTTCATTTGCCGCCATTCCAAAAGCTAAAAATGTCGGACCATCAACTAAATCAGTAAATAGTCTGATGAAGATAAGGATAAAAAGCATCGGTGCATTTTTAAGATATATTGCAATGAAAAAAGCTAATCCAACTGCAAAATTTCTGGCAAGATAAATCAAGCTTCCGACTGCTAGCGTCGATGCCTCCGGTCCACCCAGAAAAGTTGGATTTGTTAACGCTAAATATGGACCAAAAAACATTGGCCAAATTTCCATAAATAAAATTATGTAGAGCCACCATGGGATATGTAATTTCTGTGATAACTGATTCATCATTTCTCTTCTTTATATTAAACAATTTATATCAATCTGATAATCATTCAAATATTTTTTGTGTATAGTATTTAAGTTCCAAATAATATTTACAACTATGATTGAGCTACAAAAAAAAGAATCTATTTATCACATAATAATGGATGCAGGAGAAAACCGTTGGAATACAACTTTTGTTAGAGAATTTTCTAAAGCCTTAGATGAAGTTGAAAAAGATGATGGACCTGGGGCATTAATCACTTCTTCTACCGATCCTAAATTTTTTTCCAATGGTTTGGATCTTAATTGGATGGAATCTCCTCAGGATCATCCTGATGGTGGAGATAGAGAAGTTTTTGGTGAAGAATTTATGTATTTGATGGGGAGAATGATTACGTTATCAATTCCAACAATCTGTTCTATCAATGGTCATGCATTTGGAGCTGGTTTTATGCTTTCGCTATCTCATGATGTGAGAATTATGAGAGAAGACAGAGGATTTCTTTGTGCAAACGAAATGCAACTTGGTTTAAATATTCCTAGGCCAGAATTAGCCTTATTTCGTCATAAAGTTCCTGCGAATTCTTTTTTTGAAACTGTTCAGTTATCAAAACGATGGACTGGAACAGCTGCCCACGAGGCAGGAATTGTTCAAGGATTAGGTTCTGTTGAGGAGCTATCTGAAATCGCCTTGAGTAAAGCAGAAGAACTTGCTCCTCTTGCCAGTAATAGAAAGAACTTTGGCGCTCAGAAAGAAATGCTTTATGGAGAAAATGCGGCTATAAATTTAAGCCATGGTCCTGCACATATGCTTAAAAATTCTAAGGAATTTGAATAAATTTAAATTTTAAAAGCTTTAAGCCCAAATTTCATCGTCTGTAGGTACTTTTTTATCAGGTATAACTTTACCAATACGAGATACGTTCATCAGATGTTTGTAATCAAGATTCTCTGAAATGGAATTACCCCCCCATGAACCGCATCCAAGTGTTGTTGTTGGTGCAAAACCATTAGTCAATGACCCGCCAGCGGAAGTAGAACTTGGTTGATTTACAACAAGTCGGCTAATTGGCAACTCAACTCCAGCTTTTTGTATATTTTCATCATTATTTGAATGCAAAGCAGCTGAATGTCCAGCTCCCTCTACTAAAAGATTGGCTTTTGCCATTGAAACTGCCTCTTCAAAAGTAGAGTAAGGAACGATTGCAATTACCGGACAAAGTTTTTCTTTAGCTAAGACGTCTTCGGTACCAGATCCATCGGCAGGCAATAAAATTAATCTTGAAGACTCTGGAACATCAATTCCTGCCATCTTTCCAACGTCACTTGCTGATTTTCCAACAACATCTTTATTTAAATGGCCATCTTGAAAAACCACTTCTCGCAATTTTTGAATTTGCTCTTCATTATCTGTGAACCAAACCTTACCGGTATTAGTAAATAATTCTATCGTTTTATCGAAGTTTTCTTCTGGAGTAAATACAAATTGTTCATGGGAGCAAATAATTCCATGATCGAAGGATGCCCCATCAACTATCTTTTCAACAGCTTCTTGTAAATCTATATTTCTATCAATTATCACCGGAACATTTCCTGCTCCCACTCCAAATGAAGGTTTACCAGAAGAATATGCTGATTTCACCATCGCACCTCCACCTGTAGCAACAACTACGTCTGCAGACTGCATAAGTTGTTGAGTCTTTTCAACCGAACCATTAGTGACAACTTGAATAAGATTGTCAGGGCCATTATGCGACTTAACAATTTTCATAAATTCCAAAGCTAAATACTCAGCGCATTTTTGTGCTTTAGGATGAGACGCAAAAATTACAGCATTTCCAGTTTTTAGCGCGAACATTCCATTGCACATCGGTGTCACAATTGGATTTGTCACAGGCGTTACAGCAGCAACTACACCCATTGGTTTGGCGACAAAAACAAGATTTGTATCTGTATCCTCACCAATTACTCCTCTAGATTTTTTATCCTTGAGGTTGTTCCATATTACTCGTGCTTTACCTTTATTTTTTAATACTTTGTCATCGTAAGACCCCATTTCTGTCTCTTCTACAGCCATTCGCGCTAGCGGCTCTGCATTATCAAAAACAAATTTTCCTATGTCACGGACAATTGCGTCGACTTGTTCTTGGTTGAATGACTCATATTCAATTTGAGCATTACGTGCTTTAGCGATTAGCTCTTGAATCGAGGAATCATTTGTTGTCTGGGACTCTGCGTTGCTCATTTTTAACTCCAATCTAAATAAACTCTGAGTAATTATAACTTATATAAACTCGGGAACGATAATTTGAAATTTTATAAAGTATTTAACTTTACATCTGTAAAGTCATCCTCCTCTATTCTTTCTAGGATAAATTCTTTTGTATTAGGTATTAACTTTTTCAGGGGCAGAGGGAGTATTGAGGAAAGTCACAACCAAATGCACCATAACAACTAAAGTAATATCTCCAGTTTCATAAAATAGTCTACTTAATCCCATTCCGCCTAGAAAAGTAAATATGCAAGCTTTTAATTTCCAACGCAAAGTAAAATAGTGCAGAGATGCAAAAAGTAAGTTGCTTAAGAAAATACCAATTAAAAAGCTGTATTCTTTAAAAAAAAATTCAGAGAATAAAATAGGTAAAGAAAGACGAAATCCAATTTCTTCTATAATAGAAATAAAGAACAAATAACCTATCCAAAATATTTGACGATAATTAAGCTTTCTAGAAATAAATCTTAAATAAAGAAACATAAAAAGTCCCAAACCCAGACTAGCTAGAGCATATCTATTAATATTTAGAAAAAGATTATCAATTGATGAAAATAAAGCTACTAATACAGATGGAAATAACACACATCCAAGGCACATAAGACCCATGGTCAAACCATGTCTTAATAGCACTTGACGAAATTTTGATATGTAAACTTCTTGATTTTGACTTGCTCTTTGTAGTCGACCTTCTGAAATTGGAATATTTGATTTGCTCATCTCATCCATAGAAAAAAATTTTTAAGTTTTTATTTAAAGATATTTAAGAAAGAATATCCCTTGGATATCTGCAACATTTCTTCCTAAAGATTGTTGGCTATCAAACGCATGATCCTCGTCTGCATAAACATGGATTTCTGCAGTGCGATTATGTTTCTGAAGCTCTTCATAAAAATCTTCAGATTCACTTAAAGGAACCACCTTATCTTTCGAACCATGGATCAATAAACAAGGAGGAAAAGAAGAAAGATCCTGTTTAATAGGACTTGCTTTGACATAGTCTTCTGATGAGGCTGTATCTCCCATCAATAAAGCAAAAGCATTAAATTTTCCTTCAGGAACTTCTTCTCTAACTAGTGTTGGAGGATATAAGGCACAAATTGCTTTTATTTTGCTATCAAATTCCAAATTTCCCCCTTGCCCTTCAAGATTGGCATCATTTAAAGCACACATTAATGCCAAATGACCTCCTGCTGAATTGCCAGTTACTCCAATCCTATTTGGATCGACTCCAAGCTCTTTTGAATTAGCTTTTAAATATCGAATTGCACATTTTACATCTTCTATTTGAGAAGGCCATTTTGCCTCTTGAGACAATCTGTATGACGCGCATAGACAAACAAAACCTAATCTAGACAATAATACACCATAGCCTCTTAATTGAGTTTTATCCCCTTCCATCCAGCCACCACCATGAATAATTACAATAGCTGGTTTGTTAGGATTATTTTCTGGTGGAAGAAAGAGGTCACCTAAAAGATCTCTATCACCGGCTTTTCCAATTAAAATATTATCTTTAATTTCGACAATTTTTTTTTCATTATTCATTTATAAATTTTAAATTAATTTCTTCGTAATTAGTTTTTTGTTTTTCTATGTAGACAACCTCATCGGTAATCTCAATAATTGGTGAATTTTTTGTATCTATAACCTTCCCTCGAATATCAAAAATTTGTTGGCTAGGGTTGCTTTTAAAGGAAGCATTTTTGTCAATTGACCAAATAACTTCTAGAAAAGTATTTTCTTTTTCAACAATTAAGCAATACAGGTTTTTTTCTTGAATAAATTTACTAGTCTTGCCGCCAGAAAGTGCCTCAATCATGTGCTTAAAACAAAAATAAGCATCTCTTTTATTAATTTTTCCATCAAGGTTATTAACCAATCCATAACCTGGTGCAACCAACTGATGCCAATAACATTTTTTTACTTTTCCAGAAGCTAACATCAAAAGATAATAACGAACCATATATCTTGACTGAAATGACTCTTCAATTAAGTACTCTTTAGAAGGAGACCATTCTCCCATTCCCTGAAGTGGCCAATTTACTTCTGTAATGTAGAGTTCATTTGATGTATTTCTGCTTGCACTGGCGAGTGCAGCATATGCCTTAATCTTTGATGCTAAATTAAAACCTAACTGTTTTTCTTCAGGACCGCCACGTCTATCTACATAAAGCTGTGTTGCTATCCCATCGTAAAATATAGATTTTAAATGAAAAATTGATCGAGCAAAAAAAGGAAGATCAAAATCGATAATATTACTTCCAAGTAATTTAATTTTTGGAAATTTATTTTTTTTAAGATCATAAGCTGTTTTAAAAAATGCAAAGTATTCATCTATCGATACAAATGCCCATTTTTTTCGATTAATTGAGTTTCCTATCTGAAATGTTTTTACTTGGTTACATAGATTAGAAAAAATATAATCCAACCTTTGCTTTGTAAGGTATTTTTCTTCAATGTGTTCCCTATCTTGTAAAATACAAACCAGAACATCCTTACCCTGAAGATTTGTAATAAAACGAATATATTTCTCGATATTATCAAAATCAGCTAATGGTATTCTTACTAAGATATTATCAATAGCTAGCTCATCAATCATTTCATATAATTCGTCATTGCTAATTAATTTTTGAGATTCAACGGGCTTATCAAGATTTACACACAGCCCAAAACTATCGATCTTTCTTTCTGAGAATTTGCTGTTTTTGACATAGAAATAAGGGCCTGTAAGAAAACCATATGCACTAGAAGTTATAATTTTTAAATTAGCAAACCAAGACATAAAAGCTATCTTTCTTTTTAATTTTTTATTATTGAGCACATGAGGTTGATTAGAGTGATAGTCCCAAGCATAGGATAATCTCGGAACCCTTAAATCTTTTGCAAAAATATTTTTTATAAATCTTTTTAGCTTTGATCTTTGTAGATTACGATTAACTGATCTCATAAGATAGTGAGTGAAGTCAGAGAAAGAACCCGACGATTTATTTGCATATTCTTCTGCAAGAATTTTTATAATTTCTGGATCTCTGCTAATGCGCTTTAAATTTTTTACTCCCGTTTTCGAGTTAACAGTTCCTTGATAGAGCCTATTAAGATCTACTAAAAAAAATTCATAGCCTTTATCTATTTTTTTGACGCATATATTTCCGACAACATAATCGAGATGCATAATATTTTTTTTGTGTAGATCATAGGTAAAGTCAATAAAGCTTTTAAGAATATCTTTGTATTTTTCAACTTCTTTTTGTGTTACTAAATCAAGTGTGAAGTCATAATTAATTTGACGGGAAATGAAATAGCTTTGTTTAAGTCGAAAACGGTCAAATACTTCTATGTAACATAATGGCTCTGGTGTCTTTATACCCTTTTGATTCAATAATAAGGAATGTTCAAAAGATCTTTTTGCTTTAGTTTTCCTAAAAAACTTATAGATCATGCCTTGAATGAAGTTAGGCGTCTTGAAAGATTTTGTTACTGTTTCTATTTCTCCGAAACGTAACTTTTTAATAGTGTTTCTATTATTTTTTATTATGTTTTGATTTTCTTCAAAAAACTTTTCAAAATCTTTCAAAGAAAAACCATTCGGGAAAATTTCTTCAGAATGAAGTTCGATTTTTAATTCGTTTTTTTTCATCAAAGATATTTATTAAAATTCTTTCAAAAACAGGTTTTGAATAAATAACAAAGGCAAGATTAAAGATGTAAAATTTTTTAAATTAATATAACAAATGAGGCATGAGCCACTTTTGTAAATAATTAGAAAAGTTTAATTGTAAGTTCAATCATAAGTAAAACAGTTAAAGCTTAAGGGATATCTGGTAATTTATCGTATTCCAAATCCTCGTAAGGATTTTGCAAATCAATTGAATTAGGGTGAACTACTGAAATTACTATGTCACTTCCAGAACTCCCAGTAATGAAAGAACCTATACTTGATTTTGGAGTAATATAGATATTAGCGTATCTTCCAGCTTTTGTGTAAATCAAAGAAATTTCCCTGCCAACTTTTGAACTAGCAAGAGCCCATCCAGTGGTAAGAGTTTGATTTCCATAAAAAATTAGGTTTTCTGCAGGTGTAAAATTAGATTCTAAAACCACTCTTGCTGAGATTGCTTTACCAGTTCCAAGCACAACAGTTGGTTCTCTGATAATACCCGCATCATCAGGAATAGGTAAATCTGATAACAAATAAGAAAGAACCTTTTTCTGGTTTACTTGATATTCATCAACGAAAATTGCACAACTGGTGGTTGTTACGAGAAGAATTAATAAGATTAAATTTTTCATAATTAAATCATAACAAAAAAACATGTAGTGTAAAAAAATAGATTGATTTATGGAATAAATATTTAAAAAATATCTCATTTTCAGATAAATTTGAAAACTACTGATTTTATTAACTATTCCCACTCAATGGCTTATACCATCTGAAACCCTTTATTTAAGGGGATTTCAGAAAACTTTGTATCAACTTTATACAGCAGCCGCAATACATAAATTATTCTTTTTCATAAATGACTACCAAAATATTGAATTACATTGTCCAGAGCCTCGCGTGTTGGATGCCCCGATTGATCGACAAAATCTAGCGTTAATACAGAGTGACCTCTGCCCGGCAATGTTATCTCTTGAACTCTTATGTTGCCGTGATCATTAAAAGCGCGATGCACGCATTTGGATTTTTCTTGCGTACACAGTGGATCGTCCTCGAAACGTAAAACTCGCATGGGGCCTTTCACATCCAGAGCGTTACGACTTTGTTCGATGTCGTCAGACGACATATGCAGCTTTCCCTGTTTGAAAAAAGGCATTGCAGGTTGTGATGCTACGGCTGCAAGGACACTGTCGTCACCAATAAGCTGTATCGCGAAGTTGCCTGTGAGGCACATGCCAATAACTCCCACCCCTTTAACACTCCGCTGATCTCTGACTTCTCTGCAGAGCAGACGAATCCAATCGGCTATCGGACTCGATCGATCGCTGGTCATTAATCGAAACTCCTTTCTGAGGCACATGACTCTAACAAAGTTCATACCGATTGATGTTTTACCCAAAGGTCCGAACAAGTGTGGCATAACAACCTCAAAGCCTGCATTTACTAGTTCATCCGCTAGAGACAATGTTTCCTGACCAATACCCGGAAGCTCTTGGAGTAATACGACCGGGGCGCCTGAGCCTCTGCGGTAGATATCATGCGTAATAAGATGTCCATTAGAAGCATGGGCCTCGAAAATCGTCTTTTGATAGTCACTGATCTGCGTTGCAGTATTTCCCATTTACTTTTCTCCTAGTATCTCGGCGCTTTACGATCTATTTACTATTCCCACTCAATAATAGTGTTATTAATATTCCTTTTAATATCAGTACTTTGCAACAATTTAAACCATACTTTGTAACTTTTTTGTAACTTTAAATGCAACTTTTACCAGCTCCATTTTATATAGATGCTTGTTTTTATTGATAACAAGCCAATGCAAATTACAAACTTTGTAACTTCTTTGTACTTTTAATCATTTCTTTTTTCGATTATTTTGTCTGGAGATAGCCCAGATTTAATTTCAACACATATGGTAGTGTAATCAAATCCATAAGTTGAAGAGAAAACTTTCACAGAGGAAAATATCTCTTTATTCTTCTTAACTACTACAGGCTTTGATTGAGCACTAAGCTCACCAGTTAATTTGTATCCCTTCTTCTTAAGCAAATTTTCTATATTTGTTAATTTTTTTTCCCATTTAGCTTTACCTATTCCAAAAGCTGCTTCAGACGTTTCTCCCTTATTGATAGAAGATCTTACTGAGGAAAGAGCAGGTATATTCTTTATTTTTTTGGATAGAGCTTTATGTGCTTCAGTAACACTTTTATAAGTAAAATTTTTCCCTTTTAATTTAATCTTAATTTCTTTTGGTGTGGATGTTCTTTTTTCTAGAGCCTCTTCATGCGTTTTTCCTTTCCTGACTCTTTGCCTGATAGTTGAAGGATGTAATTTATGTTTATTAAATTTACTCTTAGCTAATTTATTAACGTCTTCAAATTCTTTTCTAAATACAATAATTGATTTTTTCTCTTGGGTAGATTTTTTAGCCAATAAAGCCTTTTTTACTGAGAAATCTAGAGTCTTACCTTTTTCTATCCAGTGATTAACCGTGCTATTACTAATTGCTAATTCTCTGCACAATTCTGCTTTAGAAGGAGCCTCATAAGTTGCTCCATCAATTTTAACCTTTACAGACTTTCCCCTAACTTGAGTAATATTTGCTGCTTTATTTTTATTCCATCCATTATTGATTGAATTAAATTTCTTTTGATAATGTAATTCTTTATCTTTAAGTTCGATTAAGTTTTTAGCAGTATCAATCTCTTCTACCTCAAAAGTATCCGGTTGGTGTGCCCACATGATTGTATGCAGCTTGGCATCACTACCTCCTGCCTTATTGGCTTTCTTTGCATCTCTAAGATGTCCTTCAAATCTTTTTTGTATACCTACCTCTGTTCTTCCTATGTAACACTGATTAGGCATATTTTTGTGTGAAATCTTATATATCCAGCCAAAAGGTTTTTTGCTCATATATTTAAGTTATTTATTTTATTCACTTTATTCCCACTCAATAGTAGCCTAATTTCAAACTCTTATAGATATTGGGTTTCAAAGGCATTTTTTTTACTTTGTAACTTCTTTGTAACTTTTGTTCCTTAATTTTAAGCTCTCTATACAATCTTCTCTATCTGTTATTACCTCTGGTTTTAAAGCTCTACTCCTATTCCAAACTAGTCTCTTGCAGGGAATAGTTACCCAATAGCTCTTGATATACTTATCTACTTGTTTTCCTAAACAAACCACCATTGAAGGAGCTACGAGTTTTATGAAAGGCTTAACAAAATTCTCAAAGGATGGTTTTATAACAAGATTCATATCTGAAATGCTATCAGGGTACTTATCGCCTCTTGATCTATACTGAAGTACATTCAGATAACATATTTCATCAAGAGTTACTCCGGAAGCATTTAATAAAGGTTCTATATGCTGCGGATAAATATCCCAAGTTGGTTTAACTTCTCTAAAAGTAGGTACAAATAAACTCCAATATTTTTTATAAATCTCGTCTTTGCTTATTTTAAAATCTTTAATAATTGGATAAAGCTTTTGATCTCCTTCATTGATATTCTTGGCACGCTCACCGCCGCCGCCTGGGTTTATTCCTAAAAGCAACAAACCGCCCTTTTCATAATTTTTCCCAACAAATGGTGGGCACATAACTGTTGCATTATCTAATTGGTGTTTAGGAAGCCATTTAGCCTGATCTTGAATTCCAAAGAAAACACTTCTGTCAATTTGCACAAGTTGATGCGCTAACTCAGAAACTTCTTCTTTAAATTCTCTATTACTCATTAAATGTTCTCTTGACTGGACTAATAGTCACATAAATTATTTTCAATAGCCTGTTTAATTCTTTTCACGGTTTTTTCTCCATAAGACTCCGGATCACCTGGGCTTGTTCTCCAATTATGCGATAGATGCCAAACAGGTATTATATTCGTTGTAGCTTTTGTTTCTTTATCAATAAGTATTTTTTTAGGTTTTCTATTTGCCATTGACTGTGTACTTCCTTTGGGATAAAAAAAGTTTTCGCATGTATCATTTCCAGCCAAAATAATATTCTTTGGTTTCATATAAGATATTAATGATTTCAATACTTCATCCATATCTTTTTGACACTTTGAATAATTATCTAGAGCTTCAATAGCACCTGCACCTTTGCCATCAGTCTGAATTGCTATTCTATTTGTACCTAACCATTCATCAGTTGGTTTTTCATCAAAATCATTGTAGACATTACGCACTTCTTTAATTACTTCCCTTAAGCCTTTAGCAAATGTGTGATTGTGCTTTATAAAAGTATTTTCAAGAGGAATTCCTTTTGAAAAATCTTCGGCAATACGTTTACTTTCAGCAGCATCATTTGGACAAAAATCTGAGTGATTTATCCCAATAACTAAAAACTTAGGATTAAGTTTCATTGGAGTACAAAAAGGAATGATTCTATTCGGGCTATCTAATTTTTCCCAAATCTTTTTTATTTCATCAAAATATTCTTCAAAAGAATTCAAATTAAACATCTAAAAAAATCCTAAGTTATTGATTTTATTCACTTTATTCCCACTCAATGAAAACCTGTCTCTGAAACCCTTTATTTACTTGAGTTTCAAAAAAGTTTGTATGAAGTTTGTATGAGATGAGTTTACAAGTAGTCATTTTAATCAATATTACCACTAGAAAACCCCCTTCTCATACAGAGTTTGAATGCATTTTGATTATTTTTAATAACCTCTGAATATATTAAATAATTTCTTAGACTTTTTTAGTTTTGTATACGATTTTGACTACTTAGTTTGTATATATATTAGTGTAGTAAAAAAAATACTGAGAACTTGAATATATCGAGAATAAAAAAAATAAACTGTTTTAAGAGACTGAGTTACTTGTCTACTTAATCAAATAAATTAAATTTGTCACATTAGATTTAATTTAATTGCGTTGTTAGTTGAAACTTAAACTAGAAGACTGCATTAAAACGAATAGAACAACCGAGTTCCTCTTTAGAGTTTGCAAATGTGAGACTGTGTAAAACCTCAGATTGAGATTTGAATGACAGTATTAGTTCTACTTTGTACTTAATTGTGCAGAGAAGAACTGTGTCTTCCTAGATTGAGAAACACCTTAAGAGAATATAGATGAATAAAGACATAAAGACTGACTCAATAAAAAGATATGTACTTGAATTAGAAAACATCATTAGAGATAAGTTATCTGATGAAGTAATTATTGAGTCAAAAGAATTAAGAACTTACTACTTGTTTAGACAAAAAGAATTAATAGATTTAATAAAAGATTTCCTACAGATAAATAGTTAAATGAAACTGATATCAAAAATATACGAAGAGATTAAATTAAAAGAAAGAATTCAAATTCCTGTAAATGTGAAATTGAATAAGAGATACAAGAAGAGTATTAAGTCTCTTATGTCTTCAATTGAAACTTATAACAACACGAAAGATACTGAGTCACTTAAGTTTTCTTTAACTCAATCATTAAGACTCATTGATGAAATATTAGAAGACAATCTAAAAACTGAATATGAAACTAAGTATGAGTTAAAGAAAAAAAATTATCTGATTGCAAAATTCAAACAGTACATTAAAAACAAAGATAACTTAGATGCAGAATTACCAGATGACGATAAAGAACCAGATATCAAAGACCCAAACAATCCATCTGATGCAGAGATTGCCAGAATTTCAAAAATGATTAACTAGATATAAATACTACTATGACTACTAGATACAAATACTCAAACCCAATACCAGTTAGAATTTATAGAACTCAAAAAGAGTCTTTGAATGAACTGATGAAAGATAGAGAATTCTGCATTAAGAATAATCTTCATTCGCAATCTGATGTTCTTAGAATGTCTCTTAATAGAACTTTAAGAGAGTTTGAACATAATAAGTTCAGACGAGAAGTTAGTTAGAAATTATCTTTGTTCCAAGAACTACTTTATTAATTTTTGAATAAAGTAATTTATCAATTTCTCTAGATTTTTGAATAACTAGACCAATTTCTTTCCCATCTAATACAGTGCCAGAAAAATCATTTATTTTAATTTCGTGTGTAAATATCTCAAAGTAGTCCTTATCCATAAACTGTATTAATACTTTGCCTTTTTTTAATCTTTCATAATAATCAGTTTCACGAATTGGAACCTTATTAATATCTTCGATATCAATCATGTAGTTAATTTTTTTATCAAAGTATTTAGTTTTTATTGTTACTTCAAGACTAAGTCCTGACCAAGTTATTGTTTCAACAAACTCTTTCGTTTCTTCTTGACCGCAATTCACCAAGAAAAACATTACAAGTGAAACAACTATAAATTTTTTAAGATTAAATATTTTCATGATTTATTCATTTACAGACTGCTCATAGAGTGCAGAACAAGTAGATAAATCGTCTCTCATCCAATCTGTGAAGTAAATGCCAGTTTTAGCATAATTTACATTCATAATTTTTACATACTCATTGAAAAATAAATTAATTGTATTGTCATTATTTCTTTTATTGTCTGCAGAAGAGTCTTCCTTTCTAATTGTTTGTCTTAGAGTTTCTGCCAATTGACTATATTTTTGTCCATCTAACAAACCTCTATCCTGAAGTTCTTTTGCATCATCTGTTATATCTGCCAAATTGAAATTAATTGCACTGCATCTTGAGAGTACATATAAAAGTGTTTTTGGGTCTGCTTGATTGCTATTTTCTAGATATTCATTCAAAGGAGTCATTTTCACTTCAGCAAAAAGTGGAGTTGATAAAAATATAATGAGTAAAAGTTTCTTCATCTAACTATCTACATCCAAGTAAAGACCAGTATGTTTTTCTCCTTCGATATATTCTTTATTAACAATATAAATTTTTTTGCCATCAAATGTTTTTCCTATTTCAACATATTCATCATTATCTGCAGAAAATCCAGTTTGCTTTCTCAACAAATTACTTTCGTAGTCTAAAATTGACTTCATAGTTTTGTATTTTTTTGAATTGAACATAGTTATTAATTAACTGAATGGATTTAATATTAATAAAAACAAAAAGAAGGAATATCCAATAATGGCATTTCTATAGAAAGGTTCTGTGAATATCATTTCTTTCCATGACATTTTTAAATTATTTTCTTCTAAAAACTTATTTATAACTGCATCGTTATATGGTTTATCACTTTGAAACAGATAATGTTCAAATATTTTTCTAGTCCTTTTACTTATCTTGTTTCTATAGAAAATATTCGCAACCCAATCATTTTTATATATTTCTTCAATCTTAGAATAATCCCATTGAGATGGGTGTTTGATTACTTCTAGAGAACGAATTGCTTTACTGCCTCTCCAAACAACCAGTTGTGCCTCTTCTCGTGTTCTTCCATCATCAGGAATTACATCTACAAATAATTCGAAAATAAACTGAAATGCTTTGGTGACAATTCCAAAAATAATGAGTATCCAAATTAACTCGATAATAAAGATAGATATTAATGCTATGAGAAATTGAAAAATTCTTTCGTCTGCAAATGCTAATCCGATGATAATACTAATAATTTTTATTCCAAATATTGCAAATAAATTAAGAATTAAGTTGGGTATAAAAAATAAAATTATATAAAGTTTATGTGCTCTGTAATCTAGCATTCCAAACATTTTCTATTCTCCTCTCTTATTCAGAGTCGTCGATGCCGTTGTTTGGATTAGGAATTTTATATGTTCCATTTCTTAAATTACTTGCTTGTTTAGTTGCACTGACAGATTGAATTATCATGAGAAGTGTAAGTGCTCCAGGTATCAATGCCCACAAACTAAAAAAATAAAAGATAATGACAGTTAATACTCCAAACCCCCACGCAGAATTTGCTTTACTTTGTGCTGCTATATCAAAATCTTTTGCTGTTGCTGTTCTTGCGTCTAAAGTCATAGTTCTAGATTACTAAGTTTTGTTAGTAAAAGTAAACAAAAACGAACAGTTTTTGAGTCGTCTAAAAGACTGATTTTATGCAGTTGAACATTGTCTATTTTCGACAACCTTTTCTGAACACCCTTTATGCACAGTTGCGACTGAAATATCTAACTCTTTTGAAATCTGTCTCATTGATTGACCTTGTTCTCTAAGAGAATGAATTTGAGTCAATACAGACTTAGATAACTTAGATTTACGACCAAACTTTGCACCAGACTCTAATGCACGACGAATACCAATCTTTTGTCTCTCTGACCTCATGTTGTTCTCTAATTCTGCAAATATACCAACCATGTAGAAGAAACTACTTCCCATTGTTGTAGAAGTATCAATTCCTTGTTTGTAAGAATAGATATCTACATCTAAGTCTTTCATTTGAGATAAAACAGTCACTAGATGTTTCATATTTCTTCCTAATCTATCTACTGACCAGACAACTAACTTATCAAACTTTCTTCTTGATGCATCAGTCAACATTCTCTTTAACTCGTCTCTATCACTCTCTCCTTTCGTTCCAGAGACTGTTTCGTTGTACTCTTCTACAACTGTCCAATCATTTCTCTCACAGACTTCATAGAGTTCTAATTTCTGATTATCAGTTGTTTGTTGAAGAGTCGATACTCTTACATAAATTCCAACATTCATACTTCCACCAATCCTTGTTTGTTAATCGAAAAAGTCTTCAATGCAGAAGTCTTCATTTGTTCTTCTCTGTATTTGAGATAAGTGTTTTCAATGTGACCAATTGAAGTTCCTGCTAATTTAGATAAATCAACGACATTTACACCAGACATAATTCTCATAGTTATTCCAAAATGTCTTAACGAATACCAAGTAAGATTTCTATCAGTTTTCCATTCATCATGACTGATACCAATTCCATTCATTAGTTCTTTCCAATGTTTTGCAAACTTTTGTGCAGAGAGTTGTGAAGTTCCATTTACAGATGAGAAAACAAAATCATCTTTCTCAGTGTATTGTTGTCTGTCTTTTAATCTCTCGAAGTACTCTCCACCTCTTACGATTATCTTTCTTGAGTTTCTTACTTTAGAAGTTTCTGCACGAACATTAATGTGAACTAGTTTCTGAGTTTTACCTTTCTCATCTTTTGCAGTTTCAATCTTTTTAACATCTCCCCACTTAAGTTGTCTTAACTCTCCGACTCTCATGCAAGTATTAGATGAAATAAGAACATAGTCTCTAATCAGTTGTCTCTCTAGAAGTTCAAACTCATCATCAGAAAATGAATTACTTCTATCTGATTTCTTTTCAATTCCTTTGTTCGTTGTGTAAGTTCTCATGAACTTTATTAGTTTGTCGTATTCTTTCATTGTGAAAGTATCTCTCTTACCAACATCATCTTGTCTGATAACTACTTTCTGAAAGTCATAAGTCTCAAAGTGACTGATATTCTTTCTGTAAAGAAACTTCATCATGTGATTAATAGTTGATTGTTCATTTCTCATAGTCACATCAGTAATCTGATTAATCGCATTTCTCTTTCTTCGATAATTGAAGATTGTGTTTCTCTCATGTTCTGAAACTTTAGTATTTCTTCCAACGATATCTAAGAACCACTTAAGTTGATTTTGCATTGTGTAATGACGACCTTGAGTAATGAGTTTTCCATCGACATCTTTCTGTCTGTCTTCAAGATACAAATCAACTGCATCTTCAAAAGTGAGTCCAAAGACTTTTGCACCTCTCTTAACATCAGTAAGAATTTTCATTCCCATCTCACGACCTCTCTCAAGTGCAGTATCTAAATCTCTAGTCTTCAGAGACTTACGATAATGTTTCCCTTCGTCTTTTACATACATTCTGAACTGAAATACTTCCCCAGACTGTTTGACCTTAAACACTTGTGCAAGACCATCTAAGATGTCGTGTTGACTATGAAGATTGTTCCCTTTATTGACTCTTTTCGTTCTCATTTTCTTTATGACACTCAATAACAACCACTACTTTGTACTTTTCTTTGTATCTGTCATAACAATTATACTGATAAATCAGTCTTTAATCAAAAGTTTGTATGAAGTTTGTATGAGAAGAATGTTGATTTAATAGTACTTACAGACCGATTTACTATTCCCACTCAATAGTTGCAGGAGGTTTGCTAGAGATATCATAGACAACTCTTGAAACTTGAGGTATTTCATTGATGATTCGATCCGATACTAAATTTAAAAATTTATGATCAAGCTTGGCTGCATTAGCAGTCATAAAATCTATTGTTTCAGCAGCTCTTAAAGCAATAACGTATTGATACCTTCTAGCATCTCCAACTACGCCAACACTTTTAACAGGTAAGAAAACTGCAAAAGCTTGGCTTACTTTGTCATAGAGATTATGACTGTTTAATTCTTCCATAAAAATAAAATCAGCTGCTCGCAATATTTCTAGCCTTTCTTTTTTAATTTCTCCAAGAGTTCTTACAGCTAAACCCGGTCCTGGAAAAGGATGTCTTTTAATCAAGTAATCAGGCAACCCTAATTCCTTGCCTATTTTTCTTACTTCGTCCTTGAAAAGAGAGTTCAATGGTTCCACTAATGGCAGTTTTAAATAATCAGGCAGTCCTCCTACATTATGATGAGATTTTATTACATGAGCTTTTCCATTTTTTATGCCTGAAGATTCGATTACATCTGGGTAAATTGTTCCTTGCGCAAGAAAAGAAATATTTTTGATCTTTTTAGTTTCTTTTAGAAATACATCAATAAAAGTTTTACCTATTATCTTTCTTTTCTTTTCAGGATCTTCTTCACCTTTGAGTTTTTTTAGAAAAAGCTGCTCGCTATCTGAAAAGTTTACTTTTAGTTTTAAACCGCGCTTCAGGTCTTTTTTTACTTGCTCAGCTTCGCCTTTCCTTAAAAGCCCATTATCGACAAAAATGCATTCTAAATTTTTTCCTATAGCTTTTGAAAGCAATGCTGCAACGACTGAAGAATCTACTCCGCCGGAAATCCCGAGCAATACTTTTTTGCTACCTACTTTAATTTTTATGTCTTCGATTAAAGCCTCGACAATATTTTTAGGCTTCCAAGACCCTTTGCAACCACAAATATCTTTCACAAAAGTTTTAAGAATTTTTTGTCCCTGACTGGTGTGTGTGACTTCGGGATGAAATTGAAAACCGTATTTTTTTATTTTTTCATTTTCAAAAGCAGCAATAGGACTATTATTTGAAGATGCTATTTTCTTAAAACCATTAGGGAGTTTTGTAACTTTATCTCCGTGACTCATCCAAACTGTAAATTCTTTAGTATTAGAAGAGATTGCTTTAAAAATTTTGGATTTTAATACTTTTATTTTTGCATTCCCAAACTCTCTTTTTGATGAAGCTGAAACTTTACCTCGGAAATGTTGAGCCATAGTTTGCATGCCATAACAGATGCCTAAGACCGGCAGGTCGCTATCTAATATTTTAGGATCAAATTTTAAAGCCTTTTTAGTATTTACTGACTCCGGACCGCCTGACATGATTAAACCCGCTGGGTTAAGAGCCATTAACTTTTTGAAAGATATATTGTGTGGAACAATTTCTGAATAAACACCCGCTTCTCTAA
This sequence comes from uncultured SAR86 cluster bacterium, assembly GCA_902522825.1. Classification (GTDB taxonomy): domain Bacteria; phylum Pseudomonadota; class Gammaproteobacteria; order Magnimaribacterales; family AG-339-G14; genus CASICS01. The sequence goes on from CABYXE010000012.1 coordinate 22,151, forward strand.
TTCTTCTAGCAATTAATTGAGTGTATTGAGATCCAAAATCTAAAATTATTATCTTTTCAGACGTTAAAGCTTTTTCCACAAATTTAACTCATTCTATAATTGGGTGCTTCTTTGGTAACACTTACATCATGCACGTGACTTTCTGTAATTCCAGAAGCAGTAATTTGTACAAATTTTGGCTTGCTTTTCATAGTTTTAATATCACTACAGCCGGTATAACCCATACTCTGCCTTAAGCCTCCTAGAGTTTGATGCAGTGTTTTTTCAACAAAACCCTTGTAAGGCACTCTACCCTCAATACCCTCAGGAACTAATTTATCTGTTTGAGAAATATTTTCTTGAAAATATCTATCTCCGGAATTTGTTTCTCCAGACATTGCTCCTACTGAGCCCATTCCCCGATAAGATTTATAGCTTCGCCCTTGGTAAAGTTCTACTTGTCCCGGCGCCTCTTCGGTTCCGGCTAAAATTCCACCTAACATTACTGTATCTGCTCCTGCTGCTATTGCCTTAGCTATATCTCCTGAAAATCTTATGCCGCCATCAGCAATAATAGGGACTCCTTTTTTACCAATCGCTTCTACGACATCTGCAATTGCAGTAATTTGTGGCACCCCTACCCCAGTGACAACTCTCGTTGTACAAATTGAGCCTGGACCAATGCCAACTTTCACGGCGTCAACTCCAGCCTTAACAAGAGCTTCAGCTCCTTCGCCTGTTGCTACGTTTCCTGCAATAACTTCAATATCTGGATAGGTTTTTTTAACCAGAGCAACTCGATCTATTATCCCTTTAGAGTGCCCGTGAGCACTGTCTACAACTATTACATCAACTCCTGCATTGATTAAAGCCTCCAATCTTTCGTCGGTATCAGAGCCGTTACCAATAGCAGCGCCCGTTATCAGTCTGCCTTCGCTATCTTTTGATGCCAATGGAAAATCTTTTGTCTTATTGATGTCCTTTAAAGTAACAAGCCCTTTTAAAGAAAAATTATCATCCACGAGAGGAACTTTTTCTATTCTGTTTTCATAAAGTAGTGCTTTTACTTGATCTAAACTTTCATTTTCTTTCGCTGTAACCAGTCTATCTTTAGGTGTCATTATTGAAGCAACATTAGCCGAAGTATCTAAGACATTCCGAAAATCTCTGGAAGTAACAATTCCGACTAAGCGCTTTTCGTCCACAACTGGCATACCTGAAATATTCAAATCTTGAGTTAATTTTACTAACTCACCAATGCTCTTATCGGAAGAAATAGTTATTGGGTCTTTGACGATTCCACTTTCAAATTTTTTAACTGAAGATACTTCCTGCGCTTGATGTTGGATGGACAGATTTTTATGAATAATGCCTATTCCACCAAACTCAGCCAGAGCAATTGCCATCCTAGCCTCAGTCACGGTATCCATTGCTGCAGACACAATGGGGATTTTTAAAGATATATTTTTTGTTAATAAAGTGCTTAAATCTGCCTCTTGAGGAAGAACCTCAGAATAATCGGGCACAAGGAGAACGTCGTCGAAAGTTAAAGCTTGATTTACTAAACGCAACATTTTCAAATTATACAGAAAGAATTTTAAAAACAAAGCTATGAGTAACGCAGTGAAGTTTAAAGGTTGGCAAATGGTCTATACAGGCATGATGATGGAATTCTCAGTTGTTGGTTTTGTTTTCTATTGTTTTCCTTTAATGTTTTCTGAATTAGAAAGAGATCTTGGCGCCTCTCAAACACAATTATCCAGCGCTCTGTCCTTATTTTTTATTTTTTCAACTTTAGCTTCAATCTTTTTAGGCAGGATATTAGATAAATATTCTATAAAAGGTGTTATGACACTCGGAGGAATAATCTTTAGTTTAGGTCTTTTCTCAATAGCCTTCATTGAGAACACCCTAAGTTTGCTTTTAATTTATGCAACTTTAATTGCAGTTGGTGGGCCTGCACTGGGTAACTTGTCTATTACAAAGCTTGTTGCTAATTGGTTCGAAACTAAAGCTGGTATGGCTCTTGGAATTGCTGCCATAGGTATTTCCTTTTCAGGTGTTATTCTTCCAATTCTAGTGGATCCGCTCATAGATTTAATCGGCTGGCGAAACGTCTATTTAGTCTTTGGCTCCATAGTTATTTTAATTCTTTTGCCGACCATAAGAATGATAGTCGTCAATACTCCAGAAGAACTAGGTCAAAAAAAGGATGGTATTGAAGTTCAGCTAAATTCAAACTTAGATCAAAAGATGTTAAAAATATCTGATTTTTTTAAGTCTAAAATATTCTGGATAATATCTCTTACTTTTGCATTTCAATTTTTTGCAATGGGAGGTGTTTTGTTGCATTTACCCTTACACTCAGAAAAAATTGGATTTGATGAAACATTTACTTTTTTAAGTTTTCCAATCAAAGAATATGTTTTTGCATATTCGCTTGCTGCTCTAGGAGGCGTTGCTGGAAAGGTTCTTTTTGGCTACCTTGTTGATAAATTGAATCCAAACAAACCTGTAATGATAATGATGTTAATGCAGTCACTAGGTATATTCGGTCTTACCTTTTCTGAAAGTTTTTTATTTTTTACTTTCTTTTGTTTTACCTTTGGTTTGGGTTTTGGTGGAGCAATGGTATTAATGAGCGCCTGTTTTTTAAAAGCCTTTGGTTCAGCAAATCTTGGTTCAGTTAGAGGCTTCTCCGGCATGATAGTCGTTCCACTTCAGCCGGTAGGGATATTTATTGTTGGCAAAGCTTTTGATTTAAATTTGTATCTTGAAGCTTTTCAGATTATGGGGTTAGTGACCTTGATAGGTTTTGCAGTTGGATCAAGAATAATTATTCCTAAAGCCTATTCTGCATAAATTGCATCTGTTTTAGCTGCGGCAATAAAGTCGTTTTTATGCAATCCTTTTATTTTATGTGACCACCAAGATACTTTTACCTTTCCCCATTCCAAAATAATTTCTGGGTGATGATCTTCTAGTTCAGCCATTGCAGCTACTTTTGATACGAAATTCAAACCTTCCAGATAGCTCTTAAAAGCAAAACTACAACTCAACCTATCAATATCATCTATATTTAAGATTTCCCATGCTGGAATTTTAGGTTTTAATTCTTTTATTTCATCTTGTGTTACTAAAGGCGCATCTGCGTGACAAGCTTCACAAGAGTTATTAGTTAAATTATCTTTATCCATTTCTAATTTATTCCCCCTTTTGTGAGCTTGATAGGATCAAGTATTTTTTTTAGCTTCGCTTCCGATAAGTCAGTTTCTTCTATTGCGACTTCAATTATAGGTCTATCCTCACTATATGCTTTTTTTGCTATGGTAGCTGCTTTTTTGTACCCAATCAGTGGATTTAAAGCGGTTACCAAAATTGGATTTTTATTTAAAGCCTTTTCTAAAGCTTTTTTATTAACTTTAAAAGATTTAATCGTTTTATCAGCTAAGACATTCATACTGCCTGTCAGTAAAGCCATGCTCTTCAAAAGATTATAAGCGATCACTGGAAGCATAACGTTAAGTTGAAAATTTCCAGACTGTGCTGCTATGGTTATGGTCACATCGTTTCCGATAACATCGGCGGATGCCATTGCTACGGCCTCAGGGATTACAGGATTTACTTTTCCCGGCATTATGCTGCTACCTGGTTGCAAAGCTTTAAGCTCTATTTCCGATAATCCTGCTAATGGTCCAGAATTCATCCATCTAAGATCGTTAGAAATTTTCATTAAGGCAACAGCAAGATTCTTTAGTTCCCCTGATACCTGAACAGCGGTATCTTGTGAACTCAGCTCATGAAAAAAATTTTCACTAGAAGTAGCTTTACACTTTCCACCAATCAAGGAAGATAATTCTTTTGCGAAGTTTTTAGCAAATCTAGGATGGGCGTTAATTCCAGTTCCTACAGCAGTTCCTCCTAAAGGCATTTCCAATAATCTTTTTTCCAAAAAAACTAACGTTTTTTTAACATTTTTTAATTGCGACGACCAAGCAGAAAATTCTTGAGAGATATCTAGCGGCATTGCATCCATTAAATGTGTTCTTCCGGTTTTTACTATGCCTTTTAAAGAACTTTCTTTTTTTTCAATTTCTTTGATCAGCTTATCCAGTGCTGGATAAAGTTTTTCAGTTAAATCCTTATAGGCGCTAATCTTAATTGCAGTTGGGATTACGTCGTTACTACTTTGGCTCATATTAACGTCATCATTTGGGTCAACCTCAATACCAGAAAATCTTGAAGCTAAATTCGCAATCACTTCATTTGCATTCATGTTTGTACTTGTTCCAGAGCCAGTTTGAAAAACATCCAAAGGAAATTCGCTATTATGTTTACTTTGCCAAACTTCTTTCGAAGCCTTAGAAATTGCGCTGGCTTTTTTTACACCTAATAGGCCTAGTTTTTTGTTGGTCCTAGAAGCTGCATCTTTTATTAACCCCAAAGAATCAACAAATGAATTAGTAAAAGGAAAATCCATTTTTATACCGCTTATTGGAAAATTTTCAACAGCTCTTTGGGTTTGAGCGCCATATAAAGCCTTTTTTGGAACGTAGACCTCTCCCAAACTGTCTTTTTCTATTCGAAATCCTTTTTTTATTTTTGCCATAATTTTTATCAGTGTTTAAAATGTAATTGTACAAAATATTTATTTAAATAAATGATTTAAATTCATAATTTATTAATGGAGTAATTTATGTCAGAAAAAGAAATTAAACTTCCTATTGATACATCTTTAGGAAAATTACCGCAGAAGGAAAAAGGTTCGCTTCTTCCTATAGAGTGTAAAACTCCTGAGGAAATAAGAAGACACCAATTGGAAAGGCTTGCAGCTGGTTTTAGAATGTTTTCACATTTTGGCTATGATGAAGGTATTGCAGGTCACATAACTCTTAGAGATCCTGAATACCCTCACTACTTTTGGGTTAATCCATTTGGTATGCATTTTGGACAAATTTGTATTTCAGATTTAATTCTTGTTGATAGAGATGGGAATATAGTGCAAGGAGATGGGAAAATGTTAAACACAGCTGCCTTTGCTATTCACTCTAGACTTCATGAAGCTAGGTCAGATGTTAATGCTGCTGCTCATTCTCACTCAATGTATGGAAAATCATTTTCTACATTAGGTAGATTATTAGAACCAATTACACAAGATTCATGTGCTTTTTATGATAATCATGTTTTATTTGATGATTTTACTGGCGTTGTCTTAGAAACCGATGAAGGAGATAGAATTGCTAATGCTTTAGGTGACAAAAAAGCAGCCATTTTAAAAAATCATGGTCTTTTAACAACTGGCGAAACTGTTGATGCTGCCCTTTGGGCCTTTTTGTCAATGGATAGGTGTTGTCAATCTCAATTAATAGCTGAGTCAGCTGGGCAGATGGAAAGAATTGCAGATGAAGTTGCTGAATTAACCAAATCTCAAGTCGGAAGTGAATTTGCTATGTGGGCAAGTTTTCAGCCAATTTACGACTTAATGTTAGAAAAAGATGACAGCTTTTTAAATTAACTTTTTAAAATTTCTTCAATCATCCAAATAGTATCTTTCCCAAAGTAAATTTCGTCATCCACGAAAAAAGTAGGTATGCCGAAGACCCCTCTTTCTACAGCTTGTTCTGTATTAGAAATAAGTTTTGCCTTAACTTCAGGATCCTGTATTTGAGACATTAGCTTTTCCGAATCAAAACCAGATTCCTTAAATGCATTTTTAATTATTTCA
>CABYXE010000013.1 GCA_902522825.1 uncultured SAR86 cluster bacterium
AGGAGTACCCCAAGGAGAGACAGGATGCCTTCCTCCAGAAGTTCTTCCTTCACCTCCTCCATGAGGATGATCTATTGGGTTCATTGCAACTCCTCTTACAGTTGGTCTTACTCCAATCCATCTTTTAGCTCCGGCTTTTCCAAATGATTTAAGAGAATGCTCTTGGTTAGAAACTTCTCCAATAGTGGCTCTGCAAGACGTAAGTACTTTCCTGAACTCTCCGCTTTTTAGCCTTATTGATGCATATCCATCTTCTTTAGCAACAAATTGAACTGAAGTACCAGCACTTCTTGCTAATTGCGCTCCTTTCAAAGGCTTTAATTCAACGCAATGGATAGTAGTTCCAACGGGAATTTTATCTAGTTCTAAAGTATTGCCAATACTAATTTCAGCATCAGGCCCTGACATAATTTTTGATCCTTCTTTAAGTCCTTTTGGAGCAATAATATATCGTCTTTCCCCATCATCATATAAAACTAGAGCTATGAAAGCTGATCTATTTGGATCGTATTCTATTCTTTCTACCGCAGCCTGAATTCCATCTTTATTTCTCTTAAAATCAATTATTCTATAGTGATGTTTATGGCCACCACCTATGTGACGTGTAGTTATCCGACCGTTATTGTTTCTTCCTCCACTCTTGGACTTTTGCTGAGTTAGAGGAGCATAAGACCTGCCTTTATGAAGTCCCAAATCAGAAGAAAGACTTCTGAATCTTCTGCCCGGTGAGGTTGGTTTTGCTTTCGTTATTGCCATGTTAATCTTGAGATATCTCTATCCTGTCTTCATTTGTTAAAGAAATGTATGCTTTTTTCCAATTGGATTTTTTTGTTAGTTTTCCTTTTCCGCCTCTTTTCATTTTGCCTTTTACGTTTAACAAATTTACCTTGGTAACAGTCACATTAAATTTATTTTCTATAGCCTTTTTTATTTCTAATTTCGATGCTTCGCTGGCTACTTTAAAGACATAAGTGTTAGCATATTGACCTACTAATGAGGCTTTTTCAGTCAGATGCGCAGATACTATTACTTGGTTCGGAAATAAAGAGCTCATACAAGTAGCTCCTCTAGTTTTGGTAAACTATCTTCAGAGATTAAAATTGATTCATGCCTTAACAATTTAATTGGATCAATAAAATTCACCTCAATTATTTCTATGTAAGGAATATTCCTAGATGCCAATTCCAAATTAGAATTTAATTCATTAACAATAATCAATCCTTGGCTAAAATCGATCTTTTTTAGCAATTCTAAAAATTCCTTTGTTTTAGGATTTTTTAGAATAAGCTCTTTAGTTAAAGATATTTTATTATTTCCAGCAAAAGAAGAGAGAATAGATCTCATCGCTGATTTATACATCTTTTTATTAATTTTCTTCGGATTAGCACTTTTTGACCTAGCGGCAAATGTAACACCCCCACCTCTCCAAATAGGACTTCTAATGGTACCGGCTCTAGCTCGACCTGTTCCTTTTTGCCTCCAAGGCTTTCTTCCTCCTCCTCTAACATCAGACCTATTTTTTTGAGCCTTGGTTCCTTGATGACTGTTAGAAACAAAACTATTAACAAGTTGAGTAATTAACTCATCATTTACCGGTTGACTAAAGAGAGCTTCAGAAACCGTAGTTTTGCTTTTAGTATTTATAACCGGTAATTCCATCATTTAGCCTTTACAGCAGGTTTAATTATTACCGATGCACCATTAAAACCAGGAATGGCGCCTTGAACTAAAAGAAGATTATTTTCTTCATCAACTTTTACAATTTTTAAATTTTGAACGGTTTTTTTTACATTTCCCATATGACCTGCCATTTTTTTTCCTTTCCAAACTCTACCTGGTGTCTGGCATTGTCCAATAGAACCAGGTTTTCTATGAGCTAAGGAATTTCCATGCGTAGCGTCTTGTGTAGCAAAATTCCATCTTTTAACTGTTCCAGCAAAACCTTTACCTTTTGATACTCCAGAGACATCCACTAGCTGACCTTCTTCAAAAATCTTAACGTTAAATTCACTTCCTAATTCCAAGCCCTCTAATTCTTCATCTTCAATTCTGAATTCTTTCAAATATTTTTTTAAAGAAATATTGTTTTTATTTAAATGTCCTATTTTTGATTTAGCTTGATGTTTTTCTTTTTGTTCCTGAGTGGAAAGTTGAACCGAATTATATCCATCTGATTCTTTTGTTTTGATCTGCGATACAAAATTTGTATCGACTTTAAGAACGCTCACGGGTAAGGATTTTCCATCTTCTTGGAAAAGTCTTGTCATACCCTCTTTTGTCGCTATTAAACCAATCACTTTAAATACCTTTTATTTAGTTAATTCGTCTAGAGAAATTTGAACATCTACTCCTGCAGATAGATCTAGTTTCATCAGAGCGTCTACAGTTTTCTCCGTAGGCTTTATTATGTCCATCACTCTTTTATAAGTTCTAATTTCGTATTGGTCTCTAGCGTCCTTATCTTTGTGGGGGGAAATAAGAATTGTAGTGAGCCTTTTTCTCACAGGCATAGGAATTGGACCTTTAATCAAAGCTCCAGTCCTTTTAACTGTTTCAACAATCTCCTTAGCAGACTTATCAATCAGTTTATTATCGAAGGCTTTAAGCCTTATTCTAATGTTTTGGTTTTGCAAAACCTACACCTCAAAAAATACAAAATTGTTAAAGAACTCATAACTTGTTTAAAGCAAAAAACTGCTTTAAATAAGCAAATGGAGGGCAATTCTATGATTGCAGGCTAAAGGTGTCAACCTATAAAAATATTAAGTTTTATATATAATTTAGTTTCTAACTTTTAATTTAAAAAATTTTAATAAAATGAATAAAAAATATGCCCTCATTACAGGAGCCTCATCAGGAATTGGAGAAGAAATAGCAAGAAATTTAGCTTCTAAAGGCTTCAATTTAGTTGTCACTGCTAGAAGGTTGGAAAGATTAAATAACTTATCAAAAGACATTTGTAGTCAATATGATGTCGATGTTCGAGTAATTTCAGCAGATTTAAGTGAAGAATCAGCTGTCAATGAGATTTATGAGTTTTGTAATAAGAACGGCTTGCATATCGATTTGATTGTCAATAATGCAGGTTATGGAATTCCTACCCAGTTTCACGAAACGTCAATGATAGAAGAAGAAAAATTTTTAAGAGTTCTTGGAACATCAGTTATTGGCCTAACAAAAGCATTTATCCCTGAAATGATAAAGAATAAGTCAGGAAAAATAATGATTATTTCTTCTGTTGCCTCTTTTGCTCCACCTTCCGTAATCCAATCCTTATATGGTCCGGTAAAAACTTTTATGAATAGATTTGGAGATACGCTTAATGCACTATACAAAAGAGATGGCATTTCTTCTACAGTTGTATGTCCCGGATATACAGTAACTGAATTTCATTCTGCTAGTGGGGTTCAAGAACAAATGGATAAAGTTCCTGAATTTTTAAAATTGAATGTAAAGAAAGTAGCCGAAGAAGCTGTTCAAGCAACGCTTAAGGGAAAAACTTTATGTATTCCTAGTAAGAGATACAAGGTATTAGTTTTTTTATTAAAAGTTATACCTTGGAAAGTTTTTCAGTTGATTGATATTACAGGTGGTAGATACGAAAAGAACTAATCTTTATAAATTCTTCTATATGTAAAATAAAAAATGGCAGGCAGAATAGCCGCTCCGAAAAAAGCAATTGTAGATGAAGATGAAGCTAAAGCAGCAGCGCCTAAACCAGCGAAAATAACAGCTACCCCAATATTGACTGAAAATACTACGCAAATAAATTTTAAAAAATTCATTTTGGTAATGCCAGCTGCCAAAGTAGATAATTCAGCAAATGCCGGAACTGGTCTAGATAATATCAAACCAATTACATCAAAGTTTTTAGATGATTTTTCTGCTTCATTTAAGTCCTTTTCTCCTACTATGAATTTAGCAATTGGTCTTCCTAAAAATCTTCCAACACAATATCCAAAGATTGCACCTAAATTAAGTCCTATCCATACAACTAGAGAGGCAATTGGCCAGCCTAAAGTAACTCCGGCAAGAGTATTGGTTAAACCATTAGGAACAGGCAAAAAGACATCTGCAGTTAATGCCAAAATTACTAACAAAGAAATAAAAAATGAATTTCCTTTAGACCACTCCATAAGAGTTTTGCCATATTCTGAAAAGGAAGGTTCTAAAAAAATAATTGGTAGTATTAAAGAGGTAAAAATTACAATTAAAAAGGCAATCCATTTAAACCAAACAGGAAAATGCATTTATCTTTTCTAACTAAAGATTAATTCTTATTAATAATTGCTTCAGCAACATTAGAAGGGACTTCAGAATACTTAAGAGGTTCCATTGTAAAAGTAGCCCTACCTTGAGTGGCAGATCTCAAGTCTGTGGCGTACCCAAACATTTCAGCAAGGGGTACTTCACCATCTAAAACTTTACCAGCATGCACATCCGTCATTCCGGAAACTATTCCTCTTCGTCTATTTAAATCTCCAACTACGTCTCCCATGTATTCCTCAGGAGTTACTACTTCAAGCTTCATTACTGGTTCTAGTAAGGCCGGATTTGCTTTGAGAGCTCCGTCTTTAAGAGCCATGGAAGATGCAACTTTAAAAGCTATCTCACTAGAGTCGACATCGTGAAAAGACCCATCATAAACAGTTACCCTTACATCGATTAATGGATATCCAGCTATAACTCCAGATTCCATTTGCTCTTTAGCACCTTTCTCAACCGCAGGTATAAACTCTCTTGGAATTGTTCCTCCGACAATTTTATTAATGAATTGGAAAGTTTCCTTCTCGTCTTCTTTTTCTTCTTCAGGTAGTGGTTCGATTTTTAACCATACGTGGCCGTACTGACCTTTTCCTCCAGATTGGCGAACAAACTTACCCTCAGACTCTATAGGTTTTCTTATAGATTCTCGGTATGCAACTTGAGGCTTTCCTATATTAGCTTCAACATCAAATTCTCTTTTCATCCTATCAACTAAAACGTCTAAATGAAGTTCTCCCATACCAGAAATTATAGTTTGTCCAGATTCTTCGTCAGTTTGGACTCTAAATGAAGGATCTTCCTGAGCTAATCTTCCTAAAGCCGTTCCCATTTTTTCTTGATCTGACTTAGTCTTAGGTTCTACTGCTACAGAGATAACTGGCTCGGGAAAAGTCATTTTTTCTAAGATGATGGGTTTTTTTAAATCACATAAAGTGTCGCCTGTTGTTACATCTTTCAAACCTATGACAGCTGCGATATCTCCTGCTCTCACTTCTGAAATTTCTTCTCTGTTATTAGCATGCATTTGAAGCATTCTTCCAACTCTTTCTTTTGATCTTTTGGATGGAGCATAAACTGAGTCTCCTTGCGATAAAACTCCAGAATAAACTCTAATAAAAGTAAGTGTTCCAACAAAAGGGTCGGTAGCAATCTTAAAGGCTAGCGCAGAAAAAGGCTCTTCATCATCTGAATTTCTAGCTTCAGTAGTTTCTTCATCTTCTAAAATACCCTGAATTGCTTCTACTTCAGTAGGGGAAGGCAAATAATCAACAACAGCATCTAACATGGGTTGTACGCCTTTGTTTTTGAAAGCTGAACCACAAATGCATACTACTATTTCATTAGCTAAGGTTCTTATTCTTAAACCAGAATTTATATCCTCTTCAGATAAATCTCCTTCATTTAAATATTTTTCCATTAATTCTTCAGAAGCTTCTGCAACGCTTTCAAGCATTTCTTCTCTATATTTTTCGGCCTTCTCTAAAAGACCCTCAGGTATATCTTTTTCCTCATATGAGAGACCCTTATCATCTCCATCCCAATACAAAGCTTTCATTTTAATTAAATCGATTATTCCTGAAAAATCGTCTTCTGCACCAATTGGTAATTGAATAGGAACAGCCACTGCTCCAAGTCTGTTTTTAATTTGATCTACAACTCTCTCAAAATCTGCTCCAGCTCTATCCATTTTATTTATAAAAGCAATTCTTGGAACTTTGTACCTATTTGCTTGTCTCCAGACAGTCTCAGATTGAGGCTCAACTCCAGAACTTCCGCAAAAAACAACCACTGCACCATCTAAAACTCTTAATGATCTTTCTACTTCAATCGTAAAATCAACATGTCCAGGAGTATCAATAATATTAATTCTGTGTTCTGAAAAATTTTTTCTCATTCCACTCCAAAAACAAGTAGTAGCGGCTGAAGTGATAGTGATTCCTCTCTCTTGTTCTTGCTCCATCCAGTCCATAGTTGCAGCTCCATCATGAACTTCTCCAATTTTGTGAGAGATTCCTGTGTAATAGAGAACTCTTTCTGTAGTTGTGGTTTTTCCAGCGTCAACGTGTGCGCATATTCCTATGTTTCTGTATAAATCTAGTGGAAATTTTCTTGAGCTCATAATTTATTAATGTTTTGTTTAAAATCTAAAATGAGAGAAAGCTTTATTTGCCTCTGCCATTTTATGAGTGTCTTGTCTTTTTTTGACAGCTTCGCCTTTTCCTTCTGAAGCTTCTATTAACTCATTTGCCAATTTAGAAGACATTTTCTTTTCAGATCTTTTTTTAGCACTAGTAACAAGCCATCTCATTGCTAAAGCCATTTTTCGTCCTGATTTTACTTCCAAAGGTACCTGATAAGTTGCACCACCAACTCTTCTAGATTTAACTTCAACATGAGGACCTACTTGATCCAAAGCTTCCTCAAAAATTTCTAAGGGATCTCTTTTCGCCTTGTCAGATATTTCATCTAAAGCGGAGTATATGATTTTTTCTGCGGTACTTTTTTTTCCTCTTTCCATGAGATTATTAACAAATTTTGCTAACTTTAAGTTTCCATATTTTGGATCAGGAAGTATTTCTCTTTTTGGAATTGGTCCTTTTCTTGGCATTTTTATTTAGGTTTTTTTGATCCGTATTTGGAACGTCTTTGTTTTCTATCATCTACACCAGTAGTATCTAGAGTTCCTCTTACAGTATGGTATCTAACCCCCGGAAGATCTTTAACTCTTCCGCCTCGAAGCAGAACAACTGAGTGTTCTTGAAGATTATGACCTTCTCCACCAATGTACGAAATAACTTCGTAACCTGAAGTAAGTCTAACTTTACAAACTTTTCTCAAGGCTGAGTTTGGTTTTTTTGGAGTTGTAGTATAAACACGAGTGCAAACCCCTCTTTTTTGAGGAGAGCCATTCAAAGCAGGCACATCACTTTTGACCTTCTTTGTTTTTCTCGGTTTTTTTATTAATTGATTAACAGTTGTCATAATTTTGAGTTGCGATTGTAAGGATGTAATGCATAGTGGTCAATATTATTTATCTTCTTCTGTAGAATCTTCAGAATTCAAATCTTTTGAATCTAATGCTTCAGCCATTTCAGACTCCAAATCAGATAAAGATACTTCTGCTTCTTCTTCTCTAACGTTATATCCCGTTCCAGAAGGTACTAACCTGCCAATGACTACATTTTCTTTAAGGCCTCTTAACTTATCTACTTTCCCTGTGACGGCAGCCTCAGTAAGAACTCTTGTAGTTTCTTGGAATGAAGCAGCCGATATGAATGATTCTGTGGCTAGTGAAGCCTTAGTTATACCCAATAGCATTCTGTTAAATTCAGCCGGAATACTTCCCTCATTCTTTAATTTCTTATTAACATTTACTACTTCTGAGAACTCAACTTGATCTCCAATTATGAATTCTGAATCTCCAGCTGATGTGATTTCTACTTTTTTCAACATCTGCCTTAGAATACATTCAATATGTTTATCACTAATTTCCACACCCTGAAGTCTGTAAACGTCTTGGATTTCGTTTACCACATAATCAGTTAATTCGGCTACTCCCTTCAAAGCCAAGATATCATGAGGGCTTAGCGCTCCTTCACTAATAACATCACCTTTATTAACTGTCTCTCCTTCAAATACGTTAATACTTCTTGTTTTCGGAATTAGATTTTCACTAACTATTTCGTCTGTACCCTCTTTTCCGGTAATGATGAGCCTTCTTTTCCCTTTAGTTTCTTTACCCCATGAAACAACGCCTGAGAGCTCTGCTAAAATAGCAACTTCTTTAGGTTTTCTTGCTTCAAATAAATCAGCGACTCTTGGCAATCCACCAGTAATGTCCTTGGTTTTTGAAGATTCTTTAGGAATTCTTGCTATGACATCTCCTACTTCAATTGCTTGACCTTCGGAAATATTTACTAACGATTTAAGTTCAAGAACATAATTTGCTGGTCTTTTCCCATTAGGCAGCAAAACTTCGTTACCTTTTCCATCAACTATTGAAATGGTCGGAGCAAGATCTTTTCCAGCTGCTGTTCTTTCAGCTGCATCTAGGACCTCAATATTAGAAAGACCTGTTAAAGGATCTTCTACAACCCTGACAGAAATTCCACTCTCCATGTCTAACAGCTTAGCTTTTCCTTTAACTTCTGAAATTATAGGATGATTAAGTGGATCCCAAGAAGCGATAATTTCACCTGCCGTTACTTTTGCTCCATCTTTAACATTAATGATTCCTCCATATGGAAGTTTATAACGCTCTTTTTCAGAGTCATTTTCATCCATTAAGATTATTTCAGCAGATCTTGATATACATACTGCGTTTTTATCTTTGTTTTGAACTGAGCTAATATTCTTATATTTAACTATTCCGTCAAATTTGACTTCAATCTTATCTTCTTCGGAAGATCTTGAAGCTGCTCCTCCAATATGGAATGTTCTCATTGTTAATTGTGTTCCCGGTTCACCTATCGACTGAGCAGCAACAATACCAACAGCTTCTCCTGGATCAACTAAATGGCCTCTTCCAAGATCTCTTCCGTAACATTTGGAGCAAATACCGAAACTTGTTTCACAAGTAATAGCAGATCTAACTTTTGCAGAATTTATATTATTTATATCTAAGTCTTCTGCTAAAGCTTCATCTATTAAAGTTCCCTTTTTAATCTTCAAATTGCCATCTTTTGAGACAGTATCTTCAGCTAAGACCCTTCCTAATATTCTATCTTTAAGAGATTGAACAACTTCACCTCCTTCAATAATAGTTCTAATTTCTAGGCCTTCTTTTGTTCCGCAGTCCTCTTCTCTAATTACTAAATCCTGAGCAACATCTACTAATCTTCTAGTTAAGTAGCCAGAGTTAGCAGTCTTTAATGCTGTATCAGCAAGTCCTTTTCTGGCTCCATGCGTCGAAGTAAAATACTGCAGTACAGTCAATCCTTCTCTAAAATTTGCTGTGATAGGAGTCTCGATTATGGAGCCATCTGGTTTAGCCATTAACCCTCTCATTCCAGCAAGTTGTCTTACTTGCGCCGGCGAACTTCTAGCTCCAGAATCTAGATACATGAAAACAGAATTAAAAGAGGATTCTTCTTCTTCCTCTCCATCTTTATTAGTGACCATATCCGTTGATATTGTATCCATTAAAGAACTAGCTACTGTTTCGTTTGCTCTAGACCAAATATCTATGACTTTATTGTATTTTTCACCCTGGGTTACCAAACCTGAAGAATATTGAGCTTCTATTTCTTTAACTTCGTTTTCAGCTTTTGAAATGATACTTTCTTTATTATCAGGAATTACGCAATCATCAACGCAAATAGAAGAACCTGATTTTGTTGAGTATTCATAACCAAGGTTTTTTAATTTGTCTGCAAAAATTACAGTTGCTTTTAGGCCGCTGTATCTGTAGGAAGTATTAATAAGATCTGAAATTACTTTACTTGTTAAAGTTTTATTTATTTCGTTAAAAGAAATTCCCTTTGGAACTACTTCCCAAAGAATCGATCTACCAACAGTAGTATCGACAAGCTCCTTTTCTCCTTCTTCATTTTCTATTCTAACTTTTACTTTTGCTTGAAGAGCAACATTATTAGTACTGTAAGCTCTTAATACTTCATCGCAATCAGCAAAAATTGAGCCCTCACCTTTAGAATTAATTTTAGACCTTGTCATGTAATAAAGTCCTAAAACCACATCCTGAGAAGGGTCAATTATTGGTTTACCATTTGAAGGTGACAAAATATTATTACTAGCCATCATCAAAGCTCTGCACTCAAGTTGAGATTCTAATGTAAGAGGGACATGAACAGCCATTTGGTCCCCATCAAAATCAGCGTTGTAAGCCTTACAAACTAGAGGATGAAGTTGAATAGCTTTACCTTCAATTAAAGTTGGCTCAAATGCTTGAATACCTAATCGGTGAAGAGTTGGAGCTCTGTTTAATAAAATTGGATGCTCTCTGATAACATCTGCAAGGATGTCCCAAACTATAGGCTCTTCTCTTTCTACCATTCTCTTAGCGCCTTTTATTGTATTTGCAAGTTCCATATTTTGTAATTTTCCAAAGACAAAAGGCTTAAATAATTCAAGAGCCATTTTTTTAGGTAATCCACATTGGTGGAGCTTAAGAGTTGGTCCAACTACAATTACTGATCTTCCGGAGTAATCTACTCTTTTTCCTAATAGGTTTTGTCTGAATCTACCCTGTTTTCCCTTGATCATGTCTGATAAAGATTTAAGGGGTCTCTTATTTGAACCTGTAATAGCTCTTCCTCTTCTGCCATTATCTAATAAAGCATCGACAGATTCTTGAAGCATTCTTTTTTCATTTCTGACAATTATTTCAGGAGCGCTTAATTCTAACAGTCGCTTCAATCTGTTATTTCTGTTGATAACTCTTCTATAAAGATCATTTAAATCTGAAGTTGCAAACCTTCCTCCTTCTAAAGGAACTAAAGGTCTTAAATCTGGCGGTAAAACTGGCAACACTTCTAAAATCATCCATTCGGGTTTATTGGTTGAGTTAACAAAACCTTTTAATATTTTTAGTCTTTTAGAAAGTTTTTTTATTTTTGCTTCACTGTTTGTTCCTTCAATTTGGCTAATCACATCAGCAATTTCTTCCTCTAAATTCATTTCTGAAAGAAGAATTTTTACTGACTCAGCGCCCATTCCAGCTTCGAATTCTTCTCCATAGTTTTCAAGAGCTTCGTAATATTCTTCTTCGTCTAAAATCTGACCTTTTTCCAAGTCAGTCATTCCAGGTTCTGTAACAACAAAAGACTCAAAATATAAAATTCTTTCTATTTCTCTTAAAGTCATATCAAGGAGTAAAGAAATTCTAGAAGGTAGTGATTTTAAAAACCAAATGTGAGCAACTGGAGCGGCTAATTCTATATGCCCCATTCTCTCTCTTCTTACTTTAGCTAAAGTAACTTCTACGCCACACTTTTCACATACGACGCCTCTGTGCTTCATCCTTTTGTATTTTCCGCATATGCATTCGTAATCTTTAACTGGACCAAAAATTTTTGCACAAAACAATCCGTCTCTCTCAGGTTTAAAAGTTCTGTAGTTGATTGTTTCTGGTTTTTTTACTTCTCCAAAAGACCAGGATCTCACTTGCTGAGGAGATGCTAAACCAGCTTTAATTGAATTAAAATTGCTTTTTTCAGAATCTTGGTTAAAAAGTTTTAGTAAGTCTTTCATAAATTATTCAACCTCTTCAAAGTCTATGTCTATTCCTAAAGACCTAATCTCTTTAGTTAGAACGTTATATGATTCTGGAATTCCAGCTTCCATTTCGTAATTTCCATCCACAATATTTTTATATACTTTTGTTCTGCCTGGAACATCATCAGATTTAACTGTTAACATTTCTTGCAAAGTATTTGCTGCACCATAAGCTTCTAAAGCCCAGACTTCCATCTCTCCTAACCTTTGTCCTCCAAACTGAGCTTTACCACCTAACGGCTGTTGAGTTACAAGACTGTATGAGCCTGTAGATCTAGCGTGCATTTTGTCTTCAATTAAATGATTTAATTTCAAGATATACATATACCCAATTGTTACTGGCCTTTCAAAAGCATCTCCAGTTCTTCCATCAAAAAGAGTTGTTTGTCCAGATACAGGAAGGTCGGCTAATTCAAGCATACTTTTAATTTCTTTTTCAGAGGCTCCATCAAAAACCGGTGTTGCCATTGGAACTCCTGATTTAAGATTTTCACAAAGTTCTTTAAACTCTTTATCAGTAAATTTTGATAGATCTTCTGGTCGTCCGGTAGCGGAATATACTTTGTCTACAAATTTCTTAGTTTCTGCTAAATTTGAAGCATTATTGATAAGTTGACCTATCTTTTTTCCTAGCTCTTTTGAAGCCCAGCCTAAATGAGTTTCCATTAACTGACCAACGTTCATTCGTGAAGGAACTCCCAAAGGGTTTAAAACAACATCCACAGGTTCTCCATTTTCGTCGAAAGGCATATCCTCTACAGGCATGATCACAGAAATAACTCCTTTATTTCCATGTCTTCCAGCAAGTTTATCGCCAGGTTGAATTCTTCTTTTAATTGAAAGATAAACCTTGATTACTTGTTGGACGCCTGGAGGCAAATCATCTCCAGAAACTATTTTTTTCTTTTTATCTTCAAATCTAGACTTTAAAACACTTTCGTAAGCTTTTAATTTATCTTTTGCTTCTTTAATAGAATCATTAAGAGGTTCATCTTTCATTCTTAATTTAAACCATTCTGAAGGAGCTAAGTTTGATAAAAATTCTTCATCGAGAGAATCTCCTTTTGAAAGACCTCTGCCGCTAATAACTTTTTTGCCTAACAATTCTGATTTCAAAGAGTTCAGTGTAGCTTTAGAAACTATTTCGAGCTCTTGATCAATATCTTTTTGTATTTCAGCAAGAGAAACAGATTCAATAACACTAGCCCTAGAATTTTTTTCTAAGCCTTCTCTAGTAAAAATTTGCACATCAATTACAGTTCCATCTGCTCCAGATGGGACCCTCAGGGAAGTATCTTTAACATCAGACGCTTTTTCACCGAAAATAGCTCTTAAAAGTTTTTCCTCTGGTGAAAGTTGAGTTTCTCCTTTTGGTGTAACTTTCCCAACTAATATATCGCCGGCATTAACTTCTGCTCCGATATGCACTATTCCACATTCGTCTAATTTTGATAAAGCGGAATCTCCAACATTTGGAATATCTCCAGTAATCTCATCGGGACCTAACTTTGTATCTCTTGAGGTACAGGTTAATTCTTGGATATGTACGCTAGTTAATTTATCTTCTTGTACCAACCTATCTGATATTAGAATTGAATCTTCATAGTTATAGCCATGCCAAGGCATAAAAGCTATTTTAATATTTTGACCTAGCGCAAGTTCCCCTAAGTCTATTGATGAACCATCTGCCAGAATATCGCCTTTTGAAACTTTATCTCCTTCTTTAACAATAGGTCTTTGGTTTATGCATGTATTTTGATTTGATCTTGTATATTTAACAAGATTATAAATATCTACCGCAGAGCCCGATCCGCTAATATCTTTTAGATTTTTTCTTACAACAATTTTTCCTGAATCTACCTTTTCTATTGTTCCTGCATTTTTAGCAATAACACAATCTCCAGAAAACCTAGCAACTGTTCTTTCCATTCCAGTTCCAACCAAAGGAGTTTCGGTTGAAAGTGTTGGCACTGCTTGTCGCATCATATTTGATCCCATCAAAGCTCTATTAGCATCATCATGCTCCAAGAAAGGAATTAAAGCAGCTGCAATAGATACAACTTGTTGAGGAGAAACATCCATCAAATCAACTCTTGAAGGATTCATTAATTCAAATTCGTTTCTGTATCTAACAGGCACAAGTTCTTCAGTGAACTTATTATTTTTATCTATTTTTGCACTTGCTTGAGCGATAACGAATTCACCCTCTTCAATTGCAGATATAAATTTAATTTCTTCTGTAACTTTTCCATTTTTAACTTCTCTATATGGGGTCTCAATAAATCCATACTCGTTTACTTTGGAATAAACAGAAAGTGAGTTTATTAAGCCAATATTAGGTCCTTCTGGTGTTTCAATTGGGCATACTCTTCCATAATGAGTAGGGTGAACATCTCTAACCTCAAATCCAGCTCTTTCTCGAGTTAGGCCTCCAGGGCCAAGAGCTGAAACTCTTCTTTTGTGAGTAACTTCAGATAAAGGATTATTTTGATCCATAAATTGAGACAATTGGCTTGAACCAAAAAATTCGTTTATAGCTGCTGTGACTGGTTTTGCATTTATAAGATCGGATGGACCATAACCTTCAGTTTCAGCTACGTTTAATCTTTCTCTTACGGCTCTTTCAACTCTCAAAAGTCCTACTCTGACTTGATTAGCAACCATTTCACCAACGGATCTAATTCTTCTATTTCCTAAATGATCAATATCATCACAATTTTGTTTTCCGTTTCTAATATCTACAAGCGTTTTCATTACCTCTAAAATATCTTCCTTACACAAAATTCCATCGCCAGATAATTCCTCTCTAGCTAACCTCTTATTGAACTTCATTCTTCCCACGCCAGAGAGATCATACTTTTCTGGATTAAAAAATAAATTTTCGAATAAAAGAGTTGCAGCCTCTTTAGTTGGTGGTTCTCCAGGACGCATCATTCTATAAATTTCTGCCAAGGCCTCTAAATTTGTTGCAGTAGTATCGGCTCTCAAAGTATCAGAAATATAAGGTCCAGATTCAAGCTCGTTTATATAAAGAACACTGATGACCTTAATTTTTGCTTCCTCCATGGCCGTAAGAAGCTCTTCGTCAATAAGAGAGTTACAGCTAAATAAAATTTCGCCAGAACTTTCATCTACATAGTCTTTGGATAATGCCAATCCGTATAAAGCTTCTCTTGGTAAATCCAATGTTTTAATTTTATTCGAATCTATTTGCCTTATATGTCTTGCTGTTATTCTTTTTCCTTGTTCAATAATTATACTTTTATCCTTAGCAACGATATCAACAGGAGCAAGTCTACCCACAAGTTTTTGTGAATTTACAGATAAAGTATAATTTCCATTTTTATTAAAACTATAAGATTCGTTTTCATAAAAAGTTTCTAAAATTTCTTGCGGAGACAGGCCTAGAGATTTTAATAAAATTGAAGCATAGAGCTTTCTTCTTCTGTCAATTCGAATATAAACAAGATCTTTATGATCAAATTCAAAATCTAACCATGACCCTCTGTATGGAATAACTCTTGAAGAATATAGTAATTTACCGGAAGAGTGAGTTTTTCCTTTATCATGATCAAAAATAAGTCCAGGCGATCTATGAAGCTGAGACACAACAACTCTTTCTGTTCCATTGATAACAAAAGTCCCGTGCTCAGTCATTAAAGGCATTGTGCCCATATAAACTCTTTCATCTTTTGCACTCTTAAGATTTTCTTCGCCAGTAGACTTATCTATAAAAGTTATACGGCACCAGATATTTAAAGGAGCCTCATAGGTTCTTCCTCTAGGAAGGCATTCAAAAACGTCAAATTCTGGTTCACCTAATTCGTAACCTAAATAATCTATTTTTGCATTGCCAGAAACACTAACAATTGGAAATATAGATTTAAAAACACGCTCTAAACCTTGATCTAATCTTTTGTCTTTGTGAACGGCACTTTGCAGAAAATGCTTATATGAATTAGTCTGAACTTCAAGAATATCCGGAAGGGACATAACACTCGAAATTTTTTCAAAACTTTTTCTAATTCTTTTTTTCTCTGCAAAGGAATAATTTTCAGCCATAAATACTCTTTAAGTTAATTTAATTATTTAAGTTCTACTGTCGCGCCAGCTTCTTCTAATTGAGATTTAGCAGTTTCTGCTTCCTCTTTATTAGCTCCTTCTTTAACAGATGCCGGGGCACCGTCAACGATTGCTTTTGCTTCTTTTAAGCCTAATCCAGTAATAGTTCTGACTGCTTTGATAACATCAATCTTTTTATCACCAACATCGGCTAAGAAAATTTCAAACTCACTTTGTTCTTCTGCAGCCTCAGCTTCGCCTCCAGCAGCAGGAGCAGCAGCAGCGGCAACAGGTGCAGCAGCGGTAACTCCAAACTTTTCTTCCATAAGTTTTACGAGGTCAACGACATCCATAACACTCATTTCGGAAATAGCATCTAAAATTTCTTCTTTTGATAAAGCCATTTTTTAACTCCTATTTTATACAAACTTAAGACTTACTCTCGCCATATGCAGATAAAGCTCTGACAAAACTAGAGGGCACTTCGTTTAAAGTACCTGCTAATTTTTGAACGGGAGCATTTAACAAACCAAGCATCATAGAAATAGCTTCTTCTTTTGAAGGAAGAGTGGCTAGACTATTTAATTCTTTTGCAGACAGAAAACCTTCACCTATAGATAAGCCTTTAACTTCGAAGGATTCTTCGCTTGCAGAAAAATCTTTAACTAATTTTGCTGCGCTTTGATAATCTTCTAAAGAAAAAGCTAATAATGTAGGGCCTGTAAGCACTTCATTTAAAGAATCAAATTTTGTATCTTCTAATGCTTTCTTTGCCAAAGTATTTTTGATGATTTTAATATGCACTGATTGGCCTTTAGCATCTCTTCTAAAGTTTGTTAATTTGGGAACATCAGTGCCTCTATAATCAACAGCTATAGCAGAAAATGCCTGTTCAGCAATTTGCTTTAATTCATCTACTTGTACTTTCTTTTCGTCTAAGTTTGACATTATTAATCTCTCTAAAATTGAGAAATAAAAACCTTAGCTAAACCGAAGTTTGTGCTAAGAACCATCTGCGTAGGAAATTAAGTTTAAAAATTAAACACCTACGGTCTTCGACAATTGCAATAGAATCGCAATAGCCCAAAATTCTTTTTAAAACTAAGATAATCACCTTTAAAAACTCAAAGATGACATATCTAGCTCTAAACCCTTGCCCATTGTGGAAGAAATAGAAACTTTAGAAATATAAACGCCTTTCGCAGAAGGAGGTTTAGCTTTCTTAACATCAGTTAAAAAAGTGACTAAATTTTCTTCTAATTGTTTCTCTGTATATCCAACCTGACCAATACGGGAATGTATTATACCCTGCTTATCTGATTTATACCTAATTTGTCCTGCTTTTGAATTTTTTACTGCGCCTGAGACATCTTTAGTTACGGTCTCAGATTTTGGGTTTGGCATTAATCCCTTTGGTCCTAAAATTTGTCCTAGAGGACTAACTATCCTCATTGTTTCAGGAGTAGCAATGATTACGTCATAATCTATGTTTCCCTTCTTCATATCATCGGCTAAATCTTCCATTCCAACCATGTCGGCTCCAGCATCTTTTGCTTCCTTCGCTTCATCGCCTTCAGCAAAAACTGCTACTTTGTAAGTCTTTCCGCTTCCATGAGGAAGATTTGTTGCTCCTCTTACAGCTTGATCAGTTTTTATAGGATCTATTCCAAGATTCACTGCAACATCTATAGCTTCAACAAATTTCTTTGAAGCTTCATCTGAGATAATTTTTACAGCCTCTTCAACCGAAAACTTTTTATCTTTTGTGTCCATTCTTTAGTTAACCTCTATTCCCATACTTCTGGCACTACCCTCTATAATTTTAACTGCAGCATCCATATCAGTGGCATTAAGATCCTTCATTTTTGCTGTTGCAATTTCTTCTAGTTGAGCTCTAGTTACTTTTCCTACTTTTTCAGAGTTTGGAGTCCCACTTCCTTTAGCAAGACCGGCAGCTTTCTTCAACAAAACACTTGCAGGAGTTGTCTTGACAATAAAATCAAAACTTCTGTCTTCATAAACAGTTATAACTACTGGAACTGGAAGGTTTTTTTCTAATTCATTCGTCTGACTATTAAATGCATTACAAAAATCCATTAAATTAACTCCGTGCTGTCCTAAAGCCGGTCCAACAGGAGGGCTTGGTGATGCAGCGCCAGCGGGAACTTGAAGTTTTATATATGTAATTATTTCTTTATTTTTTTTTGCCATTAGCTTCTTTCTATTTGAGTAAAATCTAATTCTACTGGTGTTGATCGTCCAAAAATCATTACTGCAACTTTAACCTTACCTTTTTCTTGATCTATTTCTTCAACAACTCCACTGAAATCGTTAAAGGGCCCATCTATAACTCTTATCATTTCTCCTGGTTCAAAGGTTGTCATTTGAGCGCTAGGCTCAATTCCCTCTTCTTGTTGCTGGAGAATCTTGTTTGCTTCTGCCTCTGAAATGGGTTTAGGATTATTTTTTGTTCCCCCTATAAAACCCAAAACTCTAGGAGTCTCTTTAACTAAATGCCAAGTATCATCATTCATTTCCATTTGGACAAGGACATAACCTGGAAAGAATTTTTTTTCTGTTACTTTTTCTTTTCCAGCTTTCATTTCAGTAATTGTTTGAGTTGGAACCTCAATTCCACCAAAAAATTCATGAAGATTTTCTCTTTCAATTCTCTCTAATAATTGTTCTTTGGCTTTATTTTCATAACCAGAGTAAGAATTAACTACATACCAAGATTTAGACATTGATTATCCTATGATTGCTTTCATGGCAAGGGAGAATATTGAATCTAGGCCCCATAAAATTAAAGAAGCAGCTATAACGGCAGCTGCTACAATAAAAGTCGTTTGAGTCGTTTCAGTTCTGTTAGGCCAAACTACTTTTCTAACTTCCACGAAAGATTGTGTTATCAAATTAAATGCTTGATTGCCAAATTCCGTAAACCTTAAAATTACTAAAGATGCAGATAAAATAAGTAAAACACCGATTACTCTATATAAAAGACCTACATAACTATAAAAAGAGTTCCCCCAAACCGCCAAAAAAATTAACGTCAAAGCGAGAGCCCAAAGAATTTTGCTTTGAAAGTTAAATGTTTTTGTACTCTGCTGTGCCATAGATAAATCCTTCAAACTCTGGCAGGCCAGGAGGGAATCGAACCCCCAACCTGCGGTTTTGGAGACCGCCGCTCTACCAATTGAGCTACTGGCCTACTCTATAATTTTTGAAACTACACCAGCTCCAACGGTTCTTCCACCTTCTCTAATAGCAAATTTCATGCCATCTTCCATAGCAACAGGTGAAATTAATTCTACTGTAACCGCGATATCATCACCTGGCATAACCATTTCTACACCATCTGGAAGAGTTACTTCACCAGTTACATCAGTGGTTCTTACGTAGAACTGAGGTCTATATCCTTTAAAGAAAGGGGTGTGTCTTCCTCCTTCTTCTTTGCTCAAAACGTAAACTTGAGCTTCAAACTTAGTGTGAGGTTTTATTGAGCCAGGAGCAGAAAGAACTTGACCTCTTTCAACATCTTCTCTTTTTGTTCCTCTTAAAAGAACACCTACATTTTCTCCAGCTCTTCCTTGATCAAGAAGTTTTCTAAACATTTCGACTCCAGTACAAACAGTTTTTTCTGTATCTTTAATACCAACTATTTCCATTTCATCATTAACATTTACCATTCCTCTTTCAATTCTTCCAGTAACAACAGTTCCTCTTCCTTGAATAGAAAAAATGTCCTCAATAGGCATTAAGAAAGGCTTATCGGTCTCTCTAGTTGGCTCAGGAATATAGGAGTCAATTGACTCAACCAATTTCTTTACTGATTCTACTCCATGATCTGAAGTATCTCCTTCTAAAGCTTTAAGAGCTGAACCGACTATCACAGGAGTATCAGCACCAGGAAAATCATATTCTGTTAATAATTCTCTTATTTCTTCTTCAACAAGCATGATTAATTCTTCATCGTCAACTTGATCGGCCTTATTTAAATATACGACTATGAAAGGAACTCCTACTTGCCTTGCTAGCAAGATATGTTCTCTAGTCTGAGGCATAGGGCCATCTGCACAGTTAACAACAAGGATAGCTCCATCCATTTGAGCTGCTCCAGTTATCATATTTTTAATATAATCCGCGTGTCCGGGGCAATCAACATGAGCATAGTGTCTTGCAGGAGAATCATACTCCACATGAGAAGTAGCAATTGTTATTCCTCTTTCTCTCTCTTCAGGAGCGTTATCAATACCGTCAAATGCCACTGCTTCTCCAGATCCATATGCTTCAGCACAAACTTTAGTCAAAGCTGCTGTGAGTGTAGTCTTACCATGGTCTACGTGCCCAATAGTACCCACATTAAGATGGGGTTTCGTTCTTTCAAATTTTTCCTTAGCCATTTAATCTTCCTCTTTCAATTTATAAAGTATTTTAAATTCCATGGAGCTCATAACCGGATTTGAACCGGTGACCTCTTCCTTACCAAGGAAGTGCTCTACCGACTGAGCTATATGAGCATTCCTAAGTTAAGAACATTGAATGTAAGAAAAAAATTCTGTTTATAGAATAGTATCCCTAGACCCAAAACTCCGTTCGCGTTTATACTCAATTCTGGTAATAAATGCAACAAAATTATAGTTATATTATTGTTAACAAAAAATATGTCCTGGTGGAGGGGGCAGGATTCGAACCTGCGAAGCCGAAGCGGCTGATTTACAGTCAGCTGGGTTTGACCGCTCCCCAACCCCTCCAATCAGGATGGGTATTCTCTTGCTACATATGAAAGATGTCAATGAAAAGAGTTTAAATAGAGAAAAGATTCTCTCTTTTTTAGATATAAACCAAAATCAAAGAGTGAATTTAGAGGTTTTTAATCAAATTGATTCAACTAATTCTTATTTATTAAAAAAAGATCAAGAAATAGATGTCTTTAATGTTTGTGCTGCCGAAATGCAGACTAAGGGCAGAGGTAGATCTGGTAAAAGTTGGGAGAGCCCTAAAAATAGTAATATTTATTTTTCGATCGGAACGCTTTTAAATGAAAAAATTTCAGATCTAGACGGTTTTAGTATTCTTGTAGCTTTAGACATAAAAAAAGCGTTGAAAAAACTCTATGAAATTAATTCTCAAATTAAGTGGCCAAATGATTTGTACTTAAATGAAAAAAAATTTGGAGGAATTTTAATAGAAACAAAAATTATTAATAAAAAATTATTAATTATTGTAGGAATTGGTTTAAATGTTTATATGGAGAAAAATGACTTCATAGATCAAGAATGGACTTCGTTACATCTAGAAAATCCTTCAATTGAAATTGATAGAAATATTTTAATTTCTCAAATAGTTTCCGAGATAGCAAAAGATTTGAATATTTTTCTAAAAAAAGGATTTAAAGTTTTTAAAAAAGATTTTGAGAAAATAAATATTTTAAAAAATAAAAAAGTTTTCGTTTCAAATTACTCAGAAGCAAATTGTATAGCACTTGATACAAATGATGATGGTTCGTTGAATATATTAGTAGATAATGTGAAAAAAAGAGTCTCTTCTGGCGAAGTCTCTTTAAAGATACAAAAATAAATATATAATCGATTTGTTGCTGGCGTAGCTCAGTTGGTAGAGCTCCTGATTTGTAATCAGGCGGTCGTTGGTTCAAATCCAATCGCCAGCTCCGTTTAAAGATATGAATCCGATTAAAGAATGGCACGAAATTGTTAAATCAGGGAATACTGAAAATCTATCATCTATTATAGATTCAGATTGTATATTTTATTCGCCTGTAGTTTTTACGCCTCAAAAAGGAAAAGAGTTAACCATAAAATATCTTTCTGCCGCAGCTCTGGTGTTTGGTGATGATTCCTTCAAATACATAAAAGAAGTAATAAATGAAAAAAATGCTTGTCTAGAATTTGAACTAAAACTTAATGGAATAGAAATCAATGGAGTAGACTTAATTTCATGGAATGACAAAAATAAAATTTCTGAATTCAAAGTTTTAATAAGGCCGTTGAAAGGAGTCCAACTTATTCACGAATTAATGGGTGGAACTTTAGAGCGAATTTAGCCTGATCACCTTTTCCATTCTTCAATTATTTCAGCATCTTCTGCATCCATAGATTTTTCTTGTACATTAGTTGTCTTTTTTTTATTAGATAAAATCCATGCCATTACGCCAAATAAGTAGGGCCAAAAAAAGAGAAAAAAAGCCAAAAAAATATTCCATTCCCAGACGAAAGTAGCTCCAATAATTCCTAAAATTGGGCCCAGTAAGGGGGTAAAAGTAATAAAAAGGGAAAAAATAAATATAATGCCAGCCAAAAAAGTATTGTTAACCATTAAAAGAAAAATCAATGCATCGGTAACAGCCGAAATTTGAAAGATAGAAATTGTTACATAAAAGAACGCTGAGAGAATGAGTAGTGAGCTAATTTTATTCAATCTAAATCCAGTTTCTTTTCTGAAATAAGCACCCCATTTTCATCGGCATAAGCCCAAAAACCGCTGGAAATTCTAATATCTCCAATTCTAATATCTTCTCCTAAAGAGCCTCTGTTTAATTTTTCGCTTTTTCTTGGAACTGCTCCGATAGCCATAATTCCAAGATCTATTTTTCTCAAAATTTCTACGTCTCTGACGCAGCCATTAATAATTATGCCTGACCAATTATTCTTACTTGCAGATTCAGCAATCATATCCCCTAGAAGGGCAACTTTATGGCTAGCTTGACCGTCAATTATGAGAATCCTTTGATGACCAGGTTCATCTAATATTTTTTTTATTTTAGAGTTATCTTCGGGACAAATGGCAGTTACAATTTCGCCAGAAAAGAATTTGTCTGAACCGAAACTTCTAAATTGAATATTTATAAATTTCAATTTAGGAAATTTATCACTAATATCAGGTGTACTATTCATTGTGAAACTAAAAATTATTTTTTAAATAGAGCATTTTTAATAAATACTTTATCTAACAAAAATTATACTGAATATATATGTCAAAGAAAGAACTCTTAATAGGGCAAGTCAAACTCAATAAATCTGGGAAAGGGATTCTTGAAGTATCCGAGAATGAGAAATACTTTCTGCCAAAAAGAGAAATGTTTAAAGTTTTTCCAAATGATAAAGTTAAATGTTCTATAACGCTTAAAGATAGAGCCAAGATTGTCGAGGTTATTGAAAGAAATACAAAGACTGTAAAAGGAATCTTAAAATTTAAAAATAAAAAATATTTTCTTAACTCAATTGACTCTTCATACGACCTAGACGTTTTAGTTGAATCTAAAATTTCAGACCCAAAAAAAGTCGGAAATATATTTGAAGCAAAAATTACCAAACAACCAAGTTTAAAATATAAACCAACTGCAAAGATAATTTCGTCCAAGAAAATTTTAGATCCTTTTGAAGAAGCATATCAAGTCGCTGTGGAAGGATCAGATATTGAAATAACTTGGCCTAAATCAGTAATTAGTGAGGCTAATAGATTAGATAAAACTTTTAAGGATGAAAATGAAAGTATCAGAAAAGATTTAAGAGAGTTTGCCTTTGTAACAATTGATGGAAAGTCTGCTAAAGACTTCGATGATGCCCTTTTTGCTAAAAAGATAAATTCTGGTTTTAAACTATTTGTAGCTATAGCAGACGTCGCTGAATACGTTAAGTTTAATTCGGCACTAGATTTAGAAGCGATAAATAGAGGAACATCTATATATTTTAGGAGGAAAGTAATTCCAATGTTACCTGAAAAAATTTCGAATAACCTTTGTTCTCTTAGGCCAGACGAGGATAAATTAACTCTAACTTGCGAGATGAAAATTACTGAGGATGGTAATTTAGAAAACTTTAAATTTTATAACTCAATTATTCGTTCCAAGGCAAGGCTAACCTATGAAAAGTTAGGTAAACAATTTGAAAAAGATAAGCCATCATTGCTTAAAGATGTTTCTCAAAGTTTAGAGTCTCTGGAAAAAATATATAGGTTGCTTGCTAAAAAGAGGCTGGATAGACAAGCGATAGATTTTGATTTATCAGAATATTCGCCAATGAATGATAAAGAAAATAATATCAAGAGCTTCCGTCCCTTGAAAAGAAATCATTCACATCAGCTTGTAGAAGAATGCATGATATTAGCGAATGTTTGTGCAGCTGAGCTGATAAGTAAATCTAAAATTCCATCAGTTTATAGATCTCACGAAAAACCTGATCCTCTAAAAATAGCAAATTTAAAAAATTTCCTCACCAGCAGACAAATAAAAAATAATATGGACTCATATAAGATAAGAGAAAATTTAATTTCTTGGATGAAAGTTGCAAAAACAAAAAAAATATCAGAGGTAATCATTGTGCAAATTTTAAGAAGCATGTCTCTTGCTAAATATGACCCTAAGTTAACTTCTCATTTTGCATTATCTTTGGATAAATATACTCACTTTACTTCGCCCATAAGAAGATATGCTGATCTTATTGTGCATAGATGTATTAAAGAACTTTTAACTCAAGGTATAAATTCAGTTGAATCTAAAAAAACATTTATCAAAAATAATGCCTTTCCTTATTCTTTAGATGCTGTAGCAGAAATTGCGGAGGATATTTCTTTAAAAGACAGGAATGCTGAAAAAATAAGCAGAAAAGAAACTAAGTTTTTACAATGTAAGTGTGCTGAAAACTACATTGGAAAATCATTTAATGGCTCTATAGTATCTGCTTTTGAATTTGGAGTTTTTATTAAAATAGAAGAATTAAATATTGAAGGATTTGTTCATGTAAGCAAGTTGAGTAAAAAAGACTATC
>CABYXE010000014.1 GCA_902522825.1 uncultured SAR86 cluster bacterium
ATATTCACCGTCTACATATTCGCCTGCCTTGAAAAGGCCTTCAAAAGAATCTCCATTTGCCCAGATATTTTTCCCTTTTCCATGTAAAAGTCCATTTTTCCAACTACCGATATACTTGTCGCCGTTAGCCCAGATATATTCACCGTTTAATAATTCGCCAGCCTCGAAAATGCCTTCAAAAAAATCTCCTAATTGATTAGAAACCTTTCCTTTGCCATGTCTAAGTCCATCACGCCAAAACCCTTTGTAATTAATTTCAATATTGTTTTTTAATATTTTTTCTTCAGCATAACAATTATGTTTAATTTCTCCTTTCATACAGTTTTTAGTAAAACTAGAAGAACTGAAAGATATTAAGATAAAAAATAATAAAACGGAAAAAGTAGGTTGCATTCGAACTAGCTTTAAAGAGTTATATTTCCATTTCAGCATTCCACTTGCCTTGAGCTGCAAGTTTGTTCATTAAAGCCCTATGACTAAAAGCTTCTTGCGCTGCTTCTTTATTATCTAGTTGTCCCATCCAAGCTTTCAAAGCGGGCTGTTGAAGAGCTCTGCCATAAGAAAAACTCAATGGCCATGGTAAGCCACCTATTTTATTCATAGCATCTAAATGCTCAGTTGCCACAAGATCTGACTGTCCGCCCGAAAGAAAAGCAATACCTGCTAAATCTGAAGGTACGTTTTCTTTTAATACTTTTAAAGTCAATTCAGCAACTTCAGATACACTGGCTTGAATAGGGGCATCGGTTCCAGAAACAACCATATTAGGCTTAAGTATTGTTCCTTTAAGATTCACATCGTTTGCATCAAGCATTGAAAATAGAGTTTTTAAACAATTGGCAGTCGCCTCAAAACATGACTGAGCTGAGTGTTCGCCGTCCATCAAGACTTCCGGTTCGACTATAGGCACCATATTATTCGTTTGAACAATTTTTGCGTAATCTGCCAATGCTTTCATATTGGCATCGATACATTCTTGCGTTGGTATATCATTTCCAATTTTTATCACTGCTCGCCATTTGGTAAATTTTGCACCTATAGCGGCATATTCAGCGCACCTTTCGTTGAGATCCTCTAAACCTCCAGTTATGACTTCTTCTAAATCATTAAAAGGGCTGATACCCTTATCTACTTTAATCCCCGGCAAAGCACCTGTTGAATTAATCAAGTCTTTTAAAGGAGTGCCGTCTTCTGCATTTTGTCTAAGTGTCTCATCAAACAAAATAACACCACCTATATTATCTTGCATGCCTTCAGCTCTGAATAATAATTCACGATAGTCTCTCCTTGAGTCCTCGGTAGATTCAGTATTTATTGCATCAAATCGCTTGCCGATTGTTCCAGTGCTTTCATCGGCAGCTAAAAATCCTTTTCCGTCTGAAACTAAGTATGCTGCTATATCCTCTAATGTTGTTAATGCCATATTTACGTCCCCATGTTCTTATTCTTAATAACTTCTATACAAGGTAATGTACCTAATTCTATATATTCTAGGAAGGCACCTCCAGCGGTAGACGCATAATCTACGCAATCCATCATGTTTAAGTTTGAAAAAGATGCCAAAGTTTCTCCTCCGCCAATAATGCTATAACCAGTTGACTCAGAAATTTTTAGTGCAATACCTGCTGTCCCTTTTGCAAACCTTTCTTCTTCAAAATAACCCATAGGCCCATTCCAAATTATTGTCTTAGCAGAATTAATATATTGAGAAAAGTCTTCAATTGAAGATTGGCCAATATCAAAAATGATGTCATCGTCTTCAACATCATCGATATGTTTTTCCTCTAGATTTGCGTCTCTCCCTTTTGTTACCACAACATAAGACGGCAAAAGAATTTTTTTATTTTTTATAATTGTTTTTGCTAACTCAATGAAATCTTCCTCGTAAAGAGATTTGCCAATGTTTTTTCCTAATGCTTTGAGACATGTATTTGCCAAGGCGCCGCCAATGATAAGGTGATCTACATGACGAGTTAAAGATTCAAGTACTTTCATCTTGGTTGAGATCTTGGAGCCCCCAATAATTCCTAAAAGAGGTTTCTCAGGAGAGTCTATGATTTTCTCTAAAGCCTTTAATTCTTCTTCTACTAAAAGACCCACACATGCTTCTTTAACAAATTTTGTAACTCCGAAAGTTGAAGCTTGTTTGCGGTGCGCAGTTCCAAAGGCATCCATGACGAATACATCTGCGGTTTCTGCCAGGGCTTTTGAGAGCTTATCTTCGTTTTGTTTTTCTCCTTTGTAAAACCTTATATTTTCCAGCATGGAGATATTTTTTAAAGATTTTAATTCTTTTAAAGAATTTACAAGATTAACTTCTTTGCCAAGTAATTCAGCAAGTTTTTTGGCTACTGGTTTTAAAGAGAATTTATCTTGTACAAGCCCCGTTTCTTCTGGTCTACCTAGATGAGAAATAATTTTTAAAGATTTTGCATTCTCTGCAATGAAATTGATTGTAGGTAATGCTCTTATTAGTCTTTCATCATCTAAAAGCTCGCTGCCTTTTAAAGGAACATTGAAATCAACTCTTAATAGGACGCTTTTATCAGTTAAATCTATTGAGCTTATAGAATTTTCTATTTGGCTCATTTTCCCAAAACTTTTTTACAAGTTTCTACTACTTTGGAGCTGGTGAACCCAAAATGCGTCAATAGATCTTTTAAAGGCGCAGATTCTCCAAAGCAATCCAATCCTATTACTTCATCTCCAGTAGTTAAATATTTATACCAAAAATCTTTGGAGCCAGCTTCAACAGCAACTTTTGGCTTAGTTCCTAAAACTTGAAGTCTATATTCTTCAGACTGCAAATCAAATAATTCTGTACAAGGAATTGAAACCACTTTTACTTTAATATCTTCTGCTTGAAGAAGTTCAGCAGAGTTAACTGCTAATTCAATTTCGGAACCTGTTGCGATAATTACAAGGTCTTCATCTTCTGCGTCAACTAAGACGTAGCCGCCTTTGGCAATCAAACCTGAATCATTTCTATTTTGAGGCGCTAAATTCTGTCTGGATAATATCAACGCTGTAGGAATTTCTGTTGATTCCAAAGCATGTTTCCAAGCATAAGCAGTTTCAACTCCATCGCATGGTCTCCAAGTATGTATGCCAGGCGTAGCTCTTAACATTGATACGTGCTCAACGGGTTGGTGAGTGGGACCATCTTCTCCAACACCTATTGAATCATGAGTGTAAACGTAAACTACAGGCAATTTCATTAGTGCCGACATTCTTACGGCATTTCTTGCATAATCAAGAAAGGTAAGAAAAGTTCCAGCATAGGGTCTTATGCCACCGTGCAGGATTAAGCCATTCATAATAGCCGACATACCAAATTCTCTTACTCCGTAATTTAGGTAATTTCCATCGCCATCTGAACTTAACTGCTGGGCACCTTTCCATTTAGTATTGTTAGAAGGAGAAAGATCTGCAGAGCCACCTATCAATTCCGGCATAATTGGACCCAAGCTATTAAGGCAAATACCTGAACACTTTCTACTAGCATGATTTGATTCGTCAGCTTCAAAACTTGAAATTAAATTTGAAATTGTATTTTCAAAATTCTCTGGCAGATTACTACTCATCAACCTCTCTAATTCCCTAGCCTCCTTAGAATAATTTTTAGAATATTCGCTTAGTTTTTCTTGCCATAGCTCTTCTTCTTTTTGACCTGTCTCTTTATGATCCCATTCTGTATATATTTCATCAGGAATAAAAAAAGGCTCATGAGGCCAATTAATATTTTCTCTTGTGAGAGAAATTTCTTCTTCACCTAGCGCCGCTCCGTGAGCATCAGCTAATCCAGCTTTGTTGGGTGAACCTTTGCCAATTTCTGTTTTGCAACAGATTAGAGTAGGTTTGTTAGATTTTTTTGCCTCTGTTAAAGCCTTATCTATGCTTTCAAAATTATGGCCATCAACGGCTCTAATTACTGTCCATCCATAACTTTCAAATCTTGCAGGAGTATCATCTGTAAACCAACCTTCTACTCTGCCATCGATGCTAATTTCATTATCATCATATAGCATTATGAGTTTATCGAGTTTTTGTGTACCAGCTAAAGAACATACTTCGTGTGAGATACCCTCCATCAAACATCCATCGCCACAAAAAACATAGGTGTAGTGATCAATTAAATCTATTTCTTGTTTGTTAAATTTTTTAGCTAAAATCTTTTCTGCCATAGCCATGCCCACAGCATTAGCAATTCCTTGACCTAACGGTCCCGTAGTGGTTTCTACGCCAGGCGTAACATCGCATTCAGGATGCCCAGGAGTTTTTGAACCTAATTGCCGAAAAGCTTTTAACTCTTCCATTGGTAGATCAAAACCTGTGAGATGCAACAAAGAATAAAGCAACATGGATCCGTGCCCATTTGATAAAACAAAGCGATCTCTATCAAACCATTCAGGATTATTGGGGTTATATTTAAGGTGCTTCTTCCAAAGCACTTGGGCAATATCGGCCATTCCCATAGGCATTCCAGGATGTCCACTCTTAGCCGCTTGGACAGCATCCATAGAAAGTGCTCTTATTGCATTTGCTAAATCTTGTTGATTGGCCATGAATTTTTTTGTCTATTTTCTACTATTTCTTATTCACTTCATAGTAGAATTCTATTCGTTTATTAAAATTAAATTATGGCTGAATACAAAACTTTTACTTCTGAATCTGTTTCGGAAGGTCATCCTGACAAAATGTCAGATCAAATTTCAGATGCCATCTTAGACGCATTTCTAGAAGGCGATCCTGAATCTAGAGTTGCCTGCGAAACACTTGTTAAAACTGACCTTGTTGTTATTGCTGGAGAAATTACTTCAAGTGCAAAACCTAATCTAGAGGAAGTCGTTAGGAAAGTCATAAATGAAATTGGTTACGACAATGATGAAGTGGGATTCAATGGGTCAAAAGTAGAAATAATCAATGCCATAGGAATGCAATCAAACGACATAGCTCAAGGAGTAGACGAAGGAACTGGAACAGATGAGAATCAAGGAGCTGGTGATCAGGGTTTGATGTTTGGATATGCAAATAATGAAACAAACGTTCTAATGCCAGCGCCAATTACATACTCTCACCTATTGGTAAAAAAACAAGCTGAGGTAAGAAAATCAGAAGTTTTGCCCTGGCTGCGTCCGGATGCAAAAAGTCAATTGAGTTTTGTTTACAACGATGATGGAAAACCAGAGTATATTTCTGCAATCGTATTATCTTCTCAACATAGCCCAGAAGTATCTCAAAAAGACTTAGAAGAAGGTATCAGAGAAGAGATTATTAATAAAACAATTCCTGCTGAATGGATAACTGACAAAACCAAAGTTTATATAAATCCAACGGGAAGATTTGTAATTGGTGGTCCAGTTGGAGACTGCGGTTTGACTGGAAGAAAAATTATTGTGGACACCTATGGCGGCATGGCCCGTCACGGCGGTGGAGCATTTTCGGGAAAAGACCCGTCAAAAGTAGATAGATCTGCAGCTTATGCTGGACGATATGTTGCCAAAAATATAGTCGCGGCGAATCTTGCTGAGAGATGTGAAATTCAAGTCTCATATGCAATAGGAGTAGCCGAACCTACATCAATTAGCATTAATACATTTGGAACAGGAAAAGTATCGGATGAAGAGATAGCTAAAATTGTCAGCAATAACTTTGAACTTAAACCTAAGGAGTTAATCCAAATGTTGGATTTAAAAAAACCAATTTACCAAAGTACTGCTGCTTATGGACATTTTGGCAGAGAGGACGCAGGTTTCTCATGGGAAAAAACAGACAAATCAAGTACGATAAATAACAATTAAAGGAAAATTATGGATTTTACAGACTACAAAGTAGCTGACATCTCTCTAGCGGAGTTTGGCCGAAAAGAAATTGCTCTAGCTGAATCAGAAATGCCTGCTTTGATGAAATTAAGAGAAAAGTATGGCTGTTCTCAACCCCTGGCAGGAGCCAAAATTATGGGCTGTATTCATATGACAGTTCAAACTGCAGTTTTAATAGAAACTTTAGTTGCATTAGGCGCAGCTGTTAGATGGTCTTCATGCAATATCTTTTCTACTCAAGATCATGCTGCTGCTGCTATTGCAGCTGCTGGTATTCCTGTTTTTGCCTGGAAGGGAATGAATGATGAAGAATTTGATTGGTGCATAGAACAAACTATTTTGCTAGATGGCTCGCCCTGGGACGCAAACATGATACTTGATGATGGCGGAGATCTTACTTCAATGGTTCACACAAAATTTCCTGAAATGTTGGCTAACATTCACGGTGTTTCGGAAGAAACAACTACTGGAGTGCATAGGCTTTTGGAAATGTTAGATAAAGGAGAATTAAAGATTCCTGCAATTAATGTAAATGACTCTGTTACAAAGTCAAAAAATGATAATAAATATGGATGTCGTCATAGCCTTAACGATGCCATCAAAAGAGGAACAGATATTCTCATGGCTGGTCGAAAAGCATTAGTTATTGGATATGGTGACGTTGGTAAAGGTTCAGCAATGAGTTTAAGACAAGAAGGCATGATTGTAAGAATCACGGAAATAGATCCTATTTGCGCTATGCAAGCTTGCATGGATGGCTATGAAGTCGTTTCTCCTTACGTTAATGGAGAAAATAAAGGCAATGATGAATCGATAAATAAAGCGCTACTAGCGGATACAGATTTAATTGTTACAACAACTGGCAACGTTAATGTTTGCGATAAATTTATTTTAAGTAACTTAAAAGCCGGCTCTACCGTTTGTAATATTGGCCATTTTGATAATGAAATTGATACCCAATACATGAGAGATAATTGGCAGTGGGAAGAAGTTAAACCTCAAGTTCATAAAATCTCTAGATCCGATAAAGCAGGAGATTATTTGATACTTTTGGCAGAAGGAAGATTAGTTAATTTAGGAAATGCAACAGGACATCCATCTAGAATTATGGATGGCTCTTTTGCAAATCAAGTCTTAGCGCAAATGTTTCTTTACAAGCAAGCATTTGCAACTATAAATGATGAAGAGATAAAAAAAGAGATGTTAAAAATAGAAGTTCTGCCTATGGAGCTTGACGAAGAAGTTGCTTCTTACATGGTTGAAGGTTTTGGAGGGGTTGTAACCAAGTTAACTAAAGATCAAGCAAAATATATAAACGTTAAAGTTGAAGGACCATTTAAACCAGAAAGTTATAAATATTAATGGTCAAAAAAAATACTAGTTGGGGCGGTCGCTTTAAAAAACAAACTGCAGAAAAAGCTCAAAAATTTTCTTCTTCCATTAACGTTGATAAAAAACTTTATAAAGAAGATATTTCCGGATCAGTTGCCTATGCCGAAGCCCTTCAATCAGCTGGAGTTATCAATAAGAGTGAACTCGCAAAGATAAAATCTGGACTCAAACAAATTAAACAAAAAATCGAATCAGATAAATTTAATTGGCAGGAAGCACTTGAGGACGTGCATATGAATATTGAGTCTGCTTTAGAAAAAATAATTGGCTCCGCCGCTAAAAAACTCCATACAGGACGATCTAGAAACGATCAGGTTGTAACGGATTTAAAACTGCACCTTCTTGAAAAATCGAAAGAAATAAAGTCATGTATTACAGACCTTTTAGAAGTATTAGTCTTAAAAGCCGAGTCTGAAGTAGATACTTTAATGCCAGGCTTTACCCACATGCAAATAGCACAACCAATTACACTCGGTCATCATCTAATGGCTTGGTTCGAAATGTTATCAAGAGACTTGGATAGATTTGAAGAATGTGAAATACGACTAAAGATAAGTCCGCTTGGTTCAGGAGCGTTAGCTGGAAATAAATTCAAAATTAATAGAATGAAACTTGCTAAATCTCTTGGTTTTTCAGAAATTACAAAAAATTCTATCGATGCGGTAAGCGATCGTGATTATGTTATTGAAATGCTATTTAACATTAGTTTAATGGGCGTACATCTTTCAAGAATTTCTGAAGAATTAATAATTTGGTCTTCTTCTCAATTTGATTATGTTGATCTTCCGGAAGAACTTTGTACTGGTTCTTCCATAATGCCTCAAAAAAAGAATCCTGATATGGCTGAATTAGTCAGAGGAGGTTCTAGCAAAACCATTGGTAATCTTGTTACTTTATTGAGTTTAATAAAAAACCAACCTCTTTCTTACAATAGAGATAATCAAGAGGATAAAAGTCCTCTTTTTGATTCCATAGAATACGCTCTAGGCTCACTTGATATTACAACTGCAATGATTGCTGGAGCAGAGTTTAATCATGATTCCATGCTTACAGATGTATATGATGGTCATATCTGTGCAACTGATTTGGCTGAATACTTAGTAATGAAAGGTATTCCTTTTCGTGATGCGCATGCTATTTCTGGAAAAGCCGTTCAATTAGCAGAAACGAGTGATCTTTTGTTGTCAGAACTATCTTTAAAAGATTTAAAAAAATTAAATGCGCTTATAAAAAAAGATGTTTTCAAACATCTTGATCCATTAAAATCTATTACTTCAAAAAGTAGTATTGGTGGAACAGCGCCATCTCAAGTATTGAAACAGATTGCTCACGCTAAAGATAAATTAAAGCTTTAAATAAGCTCAAACTTTGACAGGAAAATATTATGAAATCATTATTTAAACCAATAACAATTAATAAGCTAGAAGTTCCAAACAGGATAGCTATGGCTCCAATGACTCGCATGATGTCTCCAGATGGAATTCCCGGTGAAAATGTAAAAGATTATTATCAAAGGCGTGCTATTGGAGAAGTAGGTTTAATTATTACTGAAGGCGTTGAAGTTAGTCACCCTTCTTCCAGTGGGTATCCTAATGTACCTGGATTTCAGGATAAAGCTGACGAAGGCTGGGAGAAAATAATTAAAGCAGTGCAAGCGGAAGGTTCTAAAATTTTTCCACAACTTTGGCATGTAGGAGCCATGCGAAAGGAAGGAATGGCTCCTGATCCAAAAGTTCCCGGTTACACCCCATCTGGTTTGGTTAATACAAATAAAGAAGCTGCTCACGCAATGTCAGCCGAAGAAGTAGAGATGTTAATAGAATGCTTTGTAAAAGATATTATAAAAATAAAAGACTTAGGTTTTGATGGGGTCGAGTTGCATGGAGCTCATGGCTATCTAATCGATAACTTTTTTTGGGAAGGAACAAATCAAAGAGATGATACCTATGGCGGAGAAATAAATAAGAGAACTAAATTTGCCTGTGAAATCATAAAAAGAGCACGAAAGGAAATAGGCAGAGACTTTCCTATTGCCATTAGATTCTCTCAATGGAAGCAACAAGATTACGAAGCAAAAATTGCTCATACGCCAGAAGAATTAGAAAAATTTTTAATGCCATTGGTCGATGCAGGTGTGGATGTTTTTCATGCCAGCAACAGAAGGTACTGGGAGTCTGAATTTGAAGGTTCAGATTTAAATCTTGCTGGCTGGACTAAAAAAATTTCCGGTTTACCGACAATTACAGTAGGAAGTGTTGGGCTGAAGTCTGACTTCATCGGACTTTATGCCGGTGAAGATGCTGTTGAAAGTGCGCCAATAGATGAACTGGTTAATAGGCTGGATGCAGAAGAATTTGATATGGTTGCCGTTGGAAGAGCTTTGCTTTCTGATCCTGAATGGGTAAAAAAAATTAAAGAAGAACGCTTTGATGAAATCATTCCTTTTGAAAGTAAATTTGCTCAATCTGTTTATTATTAATGAAACAGAAAAAAACTGTTAAAAAAAAAGAAAAAGTAAGAACGAAATCCAAACAAGAAAAGTCTAAACATGACTTTGATCCTATACAATATGAGAAACCACCTCATCATTGATACAGGAGGATTTTTAAAATGAAAAAAATAGCTGCATTTATTTTTCTGATCATTCTTTCTTTTTCTGCGTGTGGAGTTAAAGGACCTCTCTCATTACCAACGGAAAGTTTTATAAATCATGAGACCAGATAATTTTATTTATAATGAGGGAAGATTGTTTCTAGAAAACACTTCTATTGAAACCGTTGTTCAAGAAATTCCTACGCCGTTTTTCCTTTATTCAAACGCAACTATAGAAGCATCTTGCGAAGCTTATACTTCGAATATTGATTCATCTGATTTAGTTTGTTATTCGGTCAAAGCCAATAACAACTTAAATATTTTAAAAATACTGGTTAAAAAAGGTTTGGGTTTTGATGTTGTTTCAGAAGGAGAGTTAAAAAAAGTCATAAAAGCTGGAGCAGACCCAAAACGAATTGTTTTTTCAGGAGTTGGAAAAACATTTTCTGAGCTTAAACTTGCAGCAGATTTAGGTATCTATTCTATAAATGTTGAATCTGCTTTTGAGTTGGAAAAAATAATTAAATTAGAGACAAAACCTAGAATCTCTTTTCGAATCAATCCAGATATGGAGGGTGATACGCACCCATATATTGAAACTGGAAAAGCGGATTGTAAATTTGGTATGTCTGAAGAAGACGCACTGCTTTTAGCAAAAAAGTTTTCTAATAAAGATATAAATTTAGTTGGATTAACTGCTCATATTGGTTCGCAAATAACTGATACAAATCTTTATTTAGATTTATTAAAAAAATTACAGTCTCTTGCGGAAGAAATGGAAAATCTAGGACATCCTATAGATCATTTAGATATTGGTGGTGGTCTTGCAATAGATTATGAAATGCAAACAAGTTTCGATCCTTCTGAATTAGTGAAAAAAATTAAAAAAGAAACTGGAAAATATGACCTCCTTTTAGAGCCTGGCAGATCAATAATTGCTCAAGCTGGTGCTCTCGTTACTGAAGTAATTGGCATTAAAGAAAACGGTCAAAGAAAATTTATAGTTGTGAATGCGGGCATGAATGATCTTATGCGCCCCTCTCTTTATAATGCTAGACATAAAATTGAGAATATATCGGCAAACGAAGATGGCGAAACTTATTCCATTGTTGGACCAGTTTGCGAAACTGCCGATTCGTTTGGTGATGATTTTGTTATTTCAGCTAAAGAAGGTGATAACTTAATAATTTATTCAGCAGGTGCTTATGGTTCAAGCATGGGGTCAAATTACAATTTGCGCTTAAGACCTTCAGAGATTTTAGTTTCAGGAACAGAATTTTCTACTATAAGAAAAGCTGAAAGTTTTGAGGATACTTTAAAGCTAGAGGATTTTTAAATGCTGATTGTTCAGTATATGGAGTCTTTGGGTAATGACTTCATTGTCATAGATGGCGTTACACAGCCCTATGAACCCAGCTCAAAAGAAATTACAAAACTATTGAATTACGATCACGAATTTTCTATTGATCAGATAATGCTCATATTGCCGCCTGATAATAGTAAATTTGATTTTAAAATCAAAATATATAATCAAGATGGAAGCGAAGCCACAAATTGTGTAAATGGTATACGTTGTATCTCAAAATATATTTTTGATCAAAAACTAGTGTTTTCTAATCAAATTAGTTTCATGGTTGGGAGCGATCTAATAATAGCCAGAAAAACTAATGCGGATTTATTGAAAATTGATATGTTCAATATCAGTTTCGAATCAAAGGATATAGGCTTGGAAGACGATAAAATTAATTCTTTTACATTTAATAACAAAGAAATATTCTTTGATGTTGTGTCTGTTGGAAATCCGCATGCCGTAATTTTTAATTACGATCAACAACTTAATGTTCCTGAAGTTGGAGCAGCCTTACAAAATAGTGGTATTTTTAAATTTGGAGTTAACGTGGGTTTTGCTAATTGCATCAGTGATTCTGAAATAAATTTAAGAGTAGTTGAGAGAGGTGTTGGAGAAACTCAAGCTTGTGGAAGCGGTGCTTGTGCTGCTGCAATTATTGGTAATAAAGTTAGAAACTTAAGCAATAAAATGAAAGTTAATTTTAATAATGGTTTTCTGGAGACTGAGACAGATTTATCTTCTGGAAAGGTATCCTTAACTGGCAATGCAAACTATCGAGCTCAAGCAATAGAATTGAATTTATGAGTATTTTTAATAAAAAAATATCTGAAAAAAGATGTTAAAAAATTTTTAAAAGAAAATCCTGATTTTTTTTTAAAAAATCCAGAAGCTCTAGAGGAACTTGAAATAAAACACGCAAGTGGCGAAGCAGTTTCTTTGATTGAAAGACAGGTTGAAATAATTAAAAAGAAAAGCCTTCTTGCAGATTCTAAATTAAGTGAATTTCTTTCTAATGCTGAATTTAACCAAAAACTATTTATCAAAGTTCAAAAATTAATTTTGATAATATTAAAATCTGAAACCTTAAATAGTCTAAGCGAGCAAGTTGAGATCTTCTTTAAAAAAGAATTTGGTAACGAAAAATGTAAAATTTTTTTCTTTACTCAAGAAGAGCTTTTTGATGTTTCAGCTGAAAGGATAATTACTCCTGAAATAGCCACTCCAACGTTTTCAGATTTATTTTCAGAAAATGTTATTTATTTGGGGGGGCTTAATAAAGAACTATCAACATTGGTATTCGGTGGCAAAGCTATGATTAAAGAAGGAGCCATCTGTAGATTGGCTTCTTCAAAAATTGCTGGAGCTCTAACTTTGGGAAGTTCTAAAGAAGGTAAATTTGCAAAAGACAGTGAAACTCTTTTTTTAGAATTTGTTATAGATGTAATGAGTCATAAAATTGATTCTTTAATCGGTGCTTCCGATGCATAAAGACATTAAAAATTTTTTAAATTATTTAAAAACTGCAAAAAACTATTCTGTTCACACTATTAAAAGTTATGAAAATGATTTACTTAAATTTGATAATTACTTAAATGAAAGAAAATTTTCTTCATGGTCAAATTTAAAACAAGCAGACATAAGAAATTTTATTGGTGTATACAGACGTCAAGGTTTAAGTCCTAGAAGCATTGCCAGAATTTTGTCTTCCTTAAGAAGTTTTTATAAATATCTAAGCCTGGAAGGACTTACAAAAGAAAATCCTATTCTGGGAATTTCTGCGCCGAAATTAAATTCGTTATTGCCTAAAGCACTAGACACCGACATGGTAAATAAACTATTGCAATTTGAGCCTAGAACTTGGGGCGACTATAGAGATAAAGCAATTGCTGAGCTTCTCTATTCTTCGGGTCTAAGGCTTTCAGAATTGTGTCAATTAGATATAAGCGATCTATCTATGGAAGGTCAAATGTGTAGAGTTTTAGGAAAAGGACAGAAAGAAAGAGAGGTTCCAATTGGCTCAAAAGCAATAGACGCAATTAAAGTCTGGTATAAGCATCGCGATACTCGCGCTGAAACTAACGAAAGAGCGATATTTGTTAACAATATAGGAAAAAGATTAAGTCAAAGATCCGTCCAGAATGGTTTAAAAAAAATGAGTAGCAAAATGGGTCTTCCATATATTCATCCTCACATGTTGAGACATTCATTTGCCTCTCATATATTAGAATCAAGTGGAGATTTAAGGGCTGTACAAGAACTTCTCGGTCATGCTAATTTATCTACTACTCAAATTTATACAAAATTAGATTTTCAACATTTAGCTAAGGTTTATGACAAAAGTCATCCTCATGCCAAGAAATAATATGACCATCAAAGCAGTAACTTTCGATTTAGATGACACATTATGGCCTCTTTACGACGTCATAATGAATTCTCATAAACTTTCTAATGATTGGTTGATCAATAAACATCCCCAAATGAAAGAAATTCTTTTTAGCTCCAAAGAAAGAGAAATGTGGCAAAGGCTTATCAAAGCTGAGCCCTCTTTAGCTAATCGATTGTCTGAATTGAGAAAGAAAGTTATCGAAACATTACTGGTCGAAAATGGTGTAGAAATTTCTAGCGCTTCAATGGATTCAGATAAAGCATTTAAAATTTTCCTTGATGAGCGTCATAAAGTAACTTATTTTGAAAATGTTTTAG
The DNA here is from genome assembly GCA_902522825.1 of uncultured SAR86 cluster bacterium. Classification (GTDB taxonomy): domain Bacteria; phylum Pseudomonadota; class Gammaproteobacteria; order Magnimaribacterales; family AG-339-G14; genus CASICS01. The sequence continues at coordinate 13,861 of CABYXE010000014.1, forward strand.
AAGTTTTAGCGAGACTTAAAGAAGTCTATCAGTTAGGAGTTTTAACTAATGGTAATGCTAGTATTGAAACTTTAGGAATTGATCATTTATTCGATTTTTACCTAAATGCTGAAATGGTGAATGATAGTAAACCTGGAGCTAAAATGTTTGAAGAAGCCATATCAATTACCAATCTTAAGCCAAATGAAATATGTCACGTCGGCGATCATCCTGTAAATGATGTTGAGGGAGCTCTTAATGTTGGGTTTAAAGCTATATGGCTTAATGCTTTAGACAATTCTTGGCCTGATGAACAGGAATGTCATGTTCCAGAAGTTAAAAATTGGAAAGACTTGGAAGCAACTATTGCTGCTTTTTAAATTTCTAAAGCCTAGAAAGGTAGTCGTCTAAACGATCGGTGTTGGATATGAAAACAGATTTTGTTTGACTGGCTTGTGATTTTACCGAATCCAAATTTACCGCTTCGCCAACTTGTATCACTCCAACCATAGCCATCATTGCATGCGGCGTACATTGGTAAACATAAACACCTTCTTCTGTGAAAGTAATACTTATGTCTTGGCTTAAAGCACCATTCCAAGATTCTGCTCCAACAGGAATCATCCCTTCTAAAGAAGCAGAGTTGTGAGACATATCAACTGCTCTAAAGTTAACCGTATCGCCTTTAGAAATTTTTATCACCGCTGGCTCAAAAACCATTATTCCATCTGCTCCTGAATTAAGCATTTTAACTTCATGCTCTGGGCCTTCAGATAGAGCAATTTTATTAGAGATTGTTTCAGAAGGAGTAGCCATCATGCTAGCCAAGGGGTTAACTTTATAACCAGGGCCAGCGCTTGAAATTCCACAACCATCTCCTTTCAAACATATTGAACCCATGGGTTTAGTTCTTTCTTCGATAGCTGATTCGCGCATATCCGATGAAGAAACTAAGGCAGTAAAGCAAGCAAGCAAGATTAATGTTGTAGTGAATATTTTCATGATGTAATGCATTATAAATTTAGTCTTAGTTATTATTAAATAATATTATCTTCTTTAAGTTCAGCTATTTGTTCTTCCGTCATACCCAACCAATTGTTAAGAATTTCTAAGGAATGCTCCCCCAATTCTGGAGAATTTTTATACTCCGTTTTTGCATCTCCTATTTTTATAGGATTACCGGGCATCTTCACTATTGCTCCTGAAGGTTGTTTAACCTGAGCTATCATATCTCTCTTTATCAAATCTGGATCATTAAAAACTTCAGATAATTTGTTAACCGGTCCGCAAGGCACTCGATGTTCATTTAAGATTTTTAACCAGTGCTCAGTAGTATTTGTTAAAAATATTTCTTCCAAAGTTGAATCTATTTTTGCCCTGTCTTTAGATCTACCTGTAGCAGATTCGTATTTCTCTATATCTAAATCTTTTAGATCCAAAGCTTGCACAAGGTTAGGCCAAAAATCCTCGTGTACAACGCTTAAAATTATAAAACCATCAGCAGTTTTGTATGAATTAAAAGGAGTGTGCACTGGATGTTCATTTCCTATTGGTTCAGGATCTTTTCCAGAAATTAAGTGCATGGTCGCTATGTAATTCAACAAACTGGCCTGGCAATCCAACATTGATATATCAATTTTATCACCCTTGCCTGTTGCTTCTTTATTTCTTAGGGCAGTCAAAATGCCAATGATGGCAAACATTCCCGTTGATAGGTCACTTATTGGAACTCCAGATTTGATTGGCTCTTTATGATTTGATCCTGTGAGAGACATCAAACCGCTAATACCTTGAATAATATTATCGTAAGCTGGCCTATTTGATTCTGCATCCTCTCCAAATCCACTAATTGAACAAGAAATAATTTTTTCGTTATGGCTTTTAAGGGTTTCATGATCGATTTTTAATCTTTTCATGACGCCGGAACTAAAATTATCTATAACGACATCTGCTTTTTTAACTAATTGATAGAAGATATTTTTTCCTGGTTCTGATTTTAAATCCAAAGTTAAGCTTTTTTTATTTCTTCCAAGAGTTAAGTGGTAAGGACCGACACCGTCAACGGAATATTCAGGATCATTATTTAAGAGGCTTCTTGTTATTTCGCCTTTAAGAGGAGGCTCAATTTTTATTATTTCAGCTCCAAGATCTGCTAGTAGCATGGTACCGTAGGGACCAGCCAGCATATGGGTTAAATCTAAAATTTTTATTCCTTTCAGGGGTGACGACATAAAATTCAGTCTTTATTTTCGCTTTCTTCTTCCCCAAGAGAAATTTTAAGCCTCATTGCTTCGGCTATTGGTTCATCTACCATTTGACCATCAATTTTAACTGCGCCCCCGCCAGATTTTTGATACTCCTCTAAAACTTTCTTTCCTTCAGCTATTTCTTCAGAAGTTGGAGCAAAAGATTCATTTATAAAGTCTATTTGATCAGGATGAATTGCGGCTTTGCCAGTGAAACCCAAATTCTTGACTGCTTCTGCTTCATTTTTTAAGCCTTCTTTGTCGTCGATATAAAAAAACGGTGCATCTATTGTGAATAAGTTATACATCGCAGCCGCTAGGACAACTTTTTGTCTTGCGTACAAAAGAGGCTCCCAAGCCAACTTGCATCCTAAACTAGCCGATGAATCGGCGGCGCCAAAAAACAAACCTACTACATCTTTGAAAGCTGCTATTTGAGTTACTGTATCTATTGCTCTTGGAGTTTCTATCAATGGAACCAGTTTATTTGAGAAATCTATCATTGGAGCTAAAGTGGCCAAAAAGTCAAAGCTTTGTGTTTTAGGCAAAATGATTGCTTCGATCTGATCTTGGTAAGGAGAAATTGCATCAATATCTTCTCTTCCTATAGCTTCCATTGCATCATTAACTCTTATAAAAACCGGTTTGGTAAAAGCCCTTTCTTTAAGAAGATTAATAAGTTCCTCTCGTGCCAATATCTTTTTATCTGCAGGACAACCATCTTCTAAATCTATGATTAAAGAATCTGCATTTGAATTTAATCCACGCTCTAATCTATCTAAGGTGTGACCCGGAATAAACAGGTTTGATTTATATTTACTCATTTAATTTTTTCTTTCTTTAGCAATTAAAAAATCAACTACATCAAGTAAATCTTTTGTTCCTATCTCTCTATTTCCAGAAACTGCATATTTACCATTAACAATAAAAGTTGGGACGCCTTTTATACCGTATTTTTCGCCAAAAAGATCGGCTTTTTTAATATTATTTTTTAATCCAAAGGAATTTATTAATCTATTGTATTGCTCTTCCGAAACGCCAAAGGTCTTCATAAAACGGATAATTTCTCTATCCGAAGCAAGCATTTTTTGTTGAACATGTATTGCATTGAAGACACCGTCAATTATTTCTGGTTTATCCAAGGCTTCAGCAATAAAAAATATTTTTGCATGCGTTTCAACCATTTTGTTCCAAATTACAGGATACCTATAAAAATCTACTGAATTTGGTAGATCTTTTTTCCAGTCATTAAGAAGCCCCTCTAAACTAAAACAATGACCGCAACCAAACCAGAAAAACTCCACCACTTCTACTTTGGAGTTATCCCTAGTGAGTACTGGTTCCGATAAAATTTCGTAATGTCTTCCGGGTTTGTATTTTTCTGCTGCTCCCGAGCACTGCGCGCTGAGGAGAAAAATTAATGAAAGAGCAAAAAGTTTAGTAAAGACCTGAGACATAGTTAGCTACTGCTTGAATTTCTTCTAAGGTAAGTTTGGCTGCTATTCCTTGCATTGATTTACCTTTCGAATCGTAACCTCGATTACCGTTTTGATAAGCTATTAAACTGGTGACCACATACTCAGCTTTTTGCCCACTAAGCATTGGATACCCAGCAGATTCTATGCCTTTTCCTTTAGCACCGTGACACCCAGTACAAGCCGGAACTCCTGAATCAAGATTTCCTGCTCTATAAATCTGAGCGCCTAAAGCTAAATTGCTCTCATCAGCTTGTCCAACTTTAACTTGTTGAGCAGCGTAATAAGCTGCCATGTCTCTTAAATCATCGTAATTGTATGCATCCAGAAGACCCATCATTGAAGCAATAACTCTTTCGCCGTCCTTAACATGGACAAGTTGGTCATATAAATAACTTTCACGTTGTCCAGCTAAAGTAGGCCACTGACCAACTAGGCTGTTTCCATCAACACCATGACAACCGGCACAAACCATGACTTTTCCTTCCCCAGAAATTGAATCTCCTCTTAATGGTGCTTTTGCAACAGAACTTGAGCCAGAATCTGATGCTGAATGAAATAATGGTGCTAGAAGTAAAATAAAAGCTGAAAAAATTAATTTTTTAATCATTTTGTTCTATATTGCGGGCTATGCGAGCGTGAATTATATACCATAGCAATTGAATTTACCCTTTTTTACAGATGAATAGAAAAAGTAGTTATTTGAATATAGAATTTTTATCAGCTTGTACTGAAGCAAGGCTTTATCCTGAGGATTTCGGTCATGAAGTAGCGATATGTGGTCGTTCAAACTCTGGTAAATCAAGCATAATTAATGCCTTAGCAAATTCTAAAAAACTAGCTAAAACTTCGAATACGCCTGGTAGAACCCAATCGATCAATTTTTTTAGTGTAAATAGCGACACAAATTACAAATTGGTTGATTTACCTGGTTATGGCTATGCCAAAGCATCAAAAAAAATGCAAAAAGACTGGGGGCGTCAAATAACGAGTTATATGAATTCTAGAGACTCCCTTCGCGCTATCATCTTGATCATGGACATCAGACATCCTTTTCAAAAGACAGATATGGATTTTTTAGCTTGGTGTCAAAAATATAATCTCCCAGTTCAATTATTATTAAATAAAGCCGATAAGATATCTCGAAACAAAGGCTTAAACGCTTTATCGGCCAGCAAAAAAAAATTAACTAATTTAGTATTACTAAACGACCCACTACTATTTTCTGCCAAAACTCATGATGGTGTCGAACAGTTGGCAAGTTATATTTTATCTTGGGTGGAATCCGCCTAAGCGCCCATTGATCAAAAAGGAGGAGAGAGAGTATCAATGGGCTCTAAGGAAGAATCCTTAGTTTTCTTAGGAGAAAGT
>CABYXE010000015.1 GCA_902522825.1 uncultured SAR86 cluster bacterium
AAATCATCTATTAATTCATTAGTCTCTTCATCTATTATCAAAGTTCCAACTGGAACTTTTAAAATAGTGTCTTCTGCATCTTTTCCATGTTTATTTTTGCTTAAACCCTGACTTCCATTTTTAGCTTTGTATTTTTTTTGAAGTCTAAAATCTTGAAGAGTAGTAAGGGACTCGTCGGTTTCGATAAGAATACTACCTCCGGAACCGCCGTCTCCCCCATCAGGTCCACCTTTGGGTATGAATTTTTCTCTTCTAAAACTCAAGCATCCTCTTCCGCCATTTCCAGCGGTAACTTCAATGAATGCTTCATCTATGAAGCGCATGGGATTAACTGACCGAATCTATATTTACAAATTGACGAAGATTTTTGCCTTTTTTTTCAAAGGATACCCTTCCGTCGCACTTTGCAAATAATGTGTGATCTTTTCCGATTCCTACGTTAGCTCCAGGGTGAAATTTAGTTCCTCTTTGTCTAACAATTATCGATCCTGCAGAAACAGTCTGGCCTCCGTATGCTTTAACTCCTAAAAACTTAGGGTTAGAGTCTCTTCCGTTTCTAGTGCTTCCACCTGCTTTTTTATGTGCCATTATTTAATCTCTATTGATTTAATTTCTATTTTGGATAAATTTTGTCTGTGGCCCTGCTTTTTTCTCCAGTCTTGACGTCTTTTCATTTTTATAATGGTTACTTTTGGAGCCTTTATATGATTAATTACTTTTCCAACAACTTTGGCTCCTTCCAATAAAGGCTTTCCTACTTGTAAATTTCCTTCTTTATTTACAGCTAAAACTTCTGGGAACTCTATATTTGATCCCTCTTCAGCATCTATCTTTTCAATAGTAATAATTTCACCTTCGGCTACTTTGTGCTGCTTACCGCCACTTTTAATTACTGCGTACATTTTCAATATTTCTTTAAAAGATGGGCATCTTATCTAATAAACTCTCTACTCGCAATCTTTTCAAATACTGTAATATATACGAATGGAAGAGTTAAGTTTTAAGCCCGCTCAAAGCTATTCTAAAGAGGATTTAATAAAATGCTCTCAAGGTGATTTATTTGGAACATCTAATGGAAAACTTCCTAATAATGAAATGTTAATGATGGATAGAGTCACCGAAGTTAATTCTGATAAAGGTAATTTTGAAAATGGCCAAATAAAAGGTGAGCTTGATATTAAGCCCGACTTATGGTTTTTTGATTGTCACTTTACAGGAGACCCTGTAATGCCTGGATGCCTGGGATTAGACGCAATGTGGCAGTTGCTTGGATTTTATCTTTTGTGGGAAGGAAATTCAGGAATTGGTAGAGCTCTGGGTGCTGGAGAAGTAAAATTCTTTGGACAAGTTCTTCCAAAAGCTAAGATAGTTGAATATGAAATTAATATTAAAAGAATAAGAAAACAGAGTTTGGTGGTTGGTTTTGCTGATGGCTCTATGAAAGTAGATGGTAAGGAAATTTATACGGCTAAAAACCTTAAGGTAGGACTTTTCAAAGACCCTTCAGGTTTTTGAAAATGGAATTAAAAAGAGCGGTAATAACTGGTTTAGGAGCTATTTCACCGATAGGGATTGGAATAGATGAGATAAAAAACTCTCTCGTAAGCGGAAAGTCTGGAATAACTTCAAATCCTGAATACAAAGAAATGGGTATGAAGAGTGAGATATCTGGATCTATAGATTTAATTCTTTCTGAATTAATAGATCGAAAATTATTTAGATTTATGGGCGAAACAGCTGCATATTCTTATTTGAGCGCTCAAGAAGCTATTAAAGATTCTAATCTTCCAGAGGAAATTTTTAATTCTGATCGCGTAGGAATAATAGCTGGTTCCGGCGGCGCATCATCTAGAAGTCAAGTTGAAGCTGCAGATATTGCTAGAGAGAAAGGAATAAAAAGAATTGGTCCTTATCGAGTGACTCAAACCATGGGGAGTACTGTTTCAGCTTGTTTGGCCACTTTCCTGGGGATTAAAGGTATAAACTATTCAATCTCGTCTGCTTGCTCCACTAGTGCTCACTGCATAGGTTCAGCTTGGGAGCAAATACAACTCGGAAAACAAGATATTGTTTTAGCTGGTGGAGGCGAAGACGAACATTGGACTCAGTCTGCACTATTTGACGCAATGGGAGCCTTATCAAGCAAATTTAATTCAGATCCTGAAGCAGCCTCTAGACCTTTTGATAAAGGAAGAGATGGGTTTGTTATATCTGCCGGAGGGGGCATTGTAATTTTAGAAGAGTTGGAACATGCAAGAAAAAGAGGGGCAAAAATTTATGGAGAAATAGTTGGGTATTCTGCTACTTCAGATGGAGAAGACATGGTGTCTCCTTCAGGATTGGGAGCAGCAAAATGCATGAAACAAGCTTTACAAATGAGCGGGCTTGATACTGTTGATTACTTAAATGCTCATGGTACTTCCACACCTGCTGGAGATCCAACAGAACTTGAAGCAATAAAAAAAGTTTTTGAGAGAAGTCCTATTATTGGTTCAACAAAATCACAAACTGGTCATGCTCTCGGTGCAGCTGGTGTCTTGGAGTGTATTTATAGTATTTTAATGTTAAAAAATAAATTTATTGCAGAATCATTAAATTTGGAAAATCCTATTGAAGAGGCTATCAATCTAAAATTTGCCGATCAAATGATTGAAAAAAAGGATTTCTACTCTTTTATGTCTAACAGTTTTGGGTTTGGGGGAACAAACGCAAGTATTGTTGTTAAAGAATTTACTGACTAAAAAGGAATCTCATCATCCATAGGGGTTTGGTCCATTGTAGCTTCCTCGGATGTATTAGATTGAGTTTCGCTGCTGTTTCTACTTCCTAGCATTTGCATATCTCTTGCTACTATTTGAGTTGAATATTTCTTTTCTCCCGTATTTTTATCTTCGTAACTATTAGTTTGAAGTTGCCCTTCTATGTATACCGATGAGCCTTTTTTTAAGTACTGCCCAACTACCTCCGCCATTCTTCTAAAAAATACAACTCTATGCCACTCTGTTTTCTGTTGCTCTTCCCCGGTATTTTTATCTTTCCAGCTATCAGAAGTAGCTATAGATATAGTCGCTACCGCATCTCCTCCAGCAGTAGTTCTTAATTCTGGATCTGCTCCTAAATTACCAAGTAATATAACTTTATTAATTCCACTTCTTGCCATAATGTTTTCTCTTAAAAGGTGTTATTGTTTATTATATTTGAAATTAGTCTAAATCATAGCAATTCATAAATGAAATACATAAGTGTCAAAGGAGCACGTCAACATAATTTAAAAAATATAGATATTTCTATTCCTAGAGATGAACTAACTGTAATTACCGGTCTATCTGGATCAGGAAAGTCGTCCCTTGCGTTTGATACTCTTTATGCAGAGGGGCAAAGAAGATACGTTGAGTCTTTGTCGGCTTATGCTAGGCAATTTCTCTCTGTAATGGACAAACCAGATGTAGACACGGTAGAAGGGCTCTCCCCTGCCATATCTATTGAACAAAAATCTACATCTCATAATCCAAGATCTACAGTCGGAACTGTTACCGAAATTTATGACTATCTTCGATTGCTATTTGCAAGAACAGGAACTCCTAAATGTCCTGATCATCATGTTTCTTTGGAGGGTCAAAGTTTAGACCAAATAACTGACAAAACTTTTAAGAAATTTTTGAATAAAAGAGTTTTAATCTTATCCCCCTTATTCAAAGAGCAAAAAGGAGAACATTTACATCTATTTACTGATCTTAAAGCAAAGGGATACGTCAGATTAAGAATAAATGGTCAGATTTATGATATCTCTGAGCTGCCGAAATTAGATAAAAACAAAAAACATAATATTGAAGTTGTTGTTGATAGGCTTTCGATAAAAAAAGATAATTTAAGTAGATTAGTCCAGTCAATTGAAACAGCTCTTAATGAATCAAATGGATTGGTAGAATTTCTTTCTGCAGGCGAAGATCAAGAAGCTCTAACCTTTTCTACTAAAATGGCATGTCCAGTTTGTGGTTATAGCATTCCTGAGCTTGAGCCAAGATTATTTTCTTTTAATAGCCCAGCAGGCGCATGCAAATCTTGTGATGGTCTTGGATTCAAGGCTGAAATTGATCTTAAAAAGGTAATCTCAAGACCTGAATTAAGTCTTAATCAAGGAGCAGTTAGAGGATGGGATGCGAGCCACATGTATCGTCATTACCTGCTGAGATGTGTTAGTAATCATTTTAATTTTTCTTTGGATCTGCCTTTCGAAGAATTACCAAAAAAAATACAAGAAATGGTTCTTTATGGAAGCACACCTGAAGATGTAGATTTTAGTTATACATCAAAAAGAGGCAGAAGAATTGAAATTATTCGCCCTTTTGAAGGCATAGTGAATAACATCAATAGAAAATATGCTAATTCTGACTCGCCTTTAATAAGGGAAGATATGTCAAAGTTTATGACTCATCGTACGTGTTCCTCATGTGAAGGCTCTAGACTAAACGAATCAGCTAGAAATGTTTTTATAGAACAAACTTCATTGCCGGAAATTTCGGAAATGACAATTGAAGAAGCTTATGAATTTTTTGATAAGTTAAATTTGAAAGGAGCCAAAGGAAAAATCGCAGAAAAGATTGTTAAGGAAATAAAAGAACGTCTAAAGTTTTTAGTAGATGTCGGTCTTAATTATTTAAATATTTCTAGAAGTGCAGAATCACTGAGCGGCGGTGAGGCACAAAGAATAAGGCTCGCTAGTCAAATAGGAGCCGGATTAGTTGGAGTTACATATATCTTAGATGAACCCTCCATTGGCCTTCATCAAAGAGACAATTCTAAATTACTTTCTACTCTAAAAAGGCTCAAAGACCTTGGGAATACAGTCATAGTAGTGGAGCATGACAAAGAGACCATAGAAAATGCAGATCATATTATTGATATAGGACCAGGAGCTGGAGAACATGGTGGGAAGGTATGTTTCTCTGGAAATTATAAAAAACTTTTATCTAATAAATCTTCTTTAACAGGGCAGTATCTCGCAGGTACAAAAAAAATATCTGTAGAAAAATCTATATCTAATGGGGTAGATAAAAGCATCGGTATCTCTAAGTGTTCAGGAAATAATCTTAAAAACGTAGATTTAAAAATCCCTTTAGGAAAGATGGTTTGCATAACTGGAGTATCAGGATCTGGAAAATCAACTTTAATAAATCAAACTTTATATCCAGCGTTAATGAACGTACTCCACTCTTCAGATAGAACTGTGAAACCTTTTAAGAAATTATCAGGAATTGAAAATATAGATAAAGTCATTGATATAAGTCAAAGTCCTATTGGCCGTACGCCAAGATCAAATCCAGTAACATACACTGGGATTTTTACCCCCATAAGGGAACTTTTTTCAGATACTCAAGATGCAAGAGCTAAAGGCTATAAACCTGGAAGATTTAGCTTTAATGTGAAAGGCGGAAGATGTGAAGCATGTGAAGGAGATGGCGTGATAAAAGTTGAAATGCATTTTCTACCTGATGTTTATGTAAAGTGTGATGTTTGCGATGGAAAAAGATATAACAATGAAACTTTGTCCATAAAATTTAAAGGAAAAAATATTTCTGAAGTTCTTAATATGACTGTAGAACAAGCATTAAAATTTTTCGATGCTGTTCCTGTAATTAAGAAAAAATTGAATACGCTTAATGAGGTTGGATTAGGATATATAAGATTGGGTCAACCTGCGACTACTCTTTCTGGAGGCGAAGCGCAGCGTGTAAAGCTTGCGAAAGAACTTTCTAAAACTGCAACAGGAAGAACTTTATATCTTTTAGACGAACCTACCACAGGACTTCATTTTCATGATGTTTCTCTTCTGTTGAATGTTCTACATAGATTGAAATCTCAAGGAAATACCGTAGTTATAATTGAACATAATTTAGACGTGATCAAAAATTCAGATTGGATTGTTGATATAGGCCCTGAGGGCGGAAAAAATGGTGGGATGATAATTGCAGAAGGATCTCCTGAAAAAATTATGAAGGAGAAAAAGTCTTTTACTGGAACTTTTCTTAAAGATTATTAAGCAGATTTCTCTGAGTCAACTTCCTCTTCCAGAGAAGAACCCTCGCTTTTTGAAACCATTTCTATTAAAGCCATTGGAGCTGAATCTCCAGGTCTATAACCAATTTTTATAATTCTTAAATAGCCTCCAGGCCTTTCTTTAAATCTTGGTCCTAGTTCGGCGAATAATTTTCCCACTGCGCTTTTATTTCTTAAAATAGAAAAAGCCCTTCTTCGATTAGAAACTGAATCTACTTTGGAAAGAGTTATAAGAGGCTCTAGATGACCTCTTAACTCTTTGGCTTTTGTCAGCGTAGTTTTAATAGCTTCGTGCTCTATTAAAGAAATAGATAGGTTTTTAAACAGCGCAGCTCTTGTTGCGCTAGTTCTGCCAAATTTTCTTCCTGTTTTTAAATGTCTCATTACCCTTCTATATTAGATGGAGGCCAATTATCAAGTTCCAGCCCTAGAGCTAAACCTCTTGCAGCAAGAATATCTTTGATTTCATTCAAAGATTTTCTGCCTAAATTGGGAGTTTTTAGAAGATCAGATTCCTTTCTAGTTACAAGATCTCCAATATAATATATTTTTTCTACTTTTAAACAGTTAGCTGATCTAACTGTAAGCTCTAATTCATCTACTGGTCTGAGCATTATAGGATCGACTGGCGGAGTTTCATCTTCTTCCTCTTCTTCAGTTTCGAAGCCAAGCTCGGCAAAAGCCATAAGCTGTCTTTGTAAAATAGTAGCGGCTAGTCTCAAAATTTCTTCAGGATCGATAGTTCCGTTAGTCTTTACATCCAAAGTTAATTTATCCAAATCTGTTCTGTTTTCGACTCGAGTATTTTCAACTGCATAAGAGACGGTTTGTATAGGGCAGTAAGTGGCATCAATCTTGAGTAAACCTATTTCCTTATTTTCTCCATCGACGTTTTCTTTGATATCGACTGGAGCATAGCCTCTTCCTTTTCTTACTCTGACAGTCATATTTATTTTTCCGTCATCGGCAAGAGTAGCTATCTTGTGATCTGAATTAACTACTTCTACACCTGCAGGAAGTTCAAAATCACCCGCTGTTAAATCGCCCGATCCATTTTTTTCAACGCTTAATTCAACTTCTTCTTGGTCGAACATTCTTACGCTCATACCTTTTAAATTAAGCAGGATATTTATTACATCTTCTTTTATTCCATCAATTGAAGAATATTCATGTAAAACGCCATCTATTTTAGCTTCTACTACTGCTGATCCAGGGGTTGAAGACAATATAATTCTTCTTAATGCATTCCCCAAAGTATGGCCAAAACCTCTCTCAAGAGGCTCGAGTATAATCTTTGAATGATTAGTATCTATTTCTTCAACGATAATTTCCTTTGGTGTTAAGAAATCTTTTATTACATCAAAATTATCTGTCATGTTTCTATCCTCTTTTATTTATTTAAATTTATCGAGAGTAAAGCTCTACGATATAATTTTCGTTTATTTCAGTGCTTAACAAGTCTCTAGTTGGAAAACTATCGTAAGTTCCTGAAAATTCTTTGTGATCGACTGATATCCAGTCACAAGTCTCACGATTAGAAAATAACTCAATTGCTTGACCTATTCTTTTTTGATTTTTTCCTTTATGAGAAACTGAAACAGAATCTCCTTCTATCACTTGATAGGATGGTATATTTACAACAATCCCATTTACCATAATTGCCTTATGATTCACTAATTGTCTAGCCTCTGCTCTAGTAGCTGCAAATCCCATTCTATAAACTAGGTTATCTAGTCGTGATTCTAAAGAAACTAATAAATTAGTACCCGTTTCACCTTTTTTTCTTGCAGCCTGCTTGTAATAATTTCTAAATTGTTTTTCAAGAACTCCATACATTCTTTTAACTTTCTGCTTTTCTCTTAATTGTATTCCAAAATCCGAGAGTCTAATTCTTCTTGCGCCATGAACTCCAGGGGGATTTTCAGATCGGGCTTTTGATTCGTAGGATCTATATCCGCTTTTAAGAAGAAGATCAGTTCCTTCTCTTCTAGATAATTTGTTTTTTGGTCCTGTATATTTTGCCATTTTTAAACCCTTCTTTTTTTAGGTGGCCTACACCCATTATGAGGAATAGGTGTAACGTCAGATATTTTTGTTACTTTCAGTCCACATCCATTTAATGCCCTTACAGCAGATTCTCTTCCAGAGCCTGGGCCCGAAACTTCGACTTCAATCGATGTAAGGCCAAGTGATAATGCTTTTTGTCCAGCTTTATCAGCTGCTATTTGAGCTGCAAAAGGCGTGCTTTTTCTCGAACCTTTAAAACCATTAGCTCCTGCACTTGACCAAGCTATAGTATTACCTTGCTTATCAGTTATATTTATAATTGTGTTATTAAAAGTTGCCAAAATATGTGCAACTCCATCACTAAATGTTCTCTGAGTCTTTTTTCCTTTATTTTGTTCAGTCATATTATCTTCTTATAGGTTTTCTTGGTCCTTTTCTTGTTCTTGCATTTGTTTTTGTTCTTTGTCCTCTTACGGGAAGTCTCTTTCTATGTCTGATTCCCCTATTAGTTCCTAAATCCATTAATCTTTTTATATTTGTACTAATATCTCTTCTTAAGTCTCCCTCAACTTCATATTCAGCAACTGCTTTTCTTAATTTTTCCAAATCAGCTTCATCCAAAGTTCCTATCTTAGTGTCATGGGCAATCCCCGTTTGTGAACAGATTTTTAAAGCCCTAGTTCTTCCAATTCCAAATACATGAGTTAATGAAATCCAAGCTTGTTTTTTATCTGGAATGTTTACTCCTGCTACCCTAGCCATTAGCCTTGCCTCTGTTTGTGTTTTGGATCTGTAGGGCAAATAACATAAATTACCCCACGTCTTTTAACGTGTTTACAATCTTTACAAATCTTCTTTACTGAAGCTCTTACTTTCATATTTGTTACCTTTGATAACCTTTTAAATTAGCTTTTTTCATTAGCGATTGATATTGACTAGATAAAAGGTGTGATTGTACCTGAGCCATGAAGTCCATTACCACTACTACTGCAATTAATAACGAAGTTCCTCCCAAGTAAAATGGGACGTTTGCAGAAGCAATTAAAAACTGAGGAGCTAGGCAAACTATCACCATGTAAATAGAACCCCAAATGGTAAGCCTAGACATTACATTATCAATATAATCAACTGTATGATCTCCTGGTCTAATACCAGGAAGAAAGCCACCAGATTTTTTTAAATTATCAGCAATGTCTTTCGCTGGAAACTGAATTGCTGTGTAAAAAAAACAAAAATAGGCAATCAAAATTGCAAAGACGATCGAATATAAAGGTTGTCCGGGACTCAAAGCCAAGGATACCTCTTGCAACCAGCCAAATCCTTCAGCCTGACCAAACCATGTACTTAAAGATGCAGGAAATAAAACTAAACTACTTGCAAAGATTGCTGGAATGACGCCAGCCATGTTTACTTTCAAAGGCAAATGAGATGCTTGGCTCATGCTCATTTGATTTGGAGCTCTTCTTGCATAATTTACACTTACTCTTCTTTGAGCTCTTTCTACCCAAACAATAAAAGCAATTGCAACTAAAGCAAATAATCCTATTAATAAAAGTAATATAAGGCTTATCTCGCCTTGTCTTGCGGACTCAAATGATTGGCCAATTGCTCCTGGTAATCCTGAAACAATACTTGCAAAAATAATGAGGGAAATTCCATTTCCTATTCCTCTTTCATTTACTTGTTCTCCTAACCAAACTAAGAACATGGTGCCTGTAACGAAAGACACTATTGCAGTAAAAATAAATCCATATCCTGGTTCGACAGCAAGACCTTGAGATGAAAGTGCAATTGCAAAACCAGAAGACTGAAAAATGGCTAGCACTAGTGTGCCTAATCTGACATAACTTGTTCGTCTTCTTCTTCCAACTTCGCCTTCCTGTCTAAATAATTTTTTCAAACTTGGCGTGGTTGCTTCTAGAAGATTCATAACAATAGCAGCAGTTATATAAGGTATTACATTAAGAGCCATGATACTCATTCTTTCCAACGCGCCGCCTGAAAACATATTAAAAAGCCCAAGAAGAGTGCCTTGATTCTGATCGAAAAGAGATGAAATTTTTAAGGGATCAATCCCGGGAACAGGAATATGTGTCCCTATTCTATAGATGATTATTGCGAGCAATACAAATCTTAATCTAGACCATAATTCTTTTAAGCCATCGGATTTTATTGCTGGAGAAGCCATTAGTTTATTTCTCCCCCTAATTTAATAATTAACTCTGCAACTGATTTAGAAGTTTTGATTCCTTTAAGTTTTACTGCTTTCGTTAGTTCACCACCGTTAACCACTTTTACGTCTCTAATTTTATTAGACACAATCTTTTTTGATTTTAATAATTCTAAATCTATTGAATCTTCTTTAATTTTTTCTAAGTCTCTCAATTTGATATGACATTTGAATTCAGAAACTTTAGAAGTAAAACCAAACTTAGGAAGTCTTTGTTGAATAGGCATTTGTCCACCTTCAAAACCTGGTCGCACCTTTCCTCCTGACCTAGCTTTCTGTCCTTTATGCCCTTTACCTGAAGTTTTACCATTACCGGAACCAGCACCTCTTCCTACTCTCTTTGAAGATTTGTTACTTGATATTGCTTTTAGTTCGTTTAGTTTCATTTTAATTCTCTACTATCTCTACTAAATGTTTTACCTTATTAATCATTCCTCTGTTAGAAGGCGTATCCTCTATGTTTACGATATGATTTATTTTTCTCAGCCCAAGACCTTTTACAGATTTTCTATGTAACTCTCTAGATCCTGAAAGACCTCTAACCTGCTTTACTGAAATAGTTTTTTGTTTATCATTCATATTTAAGACCTTCTTAGAGCAACTTTTTCAGGAGACTCAATGCTTGCTAACCCTTTAAAAGTAGCTCTAACTACATTAATTGGGTTAGTTGATCCATAAGATTTAGCTAAAACATCTTTTACTCCTGCTAGTTCAAGAACTGCTCTCATTGCACCACCAGCAATAATTCCTGTTCCTGGGGAAGCTGGCTGCATATAAACTATTGCTGAACCATGTCTCGCTTTGACTGAGTAATGAATCGTGGAACCGTTTAATTCAATGTTGGTAGTATTTCTTCTTGCGCTCTCTAATGCTTTTTGAATTGCAATAGGAACTTCTCTTGCCTTGCCTCTTCCGAAGCCTACTTTACCTTTCCCGTCTCCAACAACTGTCAAGGCTGTGAATCCAAAAATTCTACCTCCTTTCACAACTTTAGCTACTCTGTTAACGCCAACTAACTTTTCTTCTAAAGCTTCGCCGGATTGTTGATCATAATTTTCTTTCATAATTTTTCCTAAAATTCTAAACCAGCCGACCTTGCAGCTTCTGCCAGTGCCTTAACCCTTCCATGATATTTGTAACCTGATCTATCAAAAGCTACTTTTTTAATTCCTTTAGATAAGCATTTTTCTGCTATTGACGTTCCTACCTTTTCTGCAGCATCAGAATTTGATCCAGATTTTAACTTCAATTCTTTATCTAGAGTTGATGCTTGAGCAATAATTTCTCCACCATCTATAGAAAAAATTTGGGCATAAATATGCTGGCTAGATCTAAAGATAGTTAACCTATTAGTAGAAAGATCTATACTTTTAAATCTTAATTTTTTTGCTCTTCTATTTCTTGCAATAATTTTAGTTGTCATTTTCTCTATGCTTTTTTAGATTCTTTTCTAATGATTCTTTCGTCTGCATATTTAACTCCTTTTCCCTTATAAGGTTCTGGCGGTCTAAAAGATCTGATTTTAGATGCAGCGTCGCCAAGAAGTTGTTTATCAACAGAAGATAAAACCAATTCAGTATTTGATGGTGCCTCTGCAGAAACTCCATCGGGAAGTTTATATATAACAGGATGAGAAAATCCTAAAGAAAGCTCAAGAGAATCGCCGTTAACTTTAACTCTATACCCTACTCCGTTAATTTCTAGTTTTCTTACAAAACCTTCAGAAACTCCAATCATTTTATTTATAGCTAAGGCTCTCATAGTGCTTGCTAAAGCAATAGACTCTTTGGATTCTTTTTTAGGATTGAAAACAATATTTTCTTCCGAAGCTTCCACGTTAACTTGCTCATTTACAACTAAGTCCATAGAGCCTTTTTGACCTGAAAAAGAAAGTGTTTGGCCATTAAGCTCAGTCTTTACTCCTTCGGAAATCTTTATTGGTCTGTTGATATTTCTAGCCATAATTAAAAAATAGTACAGATAAGTTCTCCGCCAATGTTCTGAGACTTGGCTTGCTTATCAGTTATTACTCCTTTGCTTGTAGTGAGAATTGCTGTCCCAAGTCCGCCTTTAACTTCTGGGATATCTTTGCTACCAAAATATCTTCTCAAACCGGGTTTGCTCTCTCTATAAAACTCTTTAATTACAGGCTTATCTTCAAAATATTTTAAAGTGACTTCGATATTTTGCTTTGAGTCAGCCTCAATTACCTCAACTTTTTTAATAAAGCCTTCGTCAGATAAAACTTCGCATATAGCTTTTTTTAATTTAGAAGAACCAAACGAAACTTTAGGATGCCCTCTTGATTGAGCATTTTTTATTCTTGAGATCATATCTGAAATAGGGTCTTGTAAACTCATATCTTCTCCTTACCAACTCGCCTTAACTAAACCAGGAACGTCACCTTTCATTGCGAGTTCTCTTAATTTATTTCTTGAAAGACCAAATTTTCTATACACAGCATGAGGTCTTCCAGTAATTTGACACCTTCTTTGAAGTCTAACTGGGCTTGCGTCTCTAGGAAGTTTTTGCAACTTTAATCTAGCGACTTGCTTTTCTCCATCTGATTTTTTTGTATCAGATAAAATAGCCTTTAAAGCTGCTCTTTTAGCGGCATATTTTTTTACTGTTTTGAGTCTTTTATGCTCTCTTGCAATCATTGATTCTTTAGCCATTTTTCCTCACGTCCTAAAAGGAAATTTTAAAGCAGTTAAAAGCTTCAAACCTTCCTCGTTATTTTCTGCAGTGGTAGTTATACACACATCTAATCCTCTAATTTTTTGAACTTTGTCATAATCGATTTCGGGAAAGATGATATGTTCCTTAATACCAATTGTATAATTTCCTCTTCCATCAAAAGATTTTGGGTTCAAACCTCTAAAATCTCTCTCTCTTGGAATTGCTATTCCTAATAAACGATCTAAAAAATCGAACATCATTTTTCCTCTAAGAGTAACTTTGCATCCTATTGTAAAACCTTCTCTTAGTTTAAAACTTGCCACAGATCTTCTGGCATTTGTTTTTATAGGCTGTTGACCAGAGATCAATTTAAGCTCTTCCATTGCATTTTCAACAACCTTTCTATCGTTAATTGCCTCTGCACCTAAACCCATATTTAAAGTCACTTTAGAAATTTTTGGCACTGCCATAGGTGATTTAAGGCCTAATTCGGTCATCAAAGATGGCATAGCTTCTTTGTATAAAGAGTTAATTATTGAATTACTCATTTAATTTCTTTTCCGTCTGATTTAAAAATTCTTTTTTTTAACTTTTCGTTAACTTCAATCTTCACTTTGTCGGCTTTTTTTGTTTTTTTATTGTAAATAGCTATATTCGAAACGTGAATAGGAGACTCTTTTTCTAAAATTCCTCCCTGAATATTTGCCTGAGGATTTGGTTTTTGATGTTTTTTTACAATTTTTATTCCTGCTACTTCGCATTTATTATTAGCTAAAAATTTAGTAATAGTTCCCGTTTTACCTCTGTCTTTACCGGAAATAACTATGACTTCATCGCCTGTTCTTAACTTATTCATCATATGACCTCTGGAGCTAGAGAAATTATTTTCATAAAATCTTTGTTTCTTAGCTCCCTAGAAACTGGACCAAAAATTCTTGTTCCAATTGGTTGTTTTTGAGTATTTATTAGGACAGCCGCATTGTCGTCAAACCTAATGCTTGAACCGTCTTCTCTTTTAATATCTTTTCTTGTTCTTACAACTACCGCATCGGCTACAGAACCCTTTTTAACTTTTCCAGTAGGTATTGCTTCTTTGATGGCTACTTTAATTACGTCGCCAACATGTGCATATCTTCTTTTTGAGCCGCCGAGAACTTTGATACACATAACCCTTCTAGCTCCGCTATTATCTGCAATTGTTAACATTGATTGTTCTTGAATCACTCTACTGCACCTTCGAATTTTTTAATAATTTCAACTAATTCCCAAGATTTATTCTTAGAAATTGGTTTTGTTTCTTTAATTTTTACTTTGTCTCCAATGCCGCAGGCGTTATCTTCATCGTGAAAACTAATTTTTGTAGAACGTTTCATTATTTTTCCCAACAATTCGTGCTTCACTGTCCTTTGTATTAAAGCAACTCTTGATTTGTTTCCAGATAAACTTACAACCGAACCTATCTTTGTTCTATTTAAACTTTCAGTCATTAATTTCACCTTGCATATTGAGTTTCGTTTTTAATCTAGCTATATCTTTTTTCATTTCAGAAATTTTATGGGTCTCTTTCAAAGCCATGGAAGCGTGTTTAAGTCTTAAATCAAGAAGATCCTGATTTAACTTTTCAAGCTCACTAACTTTTTTCTTTACTTGTTTTTTAGCCATTAAACTGTTTTTCTTGCAATAAATTTTGTTTCGACCGGAAGTTTAGAGGCAGCTAGTCTAAAAGCTTCCATAGCAACTTCTTCTTCAACGCCTTCCATTTCATACAAAACCTTTCCCGGTTTTATTGGACAAACGTAATACTCTACATTCCCTTTTCCTTTTCCTTGTCTAACCTCTAAAGGTTTTTTTGTTATAGGTTTGTCAGGGAAGATCCTAATCCATATTTGAGCCCCTCTTTTTACATATCTCGTCATAGCTCTTCTTGCTGCTTCTATTTGACGAGAAGTGATTTGTCCTCGTGAAGTAGCCTTAAGTCCATATGTTCCGAAATCAAGAGTATTTGCCCTATTTGAAAGGCCGGTATTCCTTCCTTTCATTTGCTTTCTATATTTTGTTCTTTTAGGTTGAAACATTTTTTATTCAGTAATTCTTTTAATTTTTTTTGGACTTACTTCTCCACGAAAAATCCATACCTTAACTCCAATAATTCCATAGGTAGTATTTGCTTCAGCAACACCATAATCTATATCGGCTTTCAAAGTCTGAAGAGGCACTCTTCCCTCTTTATGCCATTCTGCTCTTGCAATTTCAGCTCCTCCTAATCTACCTGCAACCCTTACCTTAACTCCAAGGGCGCCTTGTCTTGTGCAATTCTGGGCCGACCTTTTTATAACTCTTCGAAACATAGCTCTTTTTTCTAATTGAACTGCAATATTGGCTGCTACTAACTGAGCATCCAAGTCTGGTTTTCTAATCTCTTTAATATTTAAACTTACTGGGACACCCATTATGGTGGTGAGCTTATTTCTTAATTTATCTATATCCTCTCCTTTTTTACCAATAATCATTCCAGGTCTAGAAGTATGTATGGATACCTTAGCGCTTTCAGATGGTCTTTCTATTTCAACTTTGCTAACAAAAGAATTATCCAATTCTTTCTTTAAAAACTCTCGAACTGCAAAGTCATTTAAAAGAAGTTCTTGGTATTTTCCTTTTTCAGCGAACCAAGTTGAATTATGATCTCTTGAAATGCCAAGTCTAAAACCTATTGGATTTACTTTTTGTCCCATTTAATTACCTGTGTTTTCCAAAGTTATATTTACATGACAGTTTCTTTTTTGGATTCTGTCAGCTCTTCCTCTAGCTCTAGTTTGTATTCTTTTGAATAAAAGAGCCTCGTCTACAGTTATCTTAGAAATAAATAAATTATCAATATCTAGTCCTTTATTATGCTCTGCATTAGCAATTGCAGAATCAAGAAGTTTTTTAACGTTTTTTGCTGAAGCCTTTTTACTAAATTTTAGTATTTCTAGAGCCTCTCCTACTTGTTTGCCACGTATTTGATCTGCTACCAATCTAACTTTAAAGCCAGATACAGGAAGTCTGCTTAGTTTTGCTGTAACTTGTTCCATTTTAAGCCTTCCTATCTCCTGAATGTATTTTGAAAGTTCTAGTCAAAACAAACTCTCCCAGCTTATGCCCAACCATATCTTCCTTAATTGACAAAGGAACATGGACTCTTCCGTTATGAACTGAAATTGTTAGTCCTAC
>CABYXE010000016.1 GCA_902522825.1 uncultured SAR86 cluster bacterium
AATTATTGATTATGTTTTAGAAAAACATAAAAACGGAGGCCTCAAGCCCGCAGTAGAGGCTACTGAATTTCCTTATTATTTGCAGTGGTTCCATTTTTGTGAGGGAATGATCGCGCAGCCAATGAATACAATAGTTGTGCATACCATCTTATTACCACCCGAAAGAAGAGATGAAACTGTTTTAGGCCAAGCACAACGTTTAGCTTCGAAATCCTTAGCAGCCATTGAAAAGGCTTTAGAAGGTAAGGAATATTTGATAGGCGACTTTTCAGGTGTTGAATTTATGACAGGTCATTGCTGTACGAAATTATCAGATTTGGGCTGTGTTACAGACGATATGCCAAATTTAAAAGCATACGTTGAGAGAATTAAATCAAGACCAGCTTTTCAAAAAGCTATTTCAACTAATTAAAGAGAGAAAAATATGAAGGTAGAAAATAAAGTTAATCCTAAT
Source organism: uncultured SAR86 cluster bacterium (assembly GCA_902522825.1). Classification (GTDB taxonomy): domain Bacteria; phylum Pseudomonadota; class Gammaproteobacteria; order Magnimaribacterales; family AG-339-G14; genus CASICS01. Next base: position 455 of record CABYXE010000016.1, read on the forward strand.
CAAGAACAAATGGCAGGTTTTTTGGAAGGGGATGTCGATTCCCCGATAGAAATGGTAAATCTACTAAAGTTTAAAGACAAAGCTGAATACGATGATGGCAGGGAAACGGATCTTTCAGGTTGGGAAGCTTATGCTATCTATGGAAAAGAGGTAATAGAACATGTTAAGAAAGTCGGCGGTGAACAAGTCTTTTTTGGAAGAGTCGAACGCTTGATGTTAGGTGAAGTAGAAGAACTATGGGATATGGTTGCTATTGCTAGGTACCCATCAAGAAAGGCTATGCTTCAAATGATTTCAGATCCTGATTACATAGAAAGTGCTAAACATCGATCAGCTGGTTTGAAAGGACAGTTGAACATAGAAACAAAAACCTAAAATTTTTATCAATTACTTCACACTTTTTTCCTATGAAAGAATTACAATCCAAAAAATCTGATATTACTTCAACTAGAATTATAGAGATAAATTCTGACGGAAGGTTGGATGAAAATGATATTTTGGTGAAGATAGAAAAATTTTCTTTCACAGCTAATAACGTAACCTACGGAGTTGCTGGCGATACAATTGGCTATTGGCAATTTTTTCCTGCTAGTGAAAACACAAATAATGAGTGGGGATGTATTCCAATGTGGGGGTTTGCTGAGATCATCAATTCTAATAATGATGACTTAAAAGTTGGCGAGAGATTGTTCGGCTATTTCCCTCCTGCCAATATTCTGTCTTTAAGCCCAATTAAAATAAATGCAAAAAGTTTTAGTGATGGGAAGAAACATCGAGCCGAATTACCACCGGTTTATAACAATTATGTAAGATTATCTGGAGAAGAGAATTACGACAGTTCTATGGATTATATTAGAGCTTTATTGTTTCCTTTACATATAACTGCATTTTGCTTATGCGATGCTTTACAAGACCAATCGTACCTTAATTCAAATCAGGTTCTTATAATCAGCGCTTCTAGTAAAACAGCTATAGGCCTTGCTCAAGGGTTAGCGGATAGAAAAGATTCACCTAAAGTTATAGGGCTAACTTCCGCAAAGAACTTAGATTTTGTAAAAAATTTAGGTTGTTATGATGAAGTTATCTCTTATAACGAATTAAGAAAAGTAGATGCAAGTATAAAATCGGTGATTGTGGATATGGCTGGAAATAGAGAAATTTTAGGAACTTTGCACAAAGCTCTGGGAGATAAAATGGTTAAATGTTTAACCGTAGGCATGACTCATTGGGATAATGAAACTACTGCTGAAGATCTGCTTGGACAAGCAATGAATAGAGACCGAACAGAATTCTTTTTTGCTCCTGCTCATATTCAAAAACGAATTGGAGATTGGGGGCAAGAAGGCTACAGCCAAAAAACTAATGAATTTATGACTAATCGAGCTATTCAAAGCAAAGATTGGATGAAAATAAAAGAAATTTCTAGCTTAGAAAATTTTGTCAAAACTTACGACGAGGTTGTTAGCGGAAATATTAATCCTAACGAAGGAATAATTATTAATTTAGACAATTGATAACAGAGATCAAGCCTAAGAACTAATAAAATGGAACCTTTAACTTTAATAGGCGCACCGCCTTCTCCTTACACAAGAAAGATGATTGCTTTGATGCGATATCGACACATACCTTACAATATAATTTGGGGAGATCCGCAAGGAATGCTTTCTGGAGAATTAAAAAATCTTAATATTCAACCGCCAAAACCAGCTTTGCTTCCTACTTTTATACTTCCAGATGAAAAAGGAATTTTAAAAGCTGAAACAGACTCAACACCATTAATTCGAAGATTTGAACGTGAATACGAAAATAGAAAGTGCCTTCCAACTGACTCAGCTTTAAATTTTTTAAATTTCCTGTTGGAAGACTATGCTGATGAATGGGTTACAAAATTTATGTTTCATTATCGATGGCACTTTGCTGAAGATGCTGACAATGCTGGTACATTGCTGCCTCTTGCTCAAGCTACTAATCTACCTGATGAATTTCATCAAACGGCAAAAAAATATATTGCTGAAAGGCAAATAGAGCGACTTAGAGTTGTTGGCTCAAATGAAACAACGGCTCCCATAATTGAAGCAAGTTATAAAAGATTTTTAACTATTTTGGAAAGTCATTTTCAAAATCTTCCTTTTTTATTTGGACAGAGAGCAAGTTCAGCGGATTTTGGGCTTTATGGGCAATTGAGCCAATTAATTGGCTTTGATCCTACTTCTCGAAAATTAGCTCATGATTTATCACCAAGAACAGTTGCTTGGGTGAGTGTAATTGAAGATATTTCTGGACTAGATATGACAGAAGAAGGCTGGAGCAAAGTGGAAGAATTGCCTTCAAGTATCAAAGATTTACTTGAAGAGGTAGGCAAAGGTTATGTGCCAGCTTTGCTTGCAAACCAAGAAGCATATGAAAAGGGAGAAAAAACTTGGGAAGCAGAAATAGATGGGTGCACTTGGGTTCAACAAACATTTCCTTATCAAGTTAAATGCTTAAAATGGATAAACGAAGAATATTCAAAACTAGTCGAAGCAGATAAAAAAAGAATAAATAGTATTTTTGAAGGTACTGGATGTGATAAGTTAATTTTAAATGAAAATAATTAATAATCTATTTCCTCAAGATGCTACGAACTATCAAGGCAGTAAAATAGCCCTTTACGGATTTGCAATAATTTTGGTCTTAACGACTTGGAGATCCATTATCCACATGTTTTTTTGGGAGACTGGACTTATTGATATTGCCAATTTTGTTATTCTAGAGGGAGATCCTGATCCAATGGTGCCAATCTATCTGTTTTTTTCTTTGTGGGGATTGGAACAAGTTTTGATATGTCTTTTGGCCTGGACTGTATTGATTAGATATCGAGGGCTAATTCCTATTATGATTTTTATTTTTGCTTTGGAATGGTGGACTAGACTGATCTATAGCAGCTTTGGAATACTTTCAATTATCCCAGTTTATACTGACGGAGCTACGCCTGGTTCTGTGGGAGCTCCATTTTTGGGTGTTGTGCTTTTAGTGTTGTTAGTTTTGTCTTTGAAATCGAAAAGTGCTTAGAAAATTTATTTATATCGCAGGAACTTTATTGCTTCTGGGCTCTATTGCTTGGGAATTCAAATTGAATATTCTAATGTGGTCTATGCCAAAAATTGGCAGTATTATTTATCCCATTCACGAAAATATTCCAACATCTTGGTCTGAGGGCCCAGAGGTTGTTAGACAAGATGACAGGCCAAATATAATTTTAATCTTGGCAGATGACATGGGTTACAACGATATTTCTTCCCACAATGGTGGAGCAGCAGACGGCTCCTTAAAGACTATTCACATTGATGCTTTAGCGAACAGCGGTATTTTATTTTCTAGAGGATATGCTGCAAATGCTACTTGTGCCCCGTCTAGAGCTTCAATAATGACTGGAAGATATCCAACCGGATTTGGCTACGAATTTACTCCAGTTCCTGCTCCAGGTAGATTAATTTTGAGCTGGATTGCTGAAGAAGATGATTCAGAATTAAAAGGAAGAATTAATAAAGAATTATCAAGGAACTTGCCTCCTTTTATGGAACAAGGAATGCCTACCGAGCAAATAACCATTGCTGAAGTTTTGCAAGATGCCGGATATTACACAGCGCATATAGGAAAATGGCACTTAGGACATGCAAACGGCATGGATCCTTTAAGCCAAGGATTTGAAGATTCTTTATCACTAGTAGGACCTTTATATGCTCCTGAAGATCATCCAGATATAGTCAATGCAAAATTCGATACAAGAATAGATAAAATGATTTGGAGTCTAGGTCAGTATTCTGCAAGGTTCAATGAAGGAGATTTATTTGCACCAGACAAATACGTTACTGATTACTATACTGACGAGGCTTTAAAAGTTATTGAGAAAAACAAAAATAGGCCTTTTTTTTTATATCTAAGTCATTGGGCAGTTCATAATCCGCTTCAAGCTTTGCAAAGTGACGTTGAACAAATGAGTCATATGTCAGGGCATAACCTTCAGGTTTATGCAGGCATGATAGCCGCATTAGATCGAAGTGTTGGTAAAGTTGTTGCAAAACTTAAAGACTTAGAAATATATGGTAAAACCTTGATTATTTTTACCAGTGATAATGGTGGAGCAAATTATATTGAATTGGAAGATATAAATAAGCCCTATCGTGGCTGGAAAATAAGTTTCTTTGAAGGAGGAATAAGAGTTCCATATATTGTTAGCTGGCCCGAAGAGATTAATTCTGGACAAAAGTCAGATAGCCCAGTTCATCACTTTGATATTTTTTCTACTATTGCGGCGGCCGCAAAAGTTACACCTTCTAATGAAAAAGAAATTGACGGAGTTAATTTATTGCCTTTTATAAAAAAGGAAAAATTATCGCAACCACATAAAACCCTTTTTTGGCGATCTGGAAACCACCAATCCGTTTTGCATGAAAATTGGAAGTACATAATTAGTAAAAAAGAAAATATTCGTTGGCTATTTGACACCTCCACAGATCCTTTGGAAAAAAATAATATTATCGATATTCACCCCGAAGAAACAAATTTAATAGAAGGCCTTTTAAGTAAATTTAATTCAGAACAAAAAGAACCTTTATTTCCATCTGCGTACGAAGTGCCGATTTTGATTGATAAATACGACGGAGAACAATACGTGGAAGGGGACGAATACATATATTGGTCAAATTAATTTGTAATTTAGATTAAAATTTATGAAAATAAATTATATGACTAAGTTAATAGAGGGAGTTTTTAATCATTTATCAAATTGGGGAACCTTTTGGTTTGGATTTTTATTCTGGGGAAGTATTTTTGGTGCAATTTTAACTTCTCTTTTTTCTTCTTATAATTCATCATTTTTTATTTCTATGGGCTATTTTTTTGGAATAATTTTTGGCCTGATATCCAACTTTAAAAAATGGTCATGGATCAATTAGCAGATAAAAAATATCAACTTCAAAACGAAACAGAAGTTTCTGTGGATCTTTCTTTGGAAGCAGAAAAAAGAATAGCCAGATCTTTTATGGGTAGAATTGAGTGGGAAATGATTGCTATTGGTTTATCTCAATGTTTCTTATGGTTCGGGATATGGGGAATGGTATTGGCAGGATTAATGCCTTTATGGTTAGGTTTTTCTGTCCTTCTTATCACAGTTACTTTTGCCTATTTGCCATCGCATGCAGGACAACATGGACACCTATCTGGAAATAAAAAAAACTTAGATTGGCTAAATTTTTGGGTTGGCCAAATTTCATTAATTCCTTTAGCTCAATCACATGAGATTTTAAAAGTTACCCATCTAAAACACCATGCTCATACTAATGATCCAAATAATGATCCTGATCATAAGCACACTCATACCGGAAGTTGGTTTAAGTCAGCATTAGCAGTTCATCTTCAAACTGGAGATAGAGATGAAAGACTTAATAATATGCTCGAAAGATGGATGGAGTCAGAGCCACAATTTAAAGAGGCAACTGAGAGAGGCGGCATGGTTCTTTTTGGATTTTATATTTTACAAATTGTTGCGGCAATAAACTTTCCGTTGGAAACACTTTTTTTATGGTGGTTACCAAGAAAGTTTGCTGTTTCATATTTAGGAGTAATTTTTTCTCATATGCCTCACAGAGATTTACCCGTTGGAAGGCATGCTGATACAAGATTTTGGACAAATGGCCTTATTAGATTTTTTAATCATTCGATGCAAATACATGCAATGCACCATATGTACCCCAAAATTTGTCATCATGATGAACCAAAAGCTATCGAAGCCCTAAGACCCTTTATGATTGCAAAAGGAATACCTGGTGCTGATAGGATTCCTGAAAAAATTACTAATAATCCACTTACACAATTAAAAACGATTTAGTGTCTTTAGGAAAAAGGCACAATTAACATTAACTAACTAAATTCTGGAGGAAAATATGAAAATTAATGTTCTAAAAAAACTTGGCTTTAACCATGTCTTAATATCTCTTCTGATAACGTCGGGAAGTATCGCCTCTTTCGAAGTTGAAGGAGAAAGCTTTGAGGCTAATTTTAATATTTCTTCGTGGACATCTTATGATGGTAAGAGTGTTATTACTTCTGAAGGATTGGTAGGTGAAGGCTATGGCAAGGTTTATTTGACTCATACCTTTAAGGTCAATTCTTCTGATGGAATGTCTGGCGATTTTATAGGACAAGCAAGAACTATAGAGAAAGGCGGAGAAATGAGATTTGCATCTCTTCAAGGCATATGGAAAAGAGAGGGAACTATTGTCACAATGTACACTTTAGATTCAGTCACAAATGGAGTGATGAATTACGCAAAAGGATCTGTTGATCTCTATGCGGGAACACTTAAGTTTGCTGTTTACCCTATAGATTAATTTTTAAAAAAAAGCGGTCTTAAAGACCGCTTTTTTAATATTTATATTTAAAACTTTAATAGTAAACCTTTCGCTTAAGGTTCTAATTTGTATCCCGATTGACCATGAGAAGAAATATCCAAGCCTACTTCTATATCATCATCTGATACTCTGATACCTACAAGACTTTTAACAAAAATTGCAAGCAAATAACTTACAATTAAGGTGAAAAATAATACTGCTATTACTCCTATAACTTGCGCGGTCATAAAGCTTGAAAAGTTTGTTTCGCCATATCCAACTCCTCCAAAACTTTCAGAAATTAGAAGCGGTAAAAGTAAAATTCCGATAGTTCCACCTAGACCATGAACTGCAAAAACATCTAAAGAATCGTCCACTTTGAACTTATTCTTAATTAAGCCGACGGCTTCGTAACAGACATATCCAGAAATAATCCCGATTAAAACTGCTCCAAGAGGGCCGACAAAACCTGAAGCGGGCGTAATTGATGCAAGACCAGCAATTGCACCTGTGACAACACCAACTAAACTTGGTTTACCGAACTTCATCCACTCGATTGCTATCCAAACTAAAGAGGCAACTGAAGCTGAAATATGCGTAACTAAAATAGCCATACCGGCATCAGCATTTGCTGCTAAAGCACTTCCACCGTTAAAACCAAACCAACCTACCCACAACATGCAAGCTCCCATCATAGTTAATCCAGGATTATGAGGAGGTTTTACTTGGTCAGGAAAGCCTTCTCGAGTACCTGACATAATTGCCAAGATAATTGCGGTTGTTCCAGCGGTTAAGTGAACTACTAATCCACCAGCAAAATCTAATACGCCTATGGAAGCAAGCCATCCGCCACCCCAAATCCAATGAGTAACAGGGGCATAAACAAAAATAATCCAAAGAAAAGAAAATAGCAGAACAAATTGAAATTTCATTCTTTCTGGATAGGCTCCAACAATTAAAGCCGGTGTAATAATACAAAAGGTCATTTGAAACATAAAGAAAACAGATTCGGGAATATCTCCTGACATTGAATCTCTAGCCATATTTAATAAGAAAACTTGACTTAAGTCTCCAAAATAAGGGTTTCCAGATGTAAAAGCTATGCTGTACCCAATTCCCAACCAAGTGATTGAAGCAACGCAAGCAATACCAAAACAATGCATAAGGACTGAAAGCACGTTTTCTGATTTAACCAACCCGCCATAAAAAAGTGCTAATCCCGGCATAGTCATAAACAAAACTAAAGCCGTAGAAGTTAAAATCCAAGCTGTACTACCTGTATCCATAATGATCCCCCTTAAGAATTATTGATAAATTTTACGCTCCTCAATAATGCATGCAATAAGGTAAATAAATAAATTTGCACTAAATATGTGCAAATTAAGTTCTAATTGAGATCAGGATTTAATTTCTGGAATTTGAGAATATCTTTTTGGGAACTAAAGACAAAACAGTAATTAATACTAAATTCAAAAGCGATTGAAATAACATCAATTGAGTAACAAGTAGCTCGTTATTTAAAATGTTTCCTGGAAAGATAAGCGCCAATACTACAATGGACTTAACAACCTCAGGAAAAACTTTTAAATTGTAATTTTCAAAAGCTACTAAGGAAATAGTACAAGAAGCAGTTAAAATTAGTGCAAACAAACTTGTTTCTAGATAAGTTTGAGCTCCTACTGTCGAAGTTATCACTGCAGAAATAACTAATAAAAATAATAATTGAATCCATCCATAAATTTTTACTTCAGAACTTACTTCTGGATTATAAGGTTTAAAATTTTCAAGGTCATTTTTAATAATTGGATATTTGTTTTTCACGTCTTCGGGACGCCAATTTGGTCTAGAAAACCATACTTTAATTTTATCTTTGAAAGATTTCGTTCTTGTGGAATCAACGAGCATTTCTCTGAAAATATCTAAGTTAGCTTTAAAGGGATTCCAGCTTTTTAATGGTTTTGCCGTTCCATAAATAGGTTTTAACTCTTCTAATTCTTCTTTGTAAGTTCCAAAAAGCCTGTCCCACAAAATAAATACACCCCCATAATTTGCGTCAACGTAATGTTTATTTTGAGCATGATGAATTCTATGATTTGATGGTGAAACAAAAACATACTCATACCAGCCAAGTTTTGGAATGTGTTCTGTATGTACCCAGAACTGGTATACTAGATTTACACCAGCTACTGTTACAAAAACTTCCGGAGGAATTCCAACTATAAAAATTGGTAGATAAAAAATCCATTTCCAAAGAAAACCAGTACTTGTTTGTCTCAAAGCTGTAGATAGATTGAACTCTTCGCCATGGTGGTGGACGACATGAGTAGCCCATAAAACCTTTACCTCATGATGAAGACGATGCATCCAATAATAACAAAAGTCATATAAGAAAAAAGCAAAAACCCATACCCAAACTGAAGAAGAAGAAAATAATTTTAAATTATAATATTGAGCTACATAAGCGAAGGCAGCACCCTGAATACCTAGCCCTAACAATGGGATGTATCTGCTTATAAGGCCCAAGCTTATGCTTGTAAAAGTATCATTTAAACGGTAATTACTTTTGCCAGATGCTAATCCGTAAATTAATTCGATAAAAATGAGAATAAAAAAAGCCGGCACAGCTAAGGTTATAATTATCGACGAATCGAATGATCCAACAGTTTCCATTTGTGAATTTTAGTTTAAAAATATGAAAATACAAAAATTTATTGCATTTAACTAAAACTTAACTAACCTTAGAATATGTCATTCACTTTGCAACTAGGCGACCCTGCACCTCATTTCAGCCTGAAATCTACAGATGAAAAAATTATATCTCTGGGTAATTTTGATTCTAAATTTCTAGTAATTTTTTTTACATGCAACCATTGTCCTTATGTAATTGGTTCAGATGAGGTCACAAGAACTTCAGCTGATAAGTTCATTGATAAAAGTGTAAGTTTTGTTGCTATTAACTCTAATAGTGAAAATACTTATAAAGAAGACAGTTTTGAAAATATGGTTTTAAGAATGCAGGAAAATAATTTTCCTTGGATTTATCTGCACGATACCGACCAAAGTGTTGCATTAAATTATGGGGCGCTTAAAACTCCGCATTTCTATATTTTCAATATGCAAAGAAAATTGGTTTATACGGGTAGAGGAGTGGATTCACCATTGGATTCAAAAAAAATTAAAGTAAATAATCTTGATTTAGCTCTTGATGAGCTTACTTCAAATACATTAATATCTATTCCAATCACAAACCCAATAGGTTGCAGTGTTAAGTGGGAAGGTAAAGACTCTCACTGGATGCCTCCTGAAGCTTGTGATCTAGTATAAATTTTAGGAGAAAAAATGACTGATTTAGCAACATTAACAAAAAAAGGGGACGTCTCGATAATCAAGCTGGATGATGGGAAGGCTAATGCTTTTTCTTTGGATATGTTGGAAAGCCTTAATGCTTGTTTAGCTGAGGTTTCGCGAGACTCTGGTTCTTTAATAATTACGGGAAGAGAAGGATTGTTTTCTGCTGGCTTCGATCTCAAAACTCTTGCATCCGGTGATGTAGAAGCTGCTCAGAAAATGGTGAAATTAGGTTTTAATACGCTTTTAGATCTCTATTCATTCCCGAGACCAATTGTTGCTGCGATTTCAGGTCATGCAGTTGCTCTTGGAATTTTTGTTGCGTGTTGCTGCGATTACCGAATTGGAATTGAAGGGAAGTTTATATGCCAAGCTAATGAAGTAAGAAATAATATGGATATCCCTGTACAAATTATGGAAATAGTTAAAGACAGGCTAGATAAAAAACATTTTTACAAAGCCATTTACCATGCGGAGGTTTATCCAATGCACGAAGCTATTTCAGCAGGGTATATCGATGAAATAGTACCTCCAGCTGACTTAATGGAGAAAGCTTTAGAAAAAGCAGAAGATTTAGCTACTCTAGGACATCCTTATTACATGAATACCAAAAATGTTTATCAAGCCGATGTTGTAGCTAAAATTAAAGAAGGAATTGAAGGGGCGAGACCTCCAGGACAAACTGCCTAAATTATTTTTTCTCTAGAAGATAATGGTTAACAAACCATTCATTTCCATTGTTAGTTTTGAAGAATTCTTCTACCGTTAGAAAAAAAATTCTCCATCTTTGAAACCACAAGTTTGCTTCATCGTAATGTTTAGAGAACATGGTTAAAATTTCTTTTTTATTTTTGTAATGATTTGATAACCAATCCCTTGATGTAAGAGAATAATGTGTTCCGTTTACTTTCCATTCTTTCACGACAGACATGTCGTCAGAAAAATAATTAAAAATATCCTTCGATGGCATTATGCCCCCCAAAAAGAAAAATTTAGTCATCCAGTCAGCATCGCCAGAAATTTCATATGGATATAAAAAATCTTTATGACAGAAAATATGTACAAATAGTTTCCCATTTTCTGCAAGCATACTGGCTACTTTTGAAAGAAGCTTTTCATAATTTCTCATATGCTCAAACATTTCTATTGAAACAATTCGATCAAATTTATCTTCAAGATTTAAATCGTTTATATCTACTTTACAAGCTTTGATATTGCTTAAGCCTCTTGATTTTGCTTCCTCATTAATGAAATTTATCTGATCCTGAGAATTACTAATCGAAGTAAAAACACTGTTAGGAAATCTTTTTGCTGCAAATAAACTAAAACTTCCCCAGCCACAACCTAGGTCCAAAATATTTTGACCATCGAATACTTCTGCTCTATTAAGATAAAGTTCAAGCATTTTTTCTTCTGCTTCGATCAGGGTTTCTTTTTGTGTTTCATAAAAACAACAAGAATATTTTAAATTCTTACCCAAAACCTTAGTAAAAAATGATGGCGGAACTTCATAATGCTGTTCATTTGCCTCTAAGGTTTGTTCGGCTATTGGTCCTTCCTTGAAAGAAGCTGCAATTTTTGATTTCTCAGACAATAAAGAATTGTCTTTTAATCTGGTTAAGCTAAGTTTTCTTATTGCAACTCTAAGAAGAAAGTCAGGAATAAAACCTTTTTCTGCTAGCCATAGTCCTAGTTTCATCATTTTATTTTCAATAAGTATTGCGAAACTTCTAATTGACCATTCAAGAAACCACCTCTGCAGTAAGCTAAATACATATCCCAAGTTCTTTTAAATTTTGCATCAAATCCCATTTTTTCTATATCACTCCAGGCAATTTGAAAATTCTCATACCAAGTTTCCAATGTTTTGGCATATGACTTTGCAAAATTAGTAGTTTTTATATTTTCTAAATCAAACTTTCTTGCTTCATCAATAAACAATTGATCTGATGCTAATTCCCCGCCAGGAAAAATATAAGTCTGAATAAAATCTGGCCATTTGTCATAACCTTCGAAGTAATCTTTGGTCATTGTTATGGTTTGAATGATAGCTTTAGCATTGGGTTTTAGGACAGTTTGAATTTTTTTAAAATAAGAATTCCAATACTCAGAACCAACTGCCTCAAACATTTCGATAGATACGACAGCGTCAAATTTCCCTTCAAGCAATCTGTAATCAATTAATTCTATATCGGGAACTATTTCTAAGTTTTCTATTCTGTCCTTAGCAAATTTAAATTGACTTGGCGAAATGGTTATCCCTTTGACCAAATAGCCTTGCTTGGAAGCATGTTCTAAAAAACCTCCCCAGCCACAACCTATTTCTAAGATGCGAGATCCGATCGGAAGATCTAAGGTATCTAGAATTAATTGGTATTTTCCTTTTTGAGCCTCCTCAATAGTTTCGTCTTCCTTCATATAGAAGCCAGAGGAGTAAGTCATAGTTTTATCAAGCCACATAGAATAAAAATCGTTGCCTAAGTCATAGTGAGCTTCAATATTTTTTTTGCTTCCAGATATAGAATTTTTATTTAATCGGTGTTGAATTTTCGTAAATACTCTTCCCAAAACTTTTCCATCAACAATTGTGCTTATTGAAGAATAGTTTTCAGTTAGAAATTCCATCAAAAATATTAAGTTAGAAGTTGTCCAATAATTCTTAATATAACCTTCGGTGAAACCAAGACTGCCTCTAGTGAATAAAAGCCATATCCCTTTCCAAGAAGTAATAACCAAATCTGCTTTTTCGGATCCTTCTCCAAGTAAAAGGACATTCTTGTTAGGAAAAGTGATTATTAAAGAACCAGATTTTAAATTAACAATCTTTTTCTCAAGCCATTTTTTAAAAAAATTAGTCAACATAACCTTTACCATTATGAGCGAATACTTTAACTTTTTTTAACCAAAGAAATAATGCTTGAAGATGAATTCTAGCTATAACTAGGGAAGAATTAATAAATATTGAAAAGTAAATAACTAATTTATTTCGCCATGAAAAATTTATTTTCTCACCTTTTAAATTCGAGAGAATTTCTAGCTTTCCACTAGGATCAAATTCGTTGATCTTTATATTTAATGGCTCACCAGAAATTTTAAATTGATAAAGTCCTTGCTTATCGGCAAAGGGCGAAACGTACATTTTTTTTTGAATCGGTATCCACTTTTTCCCATCAAGAATATTTAATGAGTCATGAACGTAATAAATTTGCTTCTCATGAAAGGTGTTTGTTACTTCAGCTACCATCATTAAATTTTTTTCATTTTTTTTTAAAAACCAAAAACATACGGGATTAAAAGTTTTTAGAAAAGAAAAATCAGGAGTCTTCAAAAGGTTTATTTTTAAATTTTCGTTCAAGATGTTATTTTTTTTGATGAACTTATGAATATTATTTAAAATTTTTTCGGAATCGTCATTTTTTAAAAAAGAAAAATTAAAAAAAGAAGACTGAATATGATTGATCTTTTTTTCTTGAAAATCATAAATATTTTCTAAAAAGATACTTCGATAGGGATAATCAAAACCATGTTTTTTTGACTTGACTCTTCTATGAGAAACAACACCTTTAAAAAAATATTTTTTCATGAATCTCTATTATTTATAAGCTTGCAGATTGCTTGTGAAGATTTTATGCCATCTTCATGAAAACCGTAACCTAAATAAGCACCCGTATAATAAGTATTTCTTTCAGATTGGATTTCTTTAAAGGCTTTTTGACCCTCTAGGGCTTTAAAATCAAAAACTGGATGTTCGTATTCCATCTCATTAAAGATTAAATTTGGGGTAGGAAAATCTCCCAAGGTAACAAAAATATTTTTGGTAGTATTAATTTTTTGAAGATTATTCATCCAATAGGTAACGTACTCATAATTTTCATCTTTGTACACATTCCAAGAACACCATTGTTTTTTATCCTCTGGCATTAAGCTTTCATCCCCATGCAAAATAGTTATATTTTTTTGATATTTGATAGATTGCATAGCATTTTTTTCTTTTTCGCTTAAGTCATTAAT
>CABYXE010000017.1 GCA_902522825.1 uncultured SAR86 cluster bacterium
CATTAGAACTATGAGAGACGATGTTGTGTCTAATCAATTTCAAAAGTTTATTCCGGAGTACGAAATTGAGTCTAATTGGAAAATAAAAGAATTTGAAGAGGTTTTAAGTAAAGAATATGACTTAAAGATTGATGTAAATAATATTTTAAATAGCAATGAACTCGATTTAGGAAAATCTAATCTTAAAATTATAGAAATTCTTGAAAAGAAATATCATGAAAAAGCAATTGAGCATGAAAATATTTTCAATGAAATTGAAAAACAAATAGTTTTGCAAGTAATCGATCAGTCATGGAAAAATCATATTAATTCTTTAGAACAACTTAGACAGAATATAGGTTTCAGAAGTTATGCTGGAAAGGATCCAAGGCTAGAATACAAAAGAGAATCATTTGAAATGTTTCAGGATTTATTAGAAAACATTAAATTTGAATCAGTAAGATACTTGTCAAAAGTAACAGTATCGTCAAATGAAGATTCTTTAACTAAACCTAAATCAAAAAAAAATGGTCTCAAAGCATGAGGATGCTCCTTCATTATTTGATACAGGTCAGGCGGACATTCCTAATACTGAAGAAAAACCAAAAAACTTGGAAGGGAATAGAAAGTTAAGAAGAATGCAAGCTAAAGCAAATAGAAAGAAAGGGAAATGATAAAAGAAATACATATTGGTTGCGCATCGACAAATACTCATTACGGAAAGCGTTTAGATACAACATTAGTAAAATTAAACTCGAAAGCAAATTTTTCTGCTTTATTTACTTCCAATAAGTTTAAATCAGCGCCGGTGCAAATTTGTCTAAATCAAATAAAAAAGAAAATGAAAGGAGAAAAGATTCTTGCGATTAATGCAGGAAACGCAAATGCAGCAACTGGAAGAAAGGGAGTGTCTGATACTAAAAAGTTAATAAAAGAGATATCTAACTTATCAAATATACCTACCGACCAAATTTTGCCTTTTTCAACAGGCGTTGTTGGCCAGGTTTTAGATATGAAGTCGCTTTCTAAAGGATTCAATGAAAGTTTCAAAAATTTAAATAAAAATTCTTGGAATGATTTTGCAACTGCCATTATGACAACAGACACTAAAAGCAAGATTGTTAAAGTTTCTGGCAAAATAGGATCAAAAAAATACCATATTGTTGGGGTAGCAAAAGGCGTAGGGATGATTGAGCCAAATATGGCTACCACTCTTAGTTATATTTTTACTGATTTAAAAATTTCTGAATCTTTTTTAAAAAAATTACATAAAGAAATATGTGATAAAACTTTTAATGCAGTTTCAATAGACGGAGACCAATCACCTAGTGACTCAAGTATTCTTGTAGCAACTGGTTTAAGTGAAGTAGATGCAAAGAAAAATTTAAAAAAAATAAAAAAGGATATATATTCAGTCTTTCAAAAATTATCTGAAAAATTAGTTTTGGATGGAGAGGGCTCAACAAAATTATTGAAAATAACCGTAAAAGGTCTTTCTTCTGAATCAAACTGTAAAAAAATTGCTATGAAAATTGCTAATTCTCCTTTGGTTAAAACTGCTGCATTTGGGGAAGATCCTAATTGGGGAAGAATAATTGTAGCTGCTGGAAATGCAGAAATAGATGAATTTAATATGGAAAAGTTATCTTTAAAAGTAGGTAAGTTTCCTGTTCTTGTTAATGGAAATTTATCTAAAAAATACAAAGAGAGCCAAGGTCAAAAGGAGTTTAGAAAAAGAAAAATTAATCTAGAATTATCAATGGGAAAATCCAAACATTCTTTTACAGTTATAGGATCAGATCTTACTAAAGACTATATTTCAATAAATAGTGATTACAGAAGTTAACTTCATAGGCATTACCCCATTTGACCCAAAAAAAGATTTATTAATTAAAGTTAAAAAATTCTTTGAAGGCTCAAAAAAAGCTTTAATCATCAGACTTAATCAATCTACTTATTCTGAGAGTTTAATCGAAGAAATAGAAAATTTATCAAAAAAAAATCAGTCGATAATTATATTTAATTCTAGGAATAAGATGAATAATCATTCAAATATTCATCTTACTTCAAAAGATCTTATGAATTCTCAAAAAAGATTTAATGGTGATTTTATTTTGGGTGCCTCGTGTCACAACCGAGAGGAAATAGAAAAAGCGAACGAACTACAATGCGATTACGTTTTAATTTCTCCTGTTCAAGAAAATAAAAATAAAAATAAAAAAATTGGATGGGAAAACTTTGAAAAACTTGCAAAAGGTTTTAATGGAAAAAGCTTTGCTCTAGGAGGATTAAGAAAAGAGGATTTGAATAAGTCCCTGGCTCACAGTGGAGCGGGTATTTCTGGAATAAGGTGTTTTTTTTAAAATTTATCTTGATCAGGATTTAAAGAATCAGAGATTTTATTTGTTTCCGAGAGCCAATCTGATAGATCTAAACTTTTACATCTAGAAGAGCAAAATGGTAAATATTTTTTATCTTTTGCCAAAAAATTTTTTTTGCAGTGCAGGCATTTCATTTTTGTGCTGATAATTCTAAATAACTATTATGCAATGAAATTATTTTTTCTTTTAAACTCTCCAAAGTTCCGTCATTAGAAACAACATCATCCGCAAGCCTAATTTTTTCAGATCTAGGCATTTGAGCTTCGATTATATTTTTAATTTGTTCTTTAGAAACTTTATCTCTTAAGGATGCTCTTTCTATTTGAAACTTTTCGTTTACATCTACTAATAAAGTTCTATTACACAGTTTACTTTGTCCAGTTTCAAACAATAAAGGAGATACAAGAATAGTATAAAGAGTATTTGATTCAGCCAATTCGTTATTAATTATATTAAGAATTTGAGGGTGTAATAATTTCTCTAACCATTCTTTTTCATCCTCTTTATCAAAAATAATTTCACGTAATTTCTGCCTATTTAAATCGCCATTTTTTAAAATAACTTCACTGCCGAAGTGTTTTTCGATTTCCTTAAGGCATGAAGAGCCTATTTCAACTGCTTTCCTTGAAGCAATATCAGCATCTACGACATCAATTTTTAAATCAGAAAAAAAATCTGTAACAACAGTTTTACCTGAGCCTATACCGCCCGTAACACCCAAAACAAACATTCTAATTAAAATTTAACTTGAGGAAACAATTGTTGATTTAACTGTTTTTTTATTGAATTTCCAATATAGCTGAGCTAACTTTATTAAAGACAACCTGATAGTTCTGTCAAATAAAGAGACTTTTGATATTTCAGATTTGGCTTCGCATGTTTGCTTTCCTCGGATTAAATTACCAGGTAGAGCGCCAGTTGCTGAGCCATTTTCGCTTACTATTTGACCTCTTTTGATGGTTGCAACATATCCTGTAGCATCTTGAATTAGTCTTTTCCCGCCCAAAGGCAAGTCATGAATCATCTTTGGATGACTAACATTTAATTTTTCAAAATCAATAATATTAATATCAGCCAACATTCCGGATTTGATCTCTCCGCGATCAAACAAGCCAAAAGTTTCAGCTGTATCTTTTGTTTGTTTTCTAACTAACTTTTCAAGAGGAAACTTCTTGCCTGCTTCACGATCTCTGGCCCAATGAGATAAATTAGTTGTCGGCATGCTTGCATCACATATCAATCCGCAGTGAGCTCCGCCGTCGCTTCCTCCAGCTATGGATGACTTTAACCCATAAGCTTGTTCAACAAAATTAAGTTTATAATTTTCGTATGGAGTAAAAGCAGCATATATTAAATTAGTACCATTATTTTTCATCATTTCATCAAACATAACTTCCAATTCCGAAATTCCTTTGTTTGATGAAATTGCTGCAATGCTATCTTCTTCTTTAGGTTCATAATTTGGAGGAGTTCCCAAAATAAATTGCGTCTTATAGTTTGAAGTTAGACTTATAAGAAGATCTGCATCTTTTTCAATTTCTTCTCTGGTTTTTGTATTATCAGCCTCTGCTAATCTTTTTTCTATTTCTGCTTCAAGGTTGGGCTTTTGACTTAGCAACTTGTTTTTAAAATCAGGATCTTTCATGATTTCATATTTTTCATCGTGAGGTAGATGCGCAACTTCCTTGTAAGCTGGATATTGCATAAAAGGATTTAATGAACTTTCAAAACCAAACATCAAGCCCACGTTTCTTCCTGGAAATTGAGGGCGAATATTTTTTCCTCTTAAATAATGTTCTTCAGAAAATAAAATAGTTTTAACCGCGTCTCCACTAGTTTGTAAAAAAGTTAATCCGCAATTACTTTTCTTTACATATTCTTTCATCCATGACATTTCTATTTCTTCATCAAGCCAATCGGATGTAATTTCTAAAGTACCTTCCCCAGCTTTATCTACGCCAAATGCAAGAGCTCTCATTTCCTCTGAACTGGCTTCAGTTCCTGGAACATATTTTCCATATATGTCTCTATGCAAAATTGTTCTTGATGTGCTAAATCCAAGGGCACCAGCATTTATAGCCTCGGTTACAAGTTCTGACATTTCATCTATTTCGGAATCAGAAGCATCAACTTGATTTTGGCATCTATCGTGACCCATAACATAACTTCTTAATGGTCCATGCCCAATCATAAAGCCAAGATCCATCACAAATTCTTTTTTGTCTATCGCATTTAAAAATTCAGGAAAAGTTTCCCAATCCCATTCAATTCCTTCATGCAAAGCTGAACCTGGAATATCTTCAACTCCTTCCATTAATTGAATTAAAAAATTTTCTTCTCCAGGCTTTACTGGAGCAAAGCCAACCCCGCAATTTCCCATTACAGCTGTAGTAACTCCGTGCCAACTAGAAGGTGTCAGATATGGATCCCAACAAACTTGACCATCGTAATGAGTATGGACGTCTACCCAACCAGGTGTAACTAATTGTCCTTCAGCATCTATCTCATTGAGTCCTTTTTCTTTTATAGATTTAGAAATTAAAGAGATCTTTTCATCATCAATAGCGATATCACTAATAAATGGTTTATCTCCTGAACCATCGACAATTAGTCCATTTCTTATAATTAGGTCATGCATTTATAAAACCCCCTTTCTGTGAATCTATTTAACAGCTAATGTTAAGAAATATCAAATCTATCAAGATTCATTACTTTGTTCCATGCACTTATGAAGTCTTTAGTAAACTTTTCCTTGTTATCATCTGTAGCATAAACTTCTACCAAAGCTCTTAGCTGTGAGTTTGATCCAAAAACAAGATCAGCCCTTGAAGCTGTTCTCTTTTTTTCTCCAGTAACTCTATCTAAAGCTTCATAAGAATTTCCAGTTCCATTGGGTTTCCACTGAACTCTCATATCTAACAAAGTTTTAAAATAATCATTTGAAAGCTCTTCAGGATTATCCGAAAGCAATCCGTAATTACTTGAAGTTATGCCTAAAGATCTCATGCCTCCTAATAAAACCGTCATCTCAGGAGCAGTTAACCCAAGAAGCTGAGCTTTATCTAGCATCATTTCTTCGGCTGTAACTGAAAGCCCTGATCGGTGATAATTTCTAAAAGCATCGGATAAAGGTTCCAAATATTCAAAAGAATCAGGATCAGTTTGATCTTGCGAGGCATCTCCTCTTCCAGGAGTAAAGGCTACATCTGCCCCAGAAGCTTTTTCTATTCCTACATTTCCTCCTAAAATTATTAGGTCGGCTATAGAGGCATCTAATTCTTTAGATATAGATTCATATACCTCTAGGACTTTGGATAGTTGCTCTGGCTTATTTGCTTCCCAGTCTTTTTGCGGAGACAATCGAATGCGTGCTCCATTTGCTCCTCCTCTCATATCTGAGCCTCTATAAGTAAACGCACTTGCCCAAGCAGTTTCTACAAGCTCTTGAATAGAGAGTCCACTTGCAAGAATTTTTTCTTTGGCTGAACCAATATCGAAATTAGGATTTCCCTCGGGTACAGGATCCATCCAAATGAGCTCTTCTGCGGGAACTTCTGGACCCATATATCTTGTTTTTGGACCCATGTCTCTATGAAGAAGTTTGAACCAAGCTTCTGCAAAAGCATCAGCGAATTCTTCTGGATTTTCATGGAATCTTTTAGATATTTTTTTATAACTAGGATCTTCCCTAAGAGCAATATCAGTTGTAGCCATTATTGTTGGTAATTTTTTTGAAGGATCATGAGCATCCGGTGCCATATCCTCTTCTTTTTGATCTATTGCATACCATTGATGTGCTCCAGCAGGACTTTTGCCCAGTTTCCACTCATATTTAAAGAGAAGGTCAAAATAACCATTATCCCATTTGATAGGATTCGCTGTCCAAGCTCCTTCAAGTCCGCTAGTGATAGTATCTACGCCCTGCCCTATACCAAATTTATTAGCCCATCCAAAACCCATTTGTTCAATTGGCGCACCTTCAGGCTCAACTTGAACTAGATCGGCATCACCAGCTCCATGACATTTTCCAAAGGTATGCCCGCCAGCCACTAAAGCGACGGTCTCATAATCATTCATAGCCATTCGTCCAAAAGTTTCTCTAATGTCATGAGCACTTGCAAGAGGATCAGGATTCGCATCCGGACCCTGAGGATTAACGTAAATTAAGCCCATTTGGACTGCGGCTAGAGGATTATCTAACTCCCTTTCACCTTGGTAACGTCTATTTTCAAGCCATTCATCTTCAACTCCCCACAGAATATCTTCTTCTGGTGCCCATATATCTGGTCGTCCTCCACTAAAGCCAAAGGTTTTTCCACCCATTGACTCAATTGCTACGTTCCCAGCTAATATTAATAGATCAGCCCAACTTATTTTATTCCCATATTTTTCTTTTATTGGCCAAAGAAGTCTTCTTGCTTTATCCAAATTTCCATTGTCTGGCCAACTATTTAGAGGAGCAAATCTTTGAGCCCCAGTTCCACCGCCGCCTCTGCCGTCAGTGCTTCTGTATGTTCCAGCTGCATGCCAAGTAAGTCTTATAAAGAAAGGTCCATAATGTCCGTAATCTGCGGGCCACCAATCTTGAGAATCAGTCATCAAGTCATTTAAATCTTTCTTCAAAGAAACGTAATCAATTTTTTCAAACTCAGCTCTGTAATCAAAATCTTCTCCCATAGGGTTAGATTTTTTATCGTGCTGGTGAAGAATGTTTAAATTAAGTTGGTCTGGCCACCAGTCTTGGTTAGCCGTACCAGATGCGCTGTTTCTTGTCATAGCGCCGTGCATAACAGGGCATTTACCCTCAGATTTATCTTCCATCTATATCTCCAAATAAGTAATTAATTTTAAGTTTAACATCAAATTTATTATTTAATAAATATACTTAAAATGAATTTTATATTCGATTATAATGAACATAAAATGATAACCTTTAAACAAATTAATTATGCTTTGAGTATTCAAAAAAATCTGCATTTCAAGAAAGCTGCAGATGAGTGCTTCGTTTCTCCTTCCACTTTAAGCAATGCCATTCATGAAATGGAAGCTCAACTTGGCACTCAAATTTTCGAGAGAGATAATAAAAAGGTAATAGTAACAAGATCAGGCGAAGAAATTTTAAAAAAAGCAAAAGAAATAAAAATTCAAATGCTAGATATATATAAATACAGAGAAAATAATAATTCAGTAGCCAATTCTTCAATTTCCATGGGAATCATTCCAACGGTAGGGCCTTACTTCTTGCCCCTAATTTTGCCTGCATTGAAAGAAAAATTCCCTAATTTAAATTTAAAAATTATTGAAGGTCAATCTTCGCAATTGGTTACTAAAGTAAAAGATGGAGATCTAGATATGGCGATTTTAGCCTTACCTTTCGACATAAAAGGTTTGTTAGCTCTAAAATTTTGGAAGGAAAACCTTTTCTTAATTTCTCATAAAGAAGAAATGCTCAATAAAGAAAATAAGATTAAAGCAAAAAATATTGATACTTCTAATTTATTAGTGCTTGAAGATGGGCATTGTTTAAAAAAACATATTATTTCTGTCTGTAAAATATCCGCGAAGAAAAAATTCTCTATGGAGTCATCTTCAATCGGCACTTTGATACAACTAGTTGCGGGCAAAATGGGAAAAACACTTTTGCCTAAATTAGCGGTAAACCAATTAGTAAAATCTATACCTGATTTAGTTGAAACGGAACTCGATGAACCTGGGCCGCATAGAGAATTAGCATTAATAATAAGGCCTAAGTATTCGGGCTTTAAAAGTATCGGAGAGCTTATTGAAATTTTTAAAACAGAACTTAAAAAATCGTAACTTCAATTCAATAATTAAAAGAAATAATTAAATAATTTTTGTTTTCGCACCTTTTTTGATCTTGAATCTTTCTCTTAAAGTGTTTAAATAACAAAAGATGAGAAAATTAGTTTTTAAACTAAGTAAAGTAAATACTCTAATACATTCACTTAGCAGCTTTGGACTATCAATTGTTTATACCGTTGGTCATATTGTTATCGCTTGGGCTTGTGCCACTATTATTTTTCAGGCGAGTTTTTTATTGGCTTCTGCAGACGCGATCATAGAACCTATAATTAACGGTTTCTGGTTTTTCTTGCTTCATAAGTATGCTCACGATAGATTTAAACCAGCTTACCTTGCAGTTATTTACACTACAGGGCATTTTTTGATTGCTACATCATGGAGCTTCATGATTATCGGAGTAGATTTAAGTCTGGCTGCTGTAGATGCAATTGTAGAACCTATTATTAATGGTTTCTGGTTTTATGCTTTGCTTTATAGTTGGAATAGTCAACCAAGGTTAGCGGCCTAATTATTTAAGCCACTTCAAAAATTAAATCTTGGATTTAATTTGTTCAATAAGATTTCTTAATTCAGGCTTATTCTCTTTTATTTCTTCCACAGTCAAGCCTTCTAGTTCATGAGGAAAAACAAGCCATTTGTCGGTTTCATGAATAAAAAAATCTGGTTTAGTCTCGGTTTCATTTTTATTAGGTTTGAAATAAGGAGTTGCTATCTTAATTTCTGGAGAATTTTTTTTACAAGCTTTTCTTAGATCTGAAATTATTTGGTTTATAGAATTACCGGTATCGTGGACATCATCAACAACGAGAAGTCTATCTTCGGATTCAAGTTTTTTTATAACATAATTTAATCCGTACACTTGAACTGTTTCATTTCGTTCGTTTATACCAGAGTAATAAGAAGTTCTAATAGCAATGTGGTCAGATTTAATTCCTAAAACACTAAGAAATTCTTGCACAGCGATCCCTACTGGTGCCCCTCCTCGCCAAACTCCAATTATGTAATTTGGTTTGTATCCACTTTCAAAAATTTTCCAGGCAAGATTAAAAGAGTCTTCTAACAGTTCGTTTGCCTTTATGAATAGCTTTTCCATTTTCGATTTATCTTATATGAAAAAACTATTCGAAAGGGCTAATTAAAATTTCAGTTTTAATTAAAAATCGTAACTTAATCGAGTCATTACCTGTCTTGGTGGTATGTATTCGATACCGGTTGCACCAACACCAAAAACGTCTGTCATAGCTGAATTCATACCGTCTTCATCGCCGACATTAGTAACCATAATGTCAAATCCCCAACCACTAGCGTAATCAACTCCAGATGAAAAATTAATAATCTCATAGCCATCAACTGGATCTTGAACAGGATTATTAACAATTCTTTGGAAAAACTTGCCTCTTTTAACAAACTGAAGTGAGGAATTCAAAACATCACCAGAAGCAAGCTGAGTAGAGTAGATTAAACTGATGTCAGCAGTTATGTCTGGAGTTTTAGCAAGCTCTTTCCCTTTAACGTCCTCTCTTAAATCATACCTGTCTGATTCATTTCCAAAAGAATACCTTTGAGATTTAGCATTGTCTAAGTACTCAAAAGAAGATGTAATTTCAGAATCTAGATAAGCAAAATTAACATCTATCGTCCAAGAATATGAAAGGGAAGCTGTAAATTCAAGTTCTAAACCTTGTACTTCAGATTCGGGGACATTTACTACACCGCCCTTATAGACATCAGGATCTGTGCCTTGAACTTGAAGATTTTTATAGGTGTAATCAAAGATTGCAACATTAGCTAATGCCCTTCCATCAAAAAATTCTGTCTTAAATCCTAACTCGGTTGAATCAAGTGTTTCAGATTTAAAAGTAGGGAGGACCATGGCTGGGGTGCCATCACCCGAAGCACCAAAAGTTAGGTTTGTCCCTCCAGGTTTGAATCCTCTTGTTTGAGAAAGGTAAAGCATAGAATCTGCATCAAGATCAAACTCTAAAGTTAATCTTCCGGAAGTCTCTTCATCGGTATCATCTTCTTGATAAAGTTCAACTCCAAAAAAGTTTGATACGTCTGTCAAAAAGTTATCTCTGGTGTATCTAAATCCAGAAATTAATCTCAGGTCATCATCAAAACTATACGTAGTTTGTCCAAAAATAGAGAGCGATCGTCTTTCTGGGAAAGCATCAGTAATGAATCCAAATTCAGTGGTAGTCGCATAAGGATTAGTTTTACCTGCTCCAAATCCAGTGGGTAAAGAAACACAATAATTAGGATCTGCAAAGGGCTCACCACAAACATACTTAAATACTCCATCTCCTGGAGCTGCAAGAGTATTAAGATTATTTGCATTAGTAGTAGAGTTATATTCGTCTAAATACTCTCTAATGTGATTTTCAATCTCTTGATCCATATAAAAAGCTCCAACAGTCCAATCGAGCTTGCCATCTATTAAGGGTTCGTTTGAAATTAAATTAATTTCAAAAGTTTTAGTTTTAACATCTGATGTCTCAAATCTATATTCGGATCGCATATAGGTATCAACTCCAGTCAAAGATGTAGCTAAGTCTTCAAAGAAATGTCTATCATTATCTCTTCTGACTGAAATAGAATCGCTTTGGCTGCTGGCCAGAACTTTCAAGTTTGCATATCCTAAATCTTTTTCATAAATTCCTGCTAAGACTGAAGAGGTAAGCTTCAGTTCGGATAAAGAATCCTGTTTTAAGTTTCTAGCTCCGACAGTAGTATCGTCAAGCCCTTTCATAGCAGATCCATTGCTATCTATATTGGCATACTGTCCAAAAATTCTTAATGAAGAGCTATCATCGAGATCTATGAAGTAATCGTTTCTTAAGCTGTAACTGTCATCATCATCTAAATCTTGACCATTAAAAATGTTGGTAGAAAAACCATCTCTTTTTGTTTTAGTAAAAGAAAAAGTCGCAGCAACATTTTCAAAAATAGGTCCGCTTGCAGATCCACTTAATTTTGTCATGTTATATTCCCCAAGTGTTAAAGAACCTGAAGAGTATGATTCATTTAAGGAAGGAGCTTTAGTAACCACATTGATTGCACCACCCGTAGAATTTTGTCCAAATAAAGTTCCTTGAGGACCTCTCAATACTTCAATTCGATCTACCCCTATGAAATCTGTTTGAAGAGAAAAAGGTGATGCAATAAATATTCCATCGATATGATACGCAACAGAAGGTGCCGCAATAGCATTTTGATTTGTTTCGTTTCCTACTCCTCTTACAGAGATTA
Organism: uncultured SAR86 cluster bacterium; assembly: GCA_902522825.1. Lineage (GTDB taxonomy): Bacteria > Pseudomonadota > Gammaproteobacteria > Magnimaribacterales > AG-339-G14 > CASICS01. The sequence goes on from CABYXE010000017.1 coordinate 11,433, forward strand.
CAGTTTTATAACCTTCATTTTTTGCCACAGTAACACCAGGAACAATTGAAGTTAAATCGACGATAGAATCAATTCCTTTTGCTTCTATTTCGGAAGAAGTAAGAGCTGTGATAGCTTGAGAAACGTCTTGCAGGCTTTCGTTTCTTTTCTCAGCGGTAACAATTACATCTTCAAAAAATCCATCGCTTTGTGCATAAGTTAAAGGATTGAATATTGTTAAAATAGCGACTAAGGCCAAATTTTGTTTTAAAATTTTCATAATTATTTTGTGTTTTTGAAAGGATTCTCCATTAATAATTATGTCATAATTTTTTCTCCAAAATTAATATAAATTTTTACAATTTTTATTAAAAATGCACCATTTTTAAACAAAACTATGATTTTAATGGTTGATAGAAGTGCAGAAATATTTGAATTAAGTTTTTATAAATAAAATGAAGAATAAATATTTACAAAGGTATACTTAAATAGAAATGAATACTCTTGTAGAGCGATTTTTTAAGCTGGAAGAAAACAAAACTAATCTAAAAAGTGAATTTTTAGGAGGGTTTACCTCTTTCATAACGATGGCATACATAATTTTTGTCAATCCTCAAATTATGTCTTCAACAGGCATGGATCAAGGTGCCGTTTTTGTTGGAACTTGCCTTGCTGCCGCATTGGCATGCTTTCTTATGGGGCTCTTTGCTAATTGGCCAGTGGGTTTGGCGCCTGGAATGGGGCTTAATGCTTTTTTTACTTTCACTGTCGTTGGAGAAATGGGCTACCCATGGGAAATAGCTCTTGGAGCAGTTTTCCTCGCTGGGATTTTGTTTTTTTTAATGAGCATTACAAGACTAAGAAGCTGGATGATTGAAAGTATTCCCTTGAACTTAAGAATTGCAATGGGTTCTGGTGTTGGGTTATTTATCGGATTTATTGGTCTTAAAAATGGCGGAATCATAATCAGCAATGATGTGACTTTTTTAAAGTTGGGAGATTTTTCAAACATTGAAACACTTTTAGCCGCTTTAGGATTTCTTTTGATTTCTGTTTTAGCAGTTAGAAAGGTCCCTGGCGCAATCTTAATAGGCGTTCTTACAGTAACAGTCTCTGCTCTTTTATTTAACGTAGTTCAGTTTAATGGTTTGGTCTCAATGCCCCCCTCAATTGATCCGGTATTTTTGAAACTAGATATTTTAGGCGCGCTTAACCTATCAATGACTACCATCATTATGTCTTTTTTATTCGTTAATCTTTTTGATACTACAGGCACCCTCCTCGGTGTTGCTGATAGAGCAAATCTTATTAATGAATCTGGAGATGCAAATAACTTAGATAAAGCCTTAAAAGCTGATAGCAGTGTTAGCTTTTTAGGTGCTTTCTTAGGTTGCTCTCCTGTCACAAGTTACGTAGAAAGTTCTGCTGGCGTTGAAGCGGGAGGAAGAACTGGATTAACTGCTGTATTCATTGGGTTATTTTTTTTGTTAGCAGTATTTTTCTCTCCATTAGCGTTAATTGTTCCAGCATGTGCAACCGCAGGTGCCTTAATATACGTATCCATTCTTATGTTAAGTGGAATGGAAAAACTTAACTGGTCCAATACGGTAGATTTATTACCAGCATTAATAATAATAGTAATGATTCCTTTGACTTTCTCTATTGCGGACGGAATTGCATTAGGTTTTCTTGCTTACGTAGTTTTAAAGATTGGCCAAGGAGAAATAAATAAAATTTCATCGGGAGCTTGGTTCTTAACATTAGTTTTTATTTCTAAGTTTATTTTTTTGTGAGAAAAAGTGGTGGAGCTACGCGGGATCGAACCGCGGACCTCCTGAATGCAAATCAGGCGCTCTCCCAGCTGAGCTATAGCCCCAAGGCGAAGAATTATATCTTAAAAACATAAATCTCTTCTATTTTTATTCCTTATACAAACAGATAAATAACCTAAAATATGATTTATGCGAATTGCAATTGTTGGCTCGGGGATTAGTGGATTATCTGCTGCTTATTTTTTAGGCAAAAATCATGAAGTAACTATTTTCGAAAAATCAGGCAGATTAGGTGGTCATACGCACACTCATCAGTTAGAACTTGAAAACTTAGTAAAGGTTGATTCAGGATTTATTGTGCTTAACGATAAAAATTATAAAAATTTAATGGAATTTTTTAATGAAATTAATATTGATTTGTTTAAGGCAGAAATGTCTTTTTCAGTTAATTCAAAATCCCTAATTTGGAATTCTAAAGAGTTTTTTAATTTTTCTTTTCTAACAAGTTTAAAAAAGATAAAACTACTGATTGATATTGTGAGGTTTAATTATTTGGCTAAAAGCCTCAAAAACAAAGAAAGTATTGGTAAGTGGCTAAAAGCCTCTAGATTCTCTAATCTTTTTGTTGAAAGTTATTTGCTTCCCATGACTTCAGCAATTTGGTCTTCCACTTCTAAAGAAATAAAAAACTACCCTGCTGAATCAATGAATAGTTTCTTGAACAATCATGGCTTATTAAATCTTTACGACC
>CABYXE010000018.1 GCA_902522825.1 uncultured SAR86 cluster bacterium
GGGCGTTAGGAATGGTAAAGCAGTGGCAAGATATGCAGTATGGAGGAAGATATTCAAGCATCTCTTATGAAGATTCCCTTCCTGATTTTGTCAAATTAGCAGAATCATTTGGTCATGTGGGTTTAAAAGTAGAAAAGTTTTCAGAATTAAATGATGCTATGGAAGAAGCATTTTCTCTTAAAGATAAATTAGTTTTCTTAGACGTCTTAATTGATCCAGACGAACACGTCTACCCTATGTTAGAAGCTGGAGGCTCAATGTCGGAAATGAGAATCAGTAAAAAAGATAAAACTTTCTAATGCCAAGTCACATCGCAATTTTAATGGAAAATCAACCCGGAGCTCTTTCTAGAGTTGTAGGACTGTTTTCTCAACGTGGATACAATATTGATTCTTTGTCTGTTGCTCCAACACAAGATCCTACTTTGTCTAGATTAACTATGACTACTTCTGAAAACCCAGAAATTATTAATCAAATTTTACGACAATTATATAAATTGGTAGATGTTGTAATGGTACAAAATTTAACTGAAGCAGAATCCTATGCAATTGAATTAGCTATTATCAAAATAATAGCCTCAGAAAAAAAAGTTGAAGATACTATATCCAAAGCTAAAAACTTAGAAGGTAGAATTCTTAATGAAAAAGACGGCCACATCATGTTTCAAATTTGGGGTGATTCATTGGATATAGATAATTTATTGGCATCAATGAAAGATGAAGAATTCTTAGAAGTAACAAGGTCTGGGTTGCTTGGAATGACAAAGGGCAGTATTGCTTTAAATACTAATGATCAAACAAAAATATCGTATTAATAAGGAGATATGATGGAAGTATATTATGACAAAGATGCAAATTTAGATTTGCTAAAGGAAAAAACAATTGCTGTTATTGGCTATGGTTCGCAAGGTCATGCGCATGCCAATAATTTAAAAGATTCTGGTTTAAATGTAATTCTTGGATTAAGAGAAGGTTCTGGTTCTGCAGAAAAAGCAGTTGAGGCAGGATTTGAAGTATTAAGTAATTCAGAAGCAGCGGCTAAAGCAGATTTAGTAATGTTTTTAATTCCGGATGAGTTTCAAGGCAAAACCTATGCCGAAGATATTGAACCAAATTTAAAAGAAGGAGCTACGATAGCTTTTGCGCACGGGTTTAACATTCACTATGGACAAATAAAGCCTAGATCTGACCTTGACGTTGTAATGATTGCTCCAAAAGGGCCGGGTCACACCGTAAGAGGGCAATATAATATTGGAGCTGGAGTTCCTTGTTTAGTTGCCATTCAACAAGATGCCTCTGGCAATGCCTTAGAGAATTCAATTGCGTATGCAAGCGCAATTGGTGGGGGTCGAGCGGGGATAATAAAAACTACTTTTAAAGATGAGACAGAAACCGATTTATTTGGAGAACAAGCAGTTCTTTGTGGTGGGCTAACTTCTTTAATAAGAGCGGGTTATGAAACTTTAACTGAAGCTGGATATCCTCCTGAGATGGCTTACTTTGAATGTGTGCATGAAGTTAAATTAATTGTGGATTTAATCTATGAGGGCGGATTGGCAAATATGAGGTACAGCATATCTAATACTGCTGAGTATGGAGATTATACTTCTGGACCCAAAGTTGTAACTGAAGACGCAAAAAAAGCCATGAAAGTAGTTTTAGACAGAATTCAATCAGGCGAATTTGCAGACGAATTTGTTGCTGATGCAAGACAAAGCAATAGTGGGGCAGGTGGACCAGTAATGGAGTCACATCGAAAAGAATCAAGAGAGCATCCGATAGAAAAAGTCGGGGCCGAACTTAGAGGCATGATGCCATGGATAGAAGCAAATAAGTTAGTTGATAAATCAAAAAATTAATTAGCTCAATTTAAAGGCATGATTTTCTTAGATGGAGCATTAGGAAGCATTCTTCTTGATCGCGCTAATAAATCATCCTCAGGTTTATGGTCGGCACAGTTCTTACTCGAAGACCCAGAAGCTATAAAATCACTTTATGAAGAGTACATTGGCATTGGTTCTGATTTAATTACAACAAATACTTACTCAACCATTCCTAGTTATCTAAATAAAGAAAAGATATCTGCGAAAATGCCAGAATTAGTTGCTATAGCTGGAAAACTTGCAAAAGAAGTTGCCAATCAACATGACCAAGTAAGAGTAGCTGGTTCATTACCGCCTTTGGAAGAAAGTTATAGACCGGATTTGGTTTTGACTGAAGGCGAGGCATTACCCATTTATAAAACTTTAATAGAGGGACTTTTGCCCTATGTAGATATTTTTTTATGCGAAACCATTTCTTCAATTCAAGAAACGCAAAACGTTTTAAAAGCTTTAGATCTATATAACAAAGAAATTCCTATTTGGCTTTCTTGGACTTTAAAAGAAGATAAAAAAGATTTATTAAGAAGTGGGGAATCAATTGAAGAGGCTTTTAAGTTTGCCGAGAAGTACAATCCTGAGGCCTACTTATTTAATTGCACAGATCCAAATGCTATTACATCTGGTTTAGAAGTTTTACAGCGACTTACAGACAAACCTATAGGCGGTTATCCCAATGTTTTTTCTGTACCCGATGGCTGGACTTTGGATAATGATGTGGTCACATTAAAAAATGATTTGACCAAAGAAAGTTTCTCAAGTTTTTGTCAGACTTGGAAAGAAAAGGGCGCATCTATTTTTGGCGGCTGTTGCGGCATTGGCCCGGAGCTTATGGCCGAAATGATTTCTTCGTTGAAGCAGTGAAAATAAAATTTACACTTACTATCTAAATCTATTTCTTGTACTATGAGCTTCCCATTTGTAATGGGTCTGTAGCTCAGCTGGTTAGAGCGCACCCCTGATAAGGGTGAGGTCGCAGATTCGAGTTCTGCCAGACCCACCAAAAATTAGATTCCTGACGGAATAGAAAATCCACCTCTTAAATCTCTAATAATTTTGGCGATCTCTATGCAAGTATTATCTTCGAGATAAGGTCCAGTAATTTGCATTCCAATTGGCAAGTTTTCTTTTGAAAAGCCTATAGGAACATTTGTGCTGGGAAGTCCAGCTGAAACTGCTGGTCCAGCCCAAAGGTTAATAGAAAGATATTCTTTTTCTTTTCCATTCACATTTAATGTTCTTTCATGAAGATTCGCATGATTATGTTTAAAAGCAGTAACATTAGTAGTTGGACATAAAATTGCATCGTAGTCATTAAAGAAGACGCGCCATTGTTGACGAATTCTTTGCCTTAATGCATTTACAACCACCCAGTCGGTATATTTTAAAACTGATCCCCTCGCTACTTTTGCAAGCTCAGACACATCATCTTTTTCTGTCGAATCATTAATTTTTGCGAGTAAATCCATAGTCTCTTTTGGAGCAGTTGCCAACATTAATGGATTTAGTAAAAGAGAATATATATTGTCTATTTCTTTGAAACTAAAAGGAAGCTTAACTTCATCTACTCTAGCCCCATGATGCTTTAAATCATCCGCAGTATCTCTAATCAAAGAAGAAATTTCTTCATCTACTTCGGCATAAGGCTCATTTGGCCAAATGGCAATCCTTAGATTTTTGATGCTATCAAATCTTGGTTTTGGGAGATTTATTTTCCAAGCTAAAGCATCTTGTTCTTGAGGAGAAGTTAAAACATTTAATGCTAATTCTAAATCTTCCGGAGATCTGGCTAATGGTCCAGCAACCGATAATCCATTACCAGTCAATATTAAACCAGGACCTGGAGGCATATGACCAACCTCTGAAATGATATTGTAACTTGGCTTATGTCCAAACAAGCCACAAAAATGGGCTGGAATTCTTATAGATCCTCCAATATCTGAACCAAGTTCTAAAGACGTCATACCAGAGGCTAATGCAGCTGCGGATCCTCCAGAAGAACCACCAGGAGTTCTTTCAAGATTCCAAGGATTATTTGAAGTTCCAAAAATATCATTAAAGCTTTGTGTGTCAGCCGAAAGGAAAGGAAGATTAGTTTTACCAAAAATTATGGCACCCTGATTAACTAAGTTTTCAACTGCTTCAGCATTTTTTTTTGGAATATTTTCCTTCCAATCTGGATTTCCTCCTGTTGATCTTATTCCCTCAACTTCAAAAGCATCTTTGATTGTTATCGGAAGTCCATGCAAAGCACCTTTTTTGGTTTTATCGTTGTCGGCTTTTTTTGCCCTCTCCATAGCTCGGTCAGAATCAAGAGTTACAACCGCATTTATTTTTGGGTTTATTTTTTCGACTTGTTTTAGTTGAGCTTCCAATAACTCCACTGAAGAAATTTCTTTTTCTTTTAATTTTTTAACCAGTTCAGAAGCATCTTCAAAAATCATTTTATTTACTTTTTAAAAGTTGAATATTTTTCTATCTAAACAAAGAGAAATATTTTCTTATTTCGTTAATAAAAATCTCTGGTTTTTCAAAAGAAGCAAAATGTCCGCCAGCATCCAGAACGTTGTAGTAAGCAAGATTTTTATACCTTTTTTTGAGCCAACGCTCAGAGGCGCGAAAAATTTCTTTTGGGTACACACTCACACCGGTAGGAGTTGCTACTTCTTCTCCGGAAAAATCTCCGAAACTTTCCCAATAAAGCCTAGCTGAAGAGGTAGCACTTTCGGTTAACCAGTAAAGCATTACGTTAGTTAGAAGATCTTCTTTTGAAATAGCATTTTCAGGATTGCCATTACAATCTGTCCATTGATAGAATTTCTCTAATATCCAAGCTGCTTGACCAATTGGAGAATCGGTTAATCCGTAGCCAATAGTTTGAGGGCGAGTTGATTGTTGTTTTGAATAACCTGAATCCCAGTCCTGATAAAATTGAAAGCTTGCTAGAGCCGATTGTTCAAGTTCGGTTAAATCATTCATGGTTTCCATATCTGGAGCTACTACTGCCATATTCAAATGAATAGCTTCACAATTTTTATCGAGCATTCCCAGCGCAGTTGTTACGGCAGAACCCCAATCTCCGCCTTGAGCAAAATACTTTGTGTAATCTAAACTTTTCATAAGTTCAGCAAATGTATTAGCTATTTTTTCAACACCAAAACCTGGCATTGTCGGTTTGCCTGAAAATCCAAAACCTGGAAGCGATGGAGTTACAATATGAAAAGCATCTTTTGGGTTGCCACCATTAAGAGTTGGATCAGTCAAAGGCTTTATAACTTGCAAAAACTCTACAATTGATCCGGGCCAGCCGTGAGTAATAATTAAAGGCTTAGCTTCTGGATGAGGAGATTTTAAATGTATGAAATGAATATCTAAATCATTAATCTTAGTCATAAAATGAGGAAACTCATTCAGCTTTTCTTCTTGTTTCCTCCAATCATATTCATTGAGCCAATAAGAATGAATATCTTTCATATAAGACAAAGGAATACCTTGAGTCCAATCCTTCGGAGTTTCTTTGTCTGGCCATCTAGTAAGTTCTAGTCTTTTTTTTAGATCTTTCAGCTTCACTTCTGAAATATTTATTGCGAAGTCATCTATTTTTGTCATTATCTAAACTTTGATCTTTAATCTGATTCTTCTTTGCAGGATGGAGGAAGATTAATTGTTGGATTTTTATCAAAAAATCCTGACGGTATTAAATGAAAACCACAATACTCTACAGGCATAACAGGCCAATCTTCTGGTCTTGGTATATGAGTAACTCCAAATGTATGCCAAGTAACAAGATCACAATTACTAATATCTCTATTTTCGGATGTCATTTCATCTAATCCACCTTGTCCATCATGCATCACCGTATGCCTTCCACCACCAGAAATTTCTTCTTTTTCAAAAGGTGTAGCCCAAAGATTATGCTTAGCAAAACAGGCTCTTTTTCCGGATGGAGACTCAGGATCTGAAAGCAATACAGGAGTATTGCCCGGCAAGAACTTATACGCAGAATCACCACCTACGGAATTCTTTTTAGTTGGGTTAGTTATTTTCCATACTCGACTTTGTTCGGGAGAGATATTTCTTTTCGCGTCAGATTCTTTTTTCAAGTGAGTAGAAACCGCTTGAAATTGAGTCCCGTGAGGATTGTTTTCTCCCACAGGAATTCTCTCAACATTAGTTTCAATTAAATTATTTTCTCCACCATCTAGATGCCAATCTATCCTCACGTTGAATAAATGTTGATGAATTGGCGAAACTAGTTCATTCGTAATTTTCATATCTTGTGCAGGATTGTGAATATTTTCGTTATAAGTACTTACCCCAACAATGCCGGTTAACTTCATTTCCAGCTCAATAGTTCCATCTAAATATAAATACCAAAAAATACCATAGTCATAATTACCAACCGTAGAAAATGAGCTAATAACCAATCTTCTAGATCTTCTGACTTCACTGAAACCTTCTCCAATTGTATGAGAGTGTTTCCACTGAATTCCATAATCTTCTTCATGCAAGCAAATAGCATTTTTGATTGTTTCTACAGACCCATCAAAAGACAATTTATGACTATCAAAATAATGAATCTCTCCTAAACAATCGCATCCCAAAGACAAAGAATTTGCCAAAGCACCAAACCCATACTCTGTTCCATCATGAACCGCTTTCCAAGAATGCATTGGGTCTGAAGATCCATAAGGGACGACCATATCCGACATGCTTGCTCTATATAAAATAGGTCTTTCCTCTAATTTTAGATTGTGAATTACCAAGCCTTCTATAGGATCTAAAGACACCCTCAGATTCCAATCTTCCCAAGAGATTTCGTTGTTCGATACCTGGAACCCAACACCTTTTGGCTGGGTTATAGAAATCTCTTTTGGTTGAGATCTTAAGACTTCTTGTGAATCTGAATCATACCTTGCAGATGCCTCTGCCATTTTAATAACACCATGATCTTCTATTTCTACTACACTGTTGTCTGTTAGATCAACATGAGAAATAAGCCCTTGAATTGGTCTAGCGTAAGCATTATCGCTTGGAGTTTCTTTTAAAAAAGATATGGTTTTTAGTGCTCGATGACCCTTTTTGATATTTTTATTTACAATGCCGCCACCAGGCCAGGGATCTATTTGAATTAGACTTAAATCAGTAATACCTCTTTTCTTAAGAGCTTCTTGATAATCTTTATTTTCTAAGGTTAATTGAATAGCCGTCATAATTTCTACCAATGTGTAAGTAGGACCGGCTTCTTCAGGAAGAGAAATAAAAGAGGAAACTTCTTCACCAGTTAAATCAATAGATGCTTCAAATCCTTTAGAATTAGAATCAACACCCACTATTTTAGATTTTCTAGAAAAGGTATCTCCAGGCTGAAAGTTTTTTACAAACTCTTTTTTAGGTTCATCCAAGGTGATATAACTAAAAACCGAATTTTCATCGAAGTTTTTATCTGATTTTAAGAACGAGATGGATTTTTCTATTTCTTTAGCAGAAAGAGTATCTAAGGGGTGTAAGGTATTTTTCATAATTATAAACAATTAGTTTAAATTAATTCTGTAAAGAATATACTTTTTTCAAATTTTATTTCTA
>CABYXE010000019.1 GCA_902522825.1 uncultured SAR86 cluster bacterium
TTACTTTAAATTGCTCCCCACGGCAGATGTAAATGCCCCATTGGCTTTAGCTTTAGTTGTAATGTTTTTTGTAACTTATTACACAATTGCCAATCACGGATTGGGCGGCTTCTTAAAAGAATTTATTAACCCTATAGAATTAGTTGGGTATTTTTCAAAGCATGTTGCACTAGCTTTGAGGTTGTATGGAAATCTTTTTGCTGGAGAAATGATTTTTATACTAATAGGAATTATGTTCGGGCAGTTCCTAATGTCTTTTGGACAAACGCTTTGGTTTTTTCCAGGGCTTATGATGAATTTGGTGTGGGCTCTGTTCCACATACTTATAATTGCTTTGCAAGCATATATCTTTATGATGCTGACCATTGCTTATATTAACTTGGCTTGTGCAAAACACTAGCCCAAACTAGAAGGAGAAAAAAATGGAAGAATTAAGATTGATCGCAGGAGCTTTGCTCACCGGATTCGGTGCGCTTGGAGCCGGAATCGGGATTGGTACTTTAACTTCAAAATATATTGAAGCCCTAGCTAGGCAGCCAGAACTTCAAGGCCTATTATTTGGTCAGCTACTTATTGCTATGGGTCTTATTGATGCATTGCCAGTTATTTCGCTTGCTGTTGGATTACTTTTCTTATTTACATAAAACTTAATAAGTAAATGAACGTAAATGCCACCTTTTTTGCAGAGCTAATAGCTTTTTGCATTTTTATATTTATAACCTATAGATACTTGTGGCCTAGTTTTTCATCTTTATTGGATGCTAGGCAAGAAGAAATAGCGGGAGGCCTAGAAGCTGCTAGCCAATCTCAAAGAAAATTAGAAGAAGCCAACGAAGAATCTAAAAAGCTAGTCGAAGATGCTAAAGCCGAAGCTTCAAATTTAATCAATCTAGCAGGCACTAGGGGCGACCAAATTGTAGATGAAGCAAAAAATCAAGCCGTTGAGGAGCAAAAGAAAATCAAGGCCAGCGCCGAGGCTGACATAGAACAAAATATAACCAAAGCAAAAGAAGGCTTGAAGCAAGAAGTTGCAGCCTTAGTAATTTCAGGCGCGGAAAAAATATTAAATAAAGAAGTAGACGAACAATCTAACAAAGAAATAGTCGATGCTTTGATTAAAGAGCTTTAAATGTCAGAACTTTTAACTCAATCTCGACCCTACGCTGAAGCAATTTTTGACATAGCTAAAGAGGAACAAACTTTAGATGCTTGGGTAAGCGACTTATCAATTGTTGTTTCCGCCATGCAAGAAGAAGCGGTTAAAATCTTAATAAACACACCGGACCTTTCACAACGAAATAAAGCTGAAATTTTTACATCTTTATTTGAAGACGAAATATCTAAAAAGGTATCCAATTTTATCTTGGTGATAGGACAGGCTAATAGAATAAATCTTTTAGAAAGCGTTTTAGAAAGTTTTAAAAGATTAGTGGCTTTAGAGAAAAATCAAAAAAATGTCATGGTCGCATCTTCATATTCACTTGAGCAAGATCAACTAGATAAAATACAAACAGCTCTTCAAAAAAGAACAGGTTCAGAGATAAATATTTCCACTCACTTAGATAAATCTTTGATAGGTGGAATAAAAATTTCATATGAAGATCAGGTAATCGACCTGTCTTTAAAAAATAAACTAGAGGCTTTAAAAGCCCAACTAAGAAACTAATAGGTGAGATATGGATAATTTAAATCCCTCGGAAATAAGTAAAATTATTAAAGACAGAATTAATAATTTAGAAATTTCTTCAGATGAATCAAATGAAGGAACTATCGTTTTTTTATCAGATGGTATTGCCCGAGTGCATGGGCTCAGCGAAGCAATGTATGGAGAGTTAATAGAATTTGAAGGCGGTGTTTTTGGAATGGCATTGAACTTAGAAAGAGATTCAGTAGGAGTAGTAATTTTCGGCGATTATAAAAAACTAGCTGAAGGCGATACGGCAAAATGTACTGGAAAAATTCTGGAAGTTCCTGTTGGACCTGAGTTAGTAGGAAGAGTAGTAGATGCATTGGGAAACCCTATTGATGGAAAAGGCCCCATAGATAGTAAATTAACTTCACCTGTAGAAAAGGTAGCTCCAGGCGTAATGACTAGAAAGCCAGTAGACGAGCCAGTTCAAATTGGGTTAAAGGCTGTAGATAGTATGGTTCCAATTGGAAGAGGACAAAGAGAGTTGATTATTGGAGACAGACAAACCGGAAAAACAGCAATCGCTTTAGACGCAATTATTAATCAAAAAGGTACCGGCGTGACTTGCGTTTATGTTGCAGTAGGGCAAAAACAATCTTCAATTGCAGCTGTTGTAAGAAAGCTAGAAGAATATGGAGCAATGGAACACACAATTATTGTTGCGGCAGCGGCAGCAGATCCAGCGCCAATGCAATTTCTAGCACCTTACGCTGGATGCTCAATGGGAGAATACTTTAGAGATAAAGGAGAAGATGCTTTAATCATTTACGATGACCTTTCCAAACAAGCTGTTGCTTATAGACAAATTTCTCTTTTATTAAGAAGACCTCCAGGGCGTGAAGCTTATCCAGGAGATATTTTTTATCTTCACTCCAGACTCCTTGAAAGAGCCTGTCGAGTAAACGAAGACCATGTTTCTGAGGAGACGAATGGAAAAGTTAAAGAGCAAACGGGTTCTTTAACAGCCTTGCCAATTATTGAAACTCAGGCTGGCGACGTATCGGCTTTTGTTCCTACGAATGTAATCTCAATTACAGACGGACAAATATTTTTAGAAACATCATATTTTAATAAAGGCCTTCTGCCTGCCATGAACCCAGGTATATCCGTATCTAGGGTTGGGGGTGCAGCTCAGACTCCTCTTATTAAAAAATTAGGTGGAGGAGTAAGAATTGCATTGGCCCAATTTAGAGAGCTTGAGGCCTTTGCACAATTTGCATCTGATTTAGATGACGCCTCAAGAGAGCAATTGGAGTTAGGTCAAAAAGTTACTGAGTTAATGAAGCAAAAACAATATTCTCCAATGTCAGTGTCTCAAATGGGACTTGTCTTATTTGCAGTAGACAAAGGATATCTAAAAGACGTTGAGATAAACAAAATAGCAGACTTTGAAACGTCTTTACTTTCATATATGGCAACTGAGCATAAAGATTTTATGGATGCTTTAGCCGAAAGTGGTGAATATTCTGATGAAGTAATTAATACCTTCACAGAGGCATTGGACAAATTTAAATCTACGCAGACTTGGTAACTATAAATGGCTAATACCAAAGAAATAAGAAAGCAGATTTCGAGTATTTCCAATACTCAGAAAATCACTAGCGCTATGGAAATGGTTGCTTCAAGTAAAATGCGAAAAACTCAAGACCGCATGGAAATGGGCAGACCATATGCCGACAGAATGCTTTCAGTGATTGGTCATCTAGCCAACTCTAATCCTGAATACAAACCTTTGTACATGTCTGAAAGAGAAGTTAAGGGCGTCGGAGTAATAGTTGTAGGATCCGATAAAGGTTTATGCGGAGGTTTAAATATCAACCTCTTTAGAACTTTGCTGCCTTTTTTAAAAGAACAGACTGATGCTGGTATAAAACAAATGTTTTGTCCGGTTGGCACCAAAGCAAAAGTTTTCTTTAATTCTTTTGGCGGAGATGTGGTTGCCGCTTCAGAAAAGCTTGGAGATATTCCAGCTTTGGAAGATTTAATTGGCTCAATAAAAGTTCTTCTAGACAAATTTGAGCAAGGTGAAATTGATAAAGTGTATTTAGCGAGCAACAGGTTTGAAAATACCATGACGCAACAGCCAGAAATTAAACAGCTTTTGCCTCTACTGCCCGAAGACACTCCTGAGCTTAAGCATAGATGGGACTATATATATGAACCCGATGCTAAAGAATTATTAGATGGTTTAATGCAAAGATATATAGAGTCATTAGTTTATCAAGCAGTCATAGAAAATATTGCCTGTGAACAGGCTGCAAAAATGGTTGCTATGAAAAATGCAACAGAAAATGCGGGAACCATAATCGAAGAGTTACAACTTATTTACAACAATGCCAGACAGGCTGCAATTACACAGGAATTATCCGAAATTGTTGCTGGGGCTGAAGCAATATAGATTTTTAGAGGTATAAATAATGAGCGAAGGAATAGTAGTACAGGTAATTGGAGCAGTAATTGACGTTGAGTTTTCTAGAGAAAGCTTGCCAAAAATTTACGATGCCTTAGTCGTTGAAGCAGAAGGAGAAGCAGAAACTTTAGTCCTTGAAGTTCAACAACAACTGGGTGACGGTATCGTAAGAACCATTGCTATGGGTCAAACAGAGGGCCTCAAAAGAGGCGCTAAAGCAACCAATACAGGAGATGCAGTTAAAGTTCCTGTGGGTGAAAAAACCTTAGGAAGAATATTAAATGTTCTTGGCGACCCTATAGATGGTAAAGGAGCAGTAGGCGAAGATGAAAAAATGCCAATCCACAGAGCCCCACCCAGTTATGAGGAACAAGCCGAATCTTCTGAAATCCTTGAGACGGGAATCAAAGTTATTGATCTGATGTGTCCATTTGCGAAAGGCGGGAAAGTAGGTTTATTTGGAGGAGCTGGAGTAGGAAAAACAGTAAATATGATGGAGCTTATAAGAAATATCGCTTATGAAACCAGCGGATATTCTGTTTTTGCTGGAGTTGGAGAAAGGACTAGAGAGGGTAACGACTTTTATCTTGAAATGACGGAATCTCAAGTACTAGATAAAGTAGCGCTGGTTTATGGTCAGATGAACGAGCCTCCTGGATGCAGAATGAGAGTGGCTTTATCCGGACTTACCATTGCGGAAAAATTCAGAGACGAGGGTAAGGATGTGCTTTTATTCGTAGATAATATTTACCGTTATACCCTAGCTGGAGTGGAATGTTCCTCATTATTGGGAAGAATGCCTTCAGCGGTAGGATATCAGCCGACACTAGCCGAAGAAATGGGAGTGCTGCAAGAAAGAATCACGTCTACTAAGACAGGATCTATTACATCAGTTCAGGCGATTTATGTTCCTGCAGACGATTTAACGGATCCATCACCAGCGACTACTTTCGCTCATTTAGATGCAACTATTGTCCTTTCAAGACAAATTGCTTCGCTGGGTATATATCCTGCAGTAGATCCTTTAGATTCTACCAGCAGACAATTAGACCCTAATATTGTTGGCCAAGAACACTACGATGTTGCCAAAGGTGTTCAACAAGTTCTGCAAAGATATCTAGAACTCAAAGATATTATCGCTATTTTAGGAATGGATGAGCTTTCAGATGAAGACAAGCAAACAGTTAATAGAGCTCGAAGAATTGAGAAATATTTATCTCAACCTTTCTTTGTTGCGGAAATTTTTACTAATTCACCTGGAAAATTTGTCTCTATTAAAGATACCGTCAGAGGGTTCAAGGGAATATTAGACGGAGAATATGATGAACTTCCAGAGCAAGCGTTTTTAATGGTTGGCAAAATTGAAGAAGTGGTAGAGAAAGCTAAGACCCTTTAAATTATGTCCACCATTCAATGCAATATAGTTAGCGCCGAAAAAGAAATTTTTTCGGAAAACGTTACTATGGTTGTTGCCACTGGCTCCATGGGTGAACTCGGTATAACCCCGGGACACTCTCAACTTTTAACAGGCATCAAACCCGGCCCTGTTAAAATTGTCAAAGAAGGCGGAGAGGAAGAGGTGTTCTTTCTTTCTGGAGGTTTTATTGAAGTTCAACCAGATGTAGTCACTTTGTTATCCGATGTCGCTATTAGAGCAGAAGACATAGATGAAGAGCAGGCAGAGAAAGCTAGGGAGCAAGCAGAAAAAATAAGAGACAACGCAGATTCGGATCTTGATTTTTCTAGAGCAAGAGCAGAGTTAGCTGAAGCTGCTGCAAGATTACAAACCTTGCGTAAATTACGTAAGAAGTAGTTTAATACCCCATCAGCCAATTTAATTGGCTAAAGATAAATGAACGTCGACATAATTATTTTAGCTGCTGGACAAGGCAAGAGGATGCAATCGTCTTTGCCAAAAGTTCTTCAACCGCTTGGCGGAAAACCGCTTTTGCAACATGTTATTGATACTTGCTCAAAGCTTGAAAAAGTTAAACTTCATATAGTAGTGGGCGGTCAAAAAAAATTAATTCAATCTTCAATAAGCGCTCCTAAATCAACA
>CABYXE010000020.1 GCA_902522825.1 uncultured SAR86 cluster bacterium
TTTGTTCATGACACCAAAGAATTGCTCCATGGGAGGTTTATTATTGGTAGCTTTAAAAATTCCTCCTAACAAAACAGGAATATAATTTAATTCTACTTCATATTTTTCTTTAATTGCTTGCATAACTTTATGACTCAAGTAAGCATTTGGGCTTGCGAAGTCAAAGTAGAAATCTATTTTTTTCATAATTTTTTACACTCCTTTAAAAAAAAGTTTGACTGATTTCCTGATTCTTTCAAATTTTCTATATATTCACATCTTGTTTTTAGATCTTTTATTCTATTATCCTCTGCAAGTCTTTGCAGTTCGTCATTATAAAATAACTCTGATTTTGACATAAATATACCTTTATCGTTAGAAGAGTCTAAGACAATAAATTTAGCTTTTTCTGGACCGTTTTGCCATGGCAACCAACTAATAAGATTTTTTTGTCTTCCCTTTCCTGGATTACCTTTGTAAGCAAATTCAGCCCAGTAAGACATCATAGAATCAGAAAGTTCGATAGCTGCTGGCTTATTCTTATCATTCATAATATATTTTTCAAATCCAAAGTAGTCAAAATTTCCAGTAACAAACGGAATTTCAAAGCCATGCGCTGCTCCAAAGATTTTACAGAAGTCCATCCATAAGTATTTAGGCTCTTCATCCCAATCAAATCTATATGCATAAACTTCAGAATTACCAGATTTTATTAATTTTCTAGCAGGCTGATCTACGCCATTTATTTTCCAATTATTTGAAGCATATTCATTCTCAATTTCATATTTTTCTTCATCTCTTATATAAATAAGGAAAGTACTAAAACTTATTACATATTCTTCGTCTAAAGCATAAAATAGTTTCATCTCATCTCTATTAGTTCCTAACATTGTTGGAACTTTATTAAACTTACCTTTTTTAAACTCCATTCCTTCTTTAGGTAAAACATACCCATCTGCAATAATTCGAGGAACGTTAAACATTCCAGCTACCATTTCTTCTTCGTAGGTATCAAAAATTTCTGATGGACTTAAGTTTTGTAAGAAATTTTTTAAATTTAGATTGTTCATTGAATCTTGAAGAATTTTTGCTTCGTAAATATCTTTTGCTTGATTGTTTTTGACTAAAAGATTATTAACAATCTCTTTTGAACTAGTTGGCCAGCCTGGAATTTTTTCGTCGTCTACATAATTTGAAGCATTTTCTATAGAAGTTGTTCGTGTCGATCCGCTTTGAGAAATTGCTCTGTGAAATAAGCCTTTAGCAAGTTGAGATGATATCAATGAAAAAACATTATGCCCGCCAGCAGATTCTCCAAAAATTGTAATATTTTTTGGGTTTCCACCGAATTCTTTAATATTATTTTTAAGCCATTTTAAAGCAAGAATTTGATCAAGAAGACCAAAATTTCCTGATTTATCCTCTTTTAAATTGCTCGTTTCATTAAGACTAGGATGATAAAACCATCCAAACGGACCTAATCTGTAATTCAAGCTAACAACAATTACTTCATGCTCAGAAGCTAGCTTACTAAAATCATAAGCACTTCCAGCCCCAGTAGTATTTCCTCCACCATGAATCCAAAGCATTACAGGTAAATTTGATTCCTCTGTAAGATTTCTTGGCGAGTGGACATTTAAATACAAACAATCTTCTGAGCCAATGTAATTGCCATCCTCTTCACTATAATCAACAAAACTACGGTTTTGAAAACAAACATCTGCAAAAGAAGTTGCTTTTAAGATCTCTGTTTCTCTTATTTTTGGTTTTGGAGCTCTCCAACGCAAATCATCGATAGGCGGTTCTGCATAAGGTATTCCAAACCAAGCTAGTGAATTATTTTTATGTTTAAACCCAATAACCTGACCAGATGAAGTTTCTTTTAAGGTATCAAGATCCTCTATGAAAATTACTTTATTTTGACTATCATTTGTGCAAGAAAATAATGTTAATAAAGAAATTAAAACAAAACTTTTTTTAATCAATTGAACCCCCTAAAAATTCAGTCTATGAAAATAAACTGATAAAGTATTATGCTAGAAATTTTAAAATAAATCGAAATATATTATGGAAATATCACCAATACCTACTCTTTCAAAAGAAATTAACAAAATAAGGGAGGCAACTGCTTCAATAGTTGCTGATCAAATTATTCCGAACGAGCCGATTATTTATAAAGGTGGGGACAATGCAAAAAGTCTTAGGAATGAAATCAAAAGCGAAGTAAAGAAAAAAAAATTATGGGCACCTCATCTTCCAGAAGAATATGGTGGAATGGGAATAGGCTTTATGGCTCATGCTTATATGAATGAAATTCTTGCTTGGTCTCCTCTCTCCAATAGATTATTTGGAGTAATAGCACCAAATTCTGGTAATCAGAAAGTACTTCTTAAGTATGGTTCAGACGAACAGAAAAAAAAGTGGCTTGAGCCACTGATTGCTGGTGAAACTGAATCGGCTTTTTCTATGACTGAACCCGAAAGTGCTGGCTCCGATCCTAGATCTATTAAAACAACTGCAGTAAAAGAAGGTGACGAATGGGTAATTAATGGACACAAGGTTATGACTTCTAATGGAATACGGGCAGATTTTGCAATCGTTATGTGCAGGACTGAAGAAGAGGATGATTCCGGAGAGGTAAATTCTAGGATGACACAAATTATTGTTCCAACAGATACTCCTGGATTCAATGTAATTAGATCGGTTCCGATATGGGGTCATACTGGCGGCGATCATGTCGAAATAAAATATGAGAATGTTCGAGTTCCTCTTGAAAATCAATTAGGTGCCAGAGGTTCTGGGCACGCAGCAGCTCAAGATAGACTTGGAGCAGGAAGAGTTTTTCACTGCATGAATAGCATTGGACAGATGTGGAGAGCTTTTGATTTGATGATGCAAAGAACAACTACACGAGAAGTCCATGGTGGCTTATTAGAATCAAAACAATTAATCCAAGGTTTCATAGCCGATTCTTACATAGACATACAAACCGCGAGACTAATGACTATTCACTGCGCTGAGGTTATGGATTCTGAAGGAGACCCGAGAGTAGATATTTCTGCAATAAAAATATATGTTCCTGCCGCCATGCACAGAGTTGTAGATAGAGCTATTCAGGTATATGGCTGGAAAGGAGTATCATCTGACCTTCCCTTATTTGGCATGTATCAGGGCGCTAGAACTTTAAGACTTGCAGATGGGCCGGACGAAGTTCACAGAATCTTAATAGCTAAGCAAATTTTAAAAAAATATCATGAGGGCTTATCTTGGGATTTTGGAATTTAAAACTAAGATACTATTTTTGCATTCTTTCCGACATTGTCTTTTAAAAAATTGATACCTGGAAATGAAGCTAGTTTAATTGAAGAACTCGCTGTAGCTATTTTTTTTTCATTTTGAAATAACTCTGCCGATATAAAACCAATCGATTTTCCTAATTTTATAATTTTAGATTTAGCAATAACCCTACCTGGAGAGCCAGCAGATAGAAAGTTAACATTTATATCAATAGACATTGGAGTTTTTTGAAATTCTGTCAATTCCATAACTAAAAAAGCCATTGAACAATCTAACATTGTAGTAATAAAACCACCTTGAATTATGGTTCCGTTGGAATGACAATAATCAGAGCTAGGTTCAAATGACATGATCATTTCTTCATCTAAAAAGTTAACCTCTATAATCTTTGCTTTTAAAGCTTCTATATATGCGGGAACTTCGGCTTTTTTTTCAGACATTTTTAAATTTTTGAGAATACTTCTATGGCTCTTTTTCTAGAAAATGAAAGATCAGTGATAGGTAATGGATAATTTAAATTCTTTCTTGTTTGAGTATCGGGATTATGAATTTCTTTATTAGTAAGGCTATTTAAATTAGGTAAATACTTTTTTAAAAAAACTCCATCTTTATCAAATTTTTCAGACTGAGTAATAGGATTAAAGATTCTAAAGTAAGGAGCTGCGTCTACGCCAGTTGATGCGCTCCACTGCCAGCCTCCTACATTTGAAGCATGATCTCCGTCTATTAAATTTTGCATAAAAAATTCTTCTCCTTTTTTCCAGTCTACTAATAAATTTTTACTTAAAAACATAGCAACGATCATTCTCAACCTATTATGCATCCAACCAGTTGTGATCAATTGTTTCATCGCAGCATCAATTATTGGAAAACCAGTTTCGCCTTTAGACCAAGCATCAAAGTCTTCTTCACTCTCTCTCCACTCCATAGAATCATACTTTTCGTTAAAAGATTTTCTCATACTAACTCTTGGATAATGAAAGATGATATATTTGTAAAACTCACGCCAAATGATTTCATTGAACCATGAATATTGTCCAGTTCCAGGAGCATCATCTAATCTTTTCAATAAATAAACCACGCAAGTTTTTGCAGATATTATTCCTGAAGAAAGATAAACAGATAATTTACTAGTTGAGTCTTTTGAAGGGAAATCTCTTTCAATTTTATAATTCGATATTTTTTCATTAATAAAATTTTCTAGAGAATTTACAGCATTTTCCTCGCCAGCAGAATAAGACTTTAAAGCATTTTCTTTAATTGCATCGTTAAGCTCAAAAGACGGAATTTCATCTGAACTTGAAATCATTTCTTTTTGTTTTTTAGGTGAAGGAAATAATCGAAGATAATCTTGATTAAGTTCGGCCCTAAAAGCTCTAGAGTAAGGCGTAAAAACTTTAAAGAAAGTTCCCGACCCAGTAAAAATATTTTTTGGGTCGATAATTGATGAATCATAAATCTCAAAGTCGATTTTGTTATCACCCAATATTTTTTTTAATTTTGAATCTCTTTTCTGTTCATTAATTCCATATTCAGAGTTGATGAATACTTTTTTTGCATTTATTTTTTCAGCTTCATTTGCAATCAATTCTGCTTCTTCTTCTATATTTTCAGCTTTTAAAATTTTAAGATTGATATTCAATCTTTCTAATTGCTCTTTTAATATCTCAAGGTTATTAAGTTGAAATTTAATTTTTAAAGAACTTTCATTATG
>CABYXE010000021.1 GCA_902522825.1 uncultured SAR86 cluster bacterium
AATTTTTAGAAAGAAGAGAAATTTTGCCTTTCTTACCTAAGTATTTAATCTTTAGGTCTTGAAGGTCTTTTGAGTTTGATGCTTTGTTTAAGTCTTTAGATAGTTGCTTCTTAAGCTGCTGCAAGTCCATAGCATATATTATGCTGCATTTTCTTTAACTAGTGCCACCAAATCTGCAAAACCCTTCTCGTCTTCAGCCGCCATGTCAGCTAGTGCTTTTCGGTCTAGCTCAATGTTTGCTTTTTTTAATGCATTCATAAACACACTGTATGAGAGACCATTTGCTCTTACTGCAGCGTTGATTCTTACAATCCAAAGTGAGCGAAAAATTCTTTTTTT
This sequence comes from uncultured SAR86 cluster bacterium, assembly GCA_902522825.1. Lineage (GTDB taxonomy): Bacteria > Pseudomonadota > Gammaproteobacteria > Magnimaribacterales > AG-339-G14 > CASICS01. Next base: position 340 of record CABYXE010000021.1, read on the forward strand.
AACTCTTCTATCTCTATAAGCGTATTGTCCAGCTCTTGTAACTGCTTGTTTAGCAACCTTAAAGGTTCTGCTCCTTGCACCTCTGTAACCCTTGGCTAATTTTAAGGTCTTCTTGTGTCTAGCTTTCGCTGTGACGCCTCTTTTTACTCTTGCCATCTTAAGATTTCTCCTTAAACATTCTTTTGACCAACTTTTCGTCGCCTGCAGCTAGCGAAGTAGTTCCTCTGAGTTGACGTTTAGATTTCGTCGACATCTTAGTTAAGATATGACTTTTATTTGCGTGCTTCCTTTTTAATCCAGATCCAGTTTTCTTAAATCTTTTAGCAGCTCCGCTGTGTACTTTAATTTTAGGCATTTTAATTCTTCTTTTTTAAGGGACTTAATAACATTACTAATTGTCTTCCTTCAGAAACCGGCTCTTGTTCCACTCCTGCAATTTCATTGAGATCGGATTCTACTCTTTTTAAGAGTTTTAGGCCTATTTCTTTATGTGCCATTTCTCTTCCTCTGAATCTCATGGTAATTTTAGTTTTATCGCCTTCTTTAAGAAACTTAATAATGTTTCTCATTTTAATTTGATAGTCGTTTTCATCGGTACCAGGTCGAAATTTAATTTCTTTTAATTGTGTTTTTTTTGTTTTTTTCTTAGAAGCTGCTTTTTGTTTTTTTTGATCAAATAAATGTTTTCCATAATCCATCAATTTGCAAACAGGCGTTTTAGGATCATCATTCATTTGAACTAAATCTAAACTTGCAGTCTTGGCCTTATCAAGAGCATCCCTAATTTCAACAACTCCAAGTTGCTCCCCATCTTCCGAGATGAGTCTCACTTCAGTTGCTTTGATAAATTGGTTTATTTGATGCTTATTCTTCTTTTCGTAAGCTTTTCTTGGCTGAGCCATATATTAAACTAAAGTCCACACAGAAATGTTCAATCAAACCTCCTTTGATTTAATTATCTTATCTAAAAGTTTTTTAAATTCTTCTAGAGTTAAACTCCCCAAATCTTCACCTTTTCTTGTTCTGATTGAAACTGAATTATTCTCAACTTCTCTATCGCCTACAATTAACTGAAAAGGTATTCTTTGTATAGAGTGATCGCGGATTTTATAAGTGATCTTCTCATTCCTCAAGTCTAATTTGGCCCTAAATCCCCAAGAAGAGAGTTTTTTTTCATATTCTTGTGCTTTTTCGACGTGTTTATCGGAAATATTCATTATCACTGCTTGAATTGGGGCCAACCAAACTGGAAAACTTCCATCGTATTCTTCAATTAAAATACCTATAAATCTCTCAAAAGAACCTAAAATTGCTCGATGAATCATTACTGGATGATGTCTTTCTCCATCGTCTCCAACATAATTTGCTTCCATTCTTTCAGGCAAAACAAAGTCAGCTTGAAAAGTTCCACATTGCCACTCTCTATCTAAAGCATCGGTTAATACAAAATCTAATTTTGGACCGTAAAAAGCCCCGTCTCCTTCAGAAACTTCGTAAGGAAGGTTTAAATTCTCAATTGCTGACTCCAAAGCAGATTCGGCTTTATCCCATGTTTCGTCAGAACCCACTCTTATTTCTGGCCGAGTAGAAAGTTTGATATCAAATTTTTTAAAACCTAGTTCTGAATATATTTTAGATAATAACTCTATAAATCTTTTAGTTTCGTCTTGAATTTGATCTTCGGTACAAAAAATGTGTCCATCATCTTGAGTGAATCCTCTGACGCGCATAAGTCCATGAAGAGTTCCAGATGCCTCATACCGATGACATGAACCAAATTCAGCAAGACGGAGAGGTAAATCTCTGTATGACTTTAATCCTTGATTGTAAACCTGGACATGACAAGGACAATTCATTGGCTTTAATGCATTGGTTCTTTTTTCATTAGCATGCTCTTCATCAATTTCGGTAATAAACATATTTTCTCGATATTTATCCCAGTGCCCAGATTTTTCCCAAAGTTTTCTATCCACTACTTGAGGAGTTTTAATTTCTTCATAGCCACAATTTATTTGTTCGGTTCTTATAAAATCTTCAAGAATTCTATAAACCGTCCAGCCTTTGGGATGCCAAAAAACCATTCCTGGAGCTTCTTCTTGAAAATGAAAGAGATCGTATTTTTGACCTAATTTTCTGTGGTCTCTTTTTGAAGCCTCTTCTACATTATTTAAATATTTTTTTAGGTCCTTATCACTATTCCAAGCTGTTCCATACACTCTTTGAAGCATTTTATTTTTAGAATCTCCTCTCCAATAAGCTCCTGCTACATGCGTTAACTTAAAGGCTTTTATATGGGCCATTGTATTTACATGCGGCCCTCTACACATGTCTATATATTCTTCATGATAATAGAGGCCTACGGTTTCATCATCTGGTATATCTTTTAAGATTTCTAGCTTATAAGGCTCTTTTCTTTCTTTAAATATTTTTACAGCATCTTTTTTTGGAGTAACTTTTTTAATAACTTGATATTTAGTTTTAGCTAAAGTCTTCATTCTTGTTTCTAGAGAATCTAAGTCTTCTTGAGTTAAAGAATGTTCTAGATCTACGTCATAGTAAAAGCCATTCTCAATGATGGGTCCTATAGCCATTTTAGCTTCTGGAAATACCTGTTTGAGAGCATGTCCAAAAAGATGGGCACAACTATGTCTAATAATTTCTATTCCCTCTTGATCTTGATCTCTAATAATTTCGACCGCACAATCTCTTTCTAAAAGATCGACAGCATCAATTAAATTTCCATCTATTTTTCCAGCAATTGTTGCTTTTGCTAATCCAGGACCGATTGATTTAGCTAAATCTTCAATAGATATTGGTTTTTCAAAAGATTTAGTTGAGTTATCGGGAAGTGTAATTTTTATCATTTTTGTGACCTATACGAACGGCCAAGATTATTATAACTGATTGCTTAAGGAGATAAAAAGCAACTTTCCCAAGTTTCATCATCTTTTTTAAGATATTTTTCTCTTTGATGAGCCCTAAAATCTCCTTCTTTCCATAGCTCTATGGCACTCGGCTTAATTAAATACAGCCCACAGTGCTTTGGTCTTTCTGGCGTGTCTCCATTTAACTCAAATTGTTCGGCTAAATCATCAATTTCTTTCTGCAAGGTTTCAGGAGATTCTATTTTTTCGCTTTGCTGAGAAACAATGGCAGCAATTCTCGATTTAAGAGGCCTCGAATTAAAATATTCATCTGACTTTTCAGGTGGCATCTCTGCAACCTCGCCTTCTATTCGAATTTGTTCGTGAAGCTCTCTCCACCAAAAATTTACTGCTATGGATTGATTTTTACTTAAATCTTGGCCCTTCTTACTATTGAAATTTGTATAGAAAACTAGTCCATCGTCATTAATTTTTTTTAATAACACCATTCTCGAACTTGGAATATTTTTTAACCCAACCGTTGCAATATTCATTGCATTCCAGTCCGTTAGATTTAAATCTTCAGATTTCTTAAGTACTTCAGCAACTTTTGCTAAAGGCAAAGTCTTTATATTTTGTTCTATAATCAATTTATTTTCTTAAAACCCAATAATCTAAAGAAAAGTATTTCCCAGGGCCAAAAACTAAAATAACTAATAGCATTAAAATATAAGTTACAGACATCTCAATCCCGCCAGCATCTGCATTCCAACCATTAGGCAAATGATAGTAAGCTGCCACCAACATTGTAAATATCAATGGAATGGCAATCCATCTAGAGAATAAACCAACTAAAAGTAAGATCGCTCCTCCGGCTTCAGCTAAAACCGCAAGCCAACCGAAAAACTGAGGCAAGATAAAATTCAAATTGTCTTCTCCTCCAGGACCTAAAAAACCTGCAAACCTATCAATGTTGGGAAATCCATCTTCCCATTTAATTTTTCCATATCCAGCAAACCAAAAAACAAAAGCCAAATAAAGACGAAAAGATAGCAAGACTAAGAAATCAAAAGCGTTA
>CABYXE010000022.1 GCA_902522825.1 uncultured SAR86 cluster bacterium
GGCTTTTTTAAAAAAAGATTCTTTTTCGGCCATAAAGATAGAGCAAATTTGCTGACCTTTTTCGACATAGGAGCCTTGTTTAACAGGCAAAGAAATAACCCTTCCCGAGGTTTCCGCTTTGAGTTCAACTTTTTTATCAGCTTCAGCGAAACCTTTAATCAAAATTTCTCTCGTATAAATTGAAGAGGTTTGGTCGATAATTCTAACAGTTGATTGTTTTTCAACATAAGTCTCAATAATTTCCTCTTCTTTTATTAGCATTCCTGAAATCATCCAAATAAGAGCAAATCCTAAAAACATAGCAGACCACTCGATATTAGATCGAGTCAGCAAAACATCCTTAATTGTTAAGTAATATTTGTTCTTCATTTATGTATTAATGGGACTAAATGCAATTATATCAAGGGATAATTGGTTTTTTATACTAGTTACGAAAGTGTCTTAAATTTAGTAGTTTTTCTTAAGTTTTTTTATAAAACTAAGTTGTTGAGTTTTATCCAATTCAGTAACATTTTCCTCTAATCTAGGAACATCCGGACTCGCAAACTGTTTTCCTTCAAGCCAATCTTCTATTAACGAATCAAACTTGTTTTTGAACTCTTTTAATGCAATTTGTTCTGATTCATTCTTTAGAAAAAACCATCCTGTTTTTAATCCAGCATGATAAACGAGAGGATGAGACCATTCATGCTCTGATGGAGAATCGCAAAAAGTTGAAGCTTCCTTAAAACATTTTTCAAAACTTTGAATGCCATTGGCCTCTAAAGTTAGAAACTTACACTTCTGAAGAACAGCGCTTAAAGAGGGCAAGTATTCGGAGTTACTCATAATATTATCAATACTTTTAAAGATGACTTCATTTTTAAATATGGAAAGTTTTTTCAACCATAATTGTTTTGCGAGTTTAAGGCTATCGGAGTCAGGAAAAGCCTTATGAAATTGGTTGTGATAAGTAATTTCTAGTTGAGTAAAAACAACATTTATAAGGTCTATTGGGTTGTCTGGTATTTTTATCTTAGTATTCAATTGCCCACTCTTTATCCGTCAGTCTAGAAATTATACCCGAGGACTTCGAATTATTTTTAAACCATCTATATTTTACATGTTGTATAAATTTTGAATTCCAAGAAGTTATAACTTGATTTGAATCAAGCCAATAAATTTTGAATTCTGGAAGTTGATCTCTAGCAAATTTTTCGTCAATTCTAGCTAATTTCAAAACATCAAAACAGTTTTGATTTGGCATCCAATCATGGGTCATTTTTTTTGGTGAAACATTATCTTCAATAATGTTTTTATATCTTGCCCACTGCCTTCTAACATGATTTATGAAAATAGAATTCCATTCATTGGATTTCAACTTCTTTTCCATCCAATAGACAATAAATTCTGGAATGCATTTTTTAATGAAATTAGAATCCATTTCAGCAGATTCTAAAATTGACATTACATCTTCCGACGGAATCCAATCTTTCTTAATTAAAGTCTTTTCTGCTTCATTCTTTTCTTTTTTTTCTTCATTCCGCCATTCTTTGATCAAATATTTAAGAAGTCTAAAATTTTCCTTAAAATTAGATGCTGAGTGGTTTTTATTTGATTCAATAAAAATATTAGATTTGAAAGATATAAATTCGTCAGTCATCCCAAGACTTTTGGCTTGATTTAAGACATCCTTAGAAACTCCAATGTTATTTTCGGGAGATTCGCTTATAGGTTCCAAACTTGATAAAGCACTGTTTTTTAAGACAAATTCAGAATTTACCTTTGAAATAAGCTCTAAAGCTAATAATTTTGTAAGAGCTTTATCTATATCTTTGTTTGGTATGAAGCTTAATTTGATGACTAAATTTTTTTCATTTAATCCGGGAGAATTATTTTCAATAAAGTTTAAAATTATGGCTTCTTCAAGCCCTATTGAAGAGGCAATTTCTGGAGAAAAAAAAATTTTATTTGAATCTGTAGACATTGCTCAAGCAGTTTTCTCTAGATTCTTTCTTCTAGATTTTACTGCTGAAGCCAAAAGATTTAGCATGATTTCTGTATCTTCCCAACTAACACAAGCATCTGTGATACTTTGCCCATAAGTAAGCGTTTCCTTTGGTCCGATAGATTGATTTCCCTCAATAAGGTGACTTTCTATCATAACGCCAAAAATAGATTTTTCACCCGAGGAAATTTGGTCTGCTATGTCTTTATTTACTAACAATTGTTTCTTAAATTGTTTTTGACTATTGCCATGACTCATATCAACCATTAAAGCAGAAGGGCTGCCAGATTCAGATAAAATACTAGAGGTTTCTTTTATAAATTTACTTTCAAAATTAGGTAATTTTCCGCCGCGAAGAATTACGTGACAATCTTTATTTCCAGATGAATTAAAAATTGCGGACTTTCCTTCTTTCGTAATAGAAAGAAAAATATGAGGCTGTGAAGCTGAACCAATTGCGTCTATTGCCACCTGAATAGACCCATTTGTTGAGTTTTTAAAACCGACAGGGCAAGAAAGACCAGATGCAAGTTCTCTATGAACTTGACTTTCTGTAGTTCTAGCGCCAATTGCACCCCAAGAGATTAAGTCAGAAATATATTGGGGAGTTATAATATCTAAGTACTCCGTTGCAGCAGGCAAGCCAAGTTCATTAATTTCAAGAAGTATTTTTCTTGCTTCTCTTAAACCTTTATTAACATCATAACTATCATCCAAATTTGGATCGTTTATAAGACCTTTCCATCCAATTGTCGTCCTAGGTTTTTCAAAATAAACCCTCATTACAATTTTTAACTCAGAGCTCAATGAAGATTCAAGTTCTTTAAGTTTTTTTGCATATTCAATCGCAGCTTTTGGATCATGTATTGAACAGGGGCCGACAATCACTACAAGCTTGTCATCTTTACCATGGATGATGTCTGAGATATTCTGCCTTGATTTAAAAACTAGCTCTGAAACAGGTGGAGTTATAGGAAATTCTGATATAACTTCATTAGGAGGAGAGACCTCCAAAAGGCCTGTTATTCTGGTATTATCGGTCAAATATTGCATAACAAAGTTGTTGATTGTATCTATTCTATTCTAATTTGAAAATCAAAAATTAAGAAAATGGCTAAAATTAAATTAATTCAAGAAAATCCTATAGTAGGAGATATCGCAGGAAATCTTTTGAAAGCCAAAGAAGAAGTTATGAAGGCTGAAAAAAAAGGCATAGATTTAGTAATTTTTAGTGAAATGTTTCTTTGTGGGTATCCTCCTGAAGACTTAGTCTTAAGATCAGATTTTATAAAAAAAATAGATGACGCAATTGAAGAGCTGAAGGAATTGACTTCAAATATTTCCATAGTAATTGGCGCACCATCAAAGAAAAATAATGACATTTATAATTCTGCTTATTTTTTAGAAAAAAAAGAACTAAAGCTGATCTATTCCAAACAAATCTTACCAAATTATAAAGAGTTTGATGAAAGAAGATATTTTAGAGCTGGTGAAGAAAATAAAATTATTGAGTTGGATGGCATTAAATTTGGCCTTTCCATTTGTGAAGATATTTGGTCTGAGGACTATGTTAAAAATTTAGTAACCGATGGCTCAGAAGTCATAATCAATTTGAGCGCATCCCCTTTTACGATAACAAAAAAAAACGACTAGAGAAAAAATGCTTTCGTCTTATGTGAGTAAATATAAAGTTCCAATAATATATTTGAATCAGGTAGGCGGACAAGACGAATTAGTGTTTGATGGTGCTTCGATGATTTTTTCTCATACGGATGCAAAAACTCTTAAATTCAAAAGCTTTGAAACAGACACAAGAGAAATTGAAATAATAAAAAATAAAAAAATAGAGCTTATTTTTAGTGAAATGCCAGAAAAAGAATATGAAGATCTAGAGGATGTTTATAACGCTTTGGTTTTAGGAACTAAAGATTATGTCAATAAAAACGGCTTCAACGGAATTATTATCGGCTCATCCGGCGGAATAGATTCTGCCTTAACAGCAACTATTGCTTATGATGCACTTGGTTCATCAAGAGTTAATACGGTGATGATGCCATTTGATTTCACTGCTGAAATGAGTATAGAAGATGCACAAGAGCTTGCTGACAACCTATCTATTCATCACTCAGTGATTTCAATAAAAGAGATTTATGAGGCTTTTTCA
>CABYXE010000023.1 GCA_902522825.1 uncultured SAR86 cluster bacterium
CCAAGTTTCATCTATTAGGTTATCTAGTGATGCATTAAACTCTTTTAAAATTTCTTTAATATTTATATAGCAATTCTCCATCTGACCTTTGATATCTGTTGGAACATTGCCGTCTGCAGAATCTCCTAATTGGCCAGCCAAAGTTAAGATATTTCCAGTTTTAACTGCTTGAGCAAAAAAATCTGCATATGGACCTTTTCTATACAATTGTTTGTCTTTCATTATTACCTCATTTTTTTTAAATTAATACATAGTCGGATTGAACTTTTCTGTTGATAAAGAATAAGCCCAATAAAAAGCAATAAATTGAAGAAATAGTCGAAAATATAAAAGATTTAGTGAGTATTGTGGGAAAGCTTCTGGGTACAAAGCCATATAAATATTTGCTGGGTAAACTGATATTAATAAAGCAAGCAATCCAAGCGCTGCTATTTTTCTTACTTTTGGTATTAAAAGCCCAAATCCTCCTAAAATTTCAAAAAAACCACTTATGTAAACGGCTTCGAGATGCAAAGGAAATGGTGGAGGCATAATAGATAAGTAAAAATCTTTATTGGTGAAGTGATCAATACCTGCGCTTATAAAAAATATAGAGAAACTAAGTAATGCAAGCTTTCGCCAAAATCCAACTGGCAGATTAAAAAAAGAGATAAGTTTAGATAAAAGCATTTTAGTTTATTTTCCTCTCTAACCACTCATCAAGAAATCCTTCATAAGGTTGTTCAGAGTCATGCATCGGTAGGCCATTATCATCGATAGTTACGCCAAAAAAAAATCTTACACCGATATGAAAAGATTCAAGAATAAAACCTTCGTCTAAAGCTAAAGGGATTTCGTTATGATTAGCTCTATACTTTAGATAATCTAAAAATCTAATGACATCGTAATCTTCTTTATTCATAAGGACCTATCTTTTCTTCTTCGTAAAACCAAACCCAGAGAAACTAACTGAATTAAAAGCATTGTGTTGAAATGTATAAGATTAATAGGAATGCCAAAAGGTTTTGGCTCAACTCCCCCTTCGCCAAGAGAAACTCCCTCATATAGTGGCATGGTAAGGGCTGAAATATCATATCCAATCAACACACATAAGCTTAATAAAGCAGCTAATAATTCCATATTTTTAAACCATAATAGATACATAGCTAAAACAAATATTAAAAAATTTGAAGCAATCAGCCAGACTAAATGAGTTCTAGCGTGGGCATCCCAAAGCGGATTATAAAGATGAGTTATGCCTGTATCTTGTATAAGTGGAACTACTGCAACGCCAATTAAGGCTATTGATGTAAGGATTTTGGTCATAAAATTTCTACAATATCATCAAATTCATATCTTGGTGCTCTTGGTCTAGTTTGCGCTTCATCTCCGTATCCAAGATTACAAAGAAAATTACTCTTCCAATTCTTTCCTTTAAAAAACTCTTCATCCAAACCATTGTTGTCAAAACCACTCATTGGCCCAGTGCCAAGTCCAAGTGCATGAGCTGCTTTAATGAAATATCCACCTTGAAGAGATGAGTTTCTAAAAGCTGTTTGATAAGTGAAATCAGGATTATCTTTAAATAAAAAACTTACGTCCATTGCAGGAAAATTCTTAGGTAAGTCTTCGTAAAATGATAAATCCATTGCTAAAATTGCAGTAATCGGGGCTTGCATGGTTTTTTCTTTATTAGTTTCTAAAACAAAGGGATCTAATCTCTCTTTACCCTCTTTAGATTTAATAAAAGTGATTCTTAAGGGCTGACAATTAAATGAAGTAGCATTATTTTTAACCATTTCATAAAGTTCGACTAAGGTTGTTTGTGAAACTTCTTTATCCTGAAAACCATAATAAGTTTTATTTTCGGTAAATATATTTTTCATTTTTAAATAAATTTTGAGTCTTGTTAATCAATATATGAACAACAATAATTAGTTAAAGTGACTATCTCTACTTTAAACTTTGAATTTGAAGGAACTTCAAACTCCATTCCGCCTTCGATTTCTTTCCATTCAGAATGTTCTGGCAATAGAACTTTTAAACTTCCTGAAATAATCTCCATAATTTCTTTTTTTTCTGTCCCAAATTCATATGTACCCGGCATCATTACTCCTAAAGTTTTTTTTGTTTTATTTTTAAGATAAATATTTCGGCTTGTTACTTTGCCTTCAAAATAAACATTGATTTTTTTTTCTACAGTTACGTTTTCTATTAATTCCATTCATTCTCCTAAAACTATAATGTCCTTTTGATATTATAAATTTTTTTTAAGTTTGAGATTCTATTTTCTTTAATTAATTAGTTTAACGTTTTAACATAGTCAAAAATCAGGAGAAATATTATGGTTGAGATGATTTATTATGTTGGTGTTTTTTATCTTTTACACCTCTTTTTAAAGATGAGCTTTTCATTGCATAAAGTCCCATTTTTAGAATGGACATATACAGGAGGAAACACTTCGGGCATGACAGCTCTTTCAGAAAGATTTGGTCTTGCCAGTGATAACTTAAGACAAACTTTACCCATTTTTTTAGTTTTCGCTGTTTTATCAGTAGTCTTAGATGTAGATAATTTATTGAATGCCCAACTTTGGTTGGGATTTAGGGTACTTTATCTTTTAGGTGCAGTATTAAATCTCTATAGATTTAAAATGATTCGTCCCATTATTTGGATTCCATCAATAATAATTTTATTTAGGATGGGTTCAAACTTAGTAGCTTAAATTATTTAAGGGTTCGAGAGCATCTCTTGAGCCCTTATTTTTTAAAAGATCAATAGTAACTAATAAATTTTTTTAAAATCTTCGCAAAACTCGATAATAGATTTATTAACTCCTTTGACGATTTCCATATTTACAAAACCGTGAATATACCCTTGAAATTCGTGATAGTAAGTTTCAACGCCTGAATTTTTAAGTAATTTAGCATACGCTTCTCCCTCGTCTCTTAATACATCGAATCCAGCTGTAATAACTACTGCTGGAGGTTGATAAGACAAATCTTTAGCAAATAATGGAGAAATTAAAGGATCTTTAATTGTCTTGTGATCGCCAAGATATTTATCTCTAAACCAATACATTACTTCTTTGGTTAAGAAAAAACCTTCGGCAAGTTCTTCTATGGAATCTGATGAAAAAGTTAGGTCTGTTACTGGATAAATTAATAATTGAGCTTTAGGAAGGCTTTTTTCTCTTTCCTGTCTGCTAATAGAAATACAAGCCGATAGATTGCCTCCCGCGCTATCTCCGCCAACCGATATTCTTTTTGGATCAATTCCTAAATCTTCGTGATTTAACTCTAACCAATCAAAGACTGCATCAAAATCATTTAAAGCAGCGGGATAAGGATTTTCAGGTGCTAATCTATAGTCGACTGAAAAAACTTTTGCGTTAAGAGTCTTGCATAAAAATCCAGTAAAAATATGATGGCTTTCAATATTAAAAAAAACCCAGCCTCCTCCATGAAAATAAATCAAAGCGGGTGCATTTTTGCTAAGTCCTTCGTTTGTATATTCTCTGACCCTAATTAATTCGCCTTCACTTGATACTTGATGATCTTTGTAACTTAAGCCTTTAGTCAGGGGTGCTTCCAA
>CABYXE010000024.1 GCA_902522825.1 uncultured SAR86 cluster bacterium
ATTTTCTCCTATCTTTTGAACAAGATTTTGTCTTTTCTCTTCTAAGGAACTTGAAAGTAAACTTTCTAGACTTTCTCCAGACGAGTTAATACAAGTTTCCATTACTTCTTCAGTAAATTTTAAAAAACTTTCATCTTTTGCAACAAAGTCTGTTTCGCAATTAATTTCAACCAAAATAGAATTTTTGGAATTTTCGGTCGAAGACAAAATTACTCCTTCGACTGCAGTTCTCGAAGATTTTTTTTCGGCTTTAAGGGCGCTATTTTTTCTTAAATTTGTAATAGCTAATTCAGCGTCCCCTTTAGCTTCCTCTAAAGCTTTTTTACACTCCATCATTCCTAACCCAGTTTTTTCTCTTAAATTTTTTACATCACTTGCGCTTATGCTCATTCTTACTCCTTCTTTTCTTCAGGCAAATCTTTCATAGTTTCGGTTTCTGAAACTGATTTTTCTATAGATGGTTCATCAGGTGAAGGTAATAATTCTTCACTTTTTTCTTCTGAAGAGGATTCTTCTGATTCCTCTACTTCACTTTTTCTTAAGATAACCGGACCGTCTTTTTTAGAACCCAAGCCAGAAGCTTTGGAAGCTCCGTCTAAACATGCATTCGATATAAGTCTTGCAATTAAAGAGATTGACCTAATCGCGTCATCATTTCCAGGTATTACATAATCCACACTATCTGGATCTGAATTTGTATCTACTAATCCTATGATAGGTATTCCCATCTTTCTTGCTTCAGCAACCGCAATTTTTTCGTTGTTAACATCGATAATAAATAATGCTTCTGGCAGGCCTCCCATATCTTTAATGCCTCCAATAGATCTTTCTAATTTATCCATCTCTCTTTTAATTCCTAAAACTTCTTTTTTTGTTAACTCTTCAAATTTACCTTCTTCTTCTTGTGTTTTTAAAACTTCTAAACGTCTGATAGAGGCTCTTACAGTTTTATAATTAGTTAACATTCCTCCAAGCCATCTGTAATTAACATATGGCATCTCGCATCTTTCGGCTTCTGATTTAATTACTTTACTTGCGGCTCTTTTAGTTCCAACAAATAAGATTCTATTATTTGAGGCTGCTAATTGTTTACAAAACTCAATAGAAGGTTTTAAGTGTTCTAAAGTTTTTTCCAGATTGATAATATGAACTTTGTTTCTATTTCCAAAAATGAAAGGGTCCATTTTGGGATTCCAAAACCTTGTTTGGTGGCCAAAATGCACTCCTGCTTTTAGCATTTGTTCAATGGATATATCCATGTTTTGCTCCTTTAATAAGCCTTTCGGCTGGGTTAATCCTCCTCGAAGCTAAGCATTCAACTACTTTTGAGCAAAAGCAGCACCCGAATACTCAATCTTTGCGAGTGTGTTTATCCACCTAGGTGAATTGAAAAGGAATTAAACCATAAAAAGAAAGTAGACCAAAGGCTTAAAATGAAATTTCTTGCATTGAATAAAGGCCTGACTTTTGCGATGAAACCCATTCAATAGCTTTGATAGCTCCTTTGGCAAAAATTCTTCTGTCAAAGGCATTGTGAGTTAAGACAAGCTCATCATTATCAAGGCAGATTTTTATTTCATGGACACCAACTGATGAATCATCTCTGATGGAAGCAATTTCTGTATGAATATCAAGATCAAGATAATCGTCAATAAATTTTGCTAAATCTATTGCCGTTCCTGAAGGAGCATCTTTTTTTTCTTTGTGATGAGTTTCAGTAATCTGAATTTTGTTTATGGATTTACTCCCTTTTAAAGGTAACAAAGATTTTTTTAGGAGATTTATACCTAAACTTAAGTTTGGAGCAATAAGTATTGGCAAATCCGAACTATATCTTTCTAAAAGGAGTAATTGGTCTTCGGAATGTCCAGTGCTTGCTAATATAAGTGGCAAGTTGTTTTTTAAACAAAAGTTAGTAACATTTTCGAAGTTATCAATTGAAGATACGTCTATAACAACATCTAAAGTATCTTGAATATCATTGAAATCTGAAACTAAATTAGCATTGCAATTTGTCTTTAAAAATGAGCTTAATGGCTTACCAAGGTGTTTATTATCAAGAGAAGCTTGTCCGGCTGTTAAAGAAATTTTATCATTATTTTCTATTTCCTCTGTAATAACCTTTCCTAATTTTCCTGAAATTCCAGAAATTAAAAGAGAAATTGTCATTAAAAACCCTTTAAAAATTCTTTAGCACTCTTTAGCCAGGTATTTTTCATAGGCGTATTCTCAGATTCACTTATGGATTCTTTAAATTTTTTGAGGAGCATTGCTTGTTCTTTATTCAATTTAACAGGTATTTCAACTAAAACCCTTACAAGTATATCTCCTTTTGAACCACCTCTTAAGGGCTTAATGCCTTTTCCATTTAATCTAAATAGTTTGTGGCTTTGTGTGCTTTCTGGAATTTTAATCTTAACTTTGCCGTCTAAAGTTGGTACTTCTATGTCTCCTCCTAAGGCTGCGTCAGCATAATTTATAGGCACCTCGCAATATAAATGCTTTCCATCTCTTTCAAAAATTTTATGTCTCTGCACATCTACTTGAATGTAGAGATCTCCGTTTCCATGTTTGCCTGCATCTCCTTCGCCAGACAATCTAATCCTGTCTCCGGTATCAACACCTTCAGGAATTTTTACAGCAAGAGTTTTATTTTTTTTAATAAAGCCTGCTCCATGACAAATAGAACAATTTGGATCGTGTGTTTCGCCTTCTCCTCTGCAGTGAGGGCAAGTTTGTTGCATGGAAAAGAAACCTTGCTGCATTCTTACAACACCTGCACCATTACAATGACTGCACTGTTGCCATTTACCAGAACACCTTTCGCTTGAGGGGATATCAAGATTAATGCTAGTTCCTTTGACCGCGTCCTCTAAAGAAACTTCTACGCTATAGCTTAAATCTGAACCTCTTTGAGACCTTGATCCTCCAGATCTGCTTGATCCACCGAATATATCAGAAAAAATATCACCGAAGATATCACTAAACCCTTCGGCTGCTCCTTGAGCATTTGAAAAAGATGGGTTTACTCCTTCATGACCAAATTGATCGTAAGCTTGTCTTTTTTGATCATCAGAAAGGATTTCATAAGCTTCAGATAATTCTTTAAACTTTTCAGAAGCTGCCTCATCATCCGGGTTTCTATCCGGATGATACTTCATTGCAAGTTTTCTATAAGCTTTTTTAAGGTCTTCTTTAGGAGTGTTTTTACTAACGCCTAACACCTCATAGTAATCCCTTTTACTCATTTTGATGTTTTATAAGATAGTAAAAAAATTACTTTTCTTGTTCTTTCGCTTCTTCTTTGACTTCTTCGAAATCT
>CABYXE010000025.1 GCA_902522825.1 uncultured SAR86 cluster bacterium
TCAAACTTATAATACTGAGCTGCAAACATTTGATGTTGTCCAACGTCAGAAGTAATGAAGGCTTCACCTTTTGTAACTTTATAAAGGGACTGAATTACTTGCTGAGGCAAAATAATGTCTTGCTGATTTTCAAGATCTAACATGTCATGATTCAAGCCATGCTTATCTCTCCATTCATTTATTTGTTTCCACCAAGGCTTGAGATCTTTGTTTTCCAATGAAGAAGATTTGAATTCTTTACAAAGCTGAGATAAAACAAGTTTTGCATCTCCATGAAGAGCTACATCAACATTAATTATTTTATCAATTGAAGAAGGATCAGAATCAATATGAATTTTTTTAGCTTCTAGACCAAACTTTTTGGGATTATTAGTTATTCGATCATCGAATCTTGCAGCCACATTAAAGATAAGATCTGCTTCGCTCATTACCATGTTAGCTTCGTAGGTACCGTGCATTCCTAGCATACCGATAAATTGATCATCTGTTGCAGGATATGCTCCTAACCCCATCAATGTATTAGTGACAGGAGCGCCTATCATTTTTGACAAACTTACTAATTCTTCTGAAGCATCCGATTGAATAACTCCACCGCCAGCATAGATGACTGGCTTGTTGGCTGCCTTAAGCAATTTCACTGCCTCAGAAACTTGTGAAGAGTCAGCCTCACCTAAAATTGGATACGATCTAAGGTATAAATCCTTAGGAAATTTATATTCAAATTTTATTGCCGGATCAGTCATATCTTTTGGCACGTCAATAACTACTGGCCCTGGCCTTCCCGATGAAGCAATATGAAAAGCTTTCTTAACAATTGCTGGAATTTCTTCGGCGCTTTGTACTAAAAAACTATGTTTTACAATCGGTCTTGAAATTCCAATCATGTCGGTTTCTTGGAAAGCATCAGTACCAATTAGATGACTTGCAACTTGTCCAGAGATAACTACCAAAGGAATTGAATCCATATAAGCGGTAGCGATACCCGTTATCGCATTAGTCGCTCCAGGGCCTGAGGTTACCAAAGCAACTCCAGTTTTTCCTGTAGCTCTAGCAAATCCATCTGCTGCATGAACTGCAGCTTGTTCATGTCTAACTAAAATATGTTGAACTTTATCTTGTTGATAGATTGCATCATAAATATGTAATGCAGCTCCGCCAGGATAGCCAAACATAATATCTATTTTTTCATCTGATAAAGCTCTAATTAAAGCCTCTCCACCAGAGGTCATATTTTTATCCATTTGTTAGTTACAAAATAGTTGAAAACGTTATAAGGAAGCGAATTTTGACACCCCTTGAAGCCAAGTCAAGAAAAATTCAAGTTAAGTTTTCTAAGTTTTCCTCCAGATTTAAAATGTCTTCAGGAAGAGGGCTTGAAAAACTTACTTCTTTATTATCTTCTACTCCCTTAAATGATAAATTAGAAGCATGCAAAGCTTGGCGGGGAAACCTTTCGATTACCTCTCTGAGGTCTGAATTGGTCGATTTAGCAAATCTTTTTTTTCTTCCATAAAGGACATCTCCAATTAACGGAAATCCAATATGACTCAGATGCACTCTTATTTGATGCGTTCTACCTGTTTCAAGATTGACTTCTAAGTGAGTGTAATTTCCATATTTTTTTGCAACCGAATACTTTGTCAAAGCATATTTACCTTTTTCGGTTACAGCTTGTTTTTGTCTATTACGAGGGTGTCTGCCAATTGGCTCCTCAATTCTTCCTGATCTAGAAATATTGCCAACTACAAAGGCTTGATAAGTTCTTTTAACTGTTCTTTCTGAAATTTGTTCTGATAAGTTTTTATAAGATTTTTGATTTCGAGCAATTATCATTAAACCTGAAGTTTCTTTATCCAATCGATGGATAATTCCAGCTCTTGGTAGATTTTCTAATTCAGGAAATTTAAATAAAAGCGCATTCAAAAGTGTATTTTGGTGATTCCCAGCTCCTGGGTGAACTACCATTCCAGCTTTTTTATTTACGATCAAAAAATTATTTGTCTCTTCAATAACTTCAAATGGAATATTTTGAGGCTCAGACGTAATTATTTTTTCCTCTATGACTAGGATGCGAATCTCTTCCCCGCCAACAACCTTTTTGCTAGGTTTTTGTAATGGAATATTATTAACAAATATAGATCCACCATCAAGCCAGTTTTTAAGTTTAGATCGCGAGAAATCTGGAAATAATTTTGCAATGACGGTATCCAGCCTCTGCCCAGAATATTCAGAGGAAATTATTTTTATTACGTAATTTTCCATTTTCAAATATATAATCCTCTATAGGATAATCTAATTTATGAAACATATAAAAAAACTAAATTTTCTAGTGCTAGTTTTTGCTTTAATGGCTCCAATTTTTTTTGTAAGTTGCGCTACTGAACAAGAAGTTATTACAAAAGATATCGCTGAAAAAAAGCTATATGATCAGGCGCAGAGAAGACTGAAGTCTAAAAACTATGTTTCAGCAATCTTGACCTTAGAAACACTTGAAAAAAGATTTCCCTTTGGAAAATATGCAGAACAAGCTCAGATTGAACTTGTTTATGCTTACTACAAAAGTGTCAACTACGAACAAGCCATATTGGCAGCTGAAAGATTTATAAGTTTGCATCCTAGGCACCCCAATGTTGATTACGCTTTTTATATAAAAGGCTTAGCTAAGTTCAATAACGATAAAGATTTATTTGCAAGCGCGCCTTTTTTAGGAGAAATGACGCACAAAAGAGAATTATCTGAGGCCAAAGAATCTTTTGAAGATCTTAGCGATTTCATTACGAGATTTCCTGAGAGTGAATATGCAGGAAATGCTAGACAAAGAATGATCTATTTAAGGAATTTAATAGCAAAACAAGAAATTTACATCGCAGAATTCTATATAGAAAGAAAGGCTTTCGTTGCAGCATTAACAAGAGCTGATTATGTTTTAAAATATATGCCAAAAACTCCTCAGGTTGAACGAGCTCTTGAAATTATGATCATTGCATATCAAGAACTAGGTCAAGACAACTTAAAAGCCGACGTTGAAGAAGCATTAAAAACTTTCAAAAAAAACTTAAATCCTAGTTAACTAAAATTTAAAAAGTGTTGAATCTTCTGCTCATTTTATTATTTGTTTTACTTGTTTTTCTGATTTCTTACTTTGTAAAAAACGAAAACTTAGATATCAATGAATCAAATAATGAAATGATTAGATGCTCTATTTGCAATACTTACGTGGAAGCTTCCACAGCAAAAAAGAAGAATGAAAAATGGATTTGCTCTA
>CABYXE010000026.1 GCA_902522825.1 uncultured SAR86 cluster bacterium
ACTTCTTTTTTACTTTCTGAATTTTCAGGTAAACCACCCAATACTATATCTGTTCCTCTTCCTGCCATATTAGTTGCGATAGTAACTGATCCAGATCTTCCCGCTTGCGCTATAATTTCTGCCTCTTGCTCATTCTGACGGGCATTTAAAACTCGATGTTCAATATTTTTTTCTTTTAATTTTCTTGAAATTAATTCAGACGTCTCCACAGAAATGGTTCCAACTAAAATAGGGTTGCCTTTGGTATTAACTTCACTAATGTTCTCAATAATTGCGTTATATTTTTCCTCTAGCGAGAGAAATATTTTGTCTTCTCCATCTGATCTAATCATTGGAAGGTTGGTTGGAATTGCCAAGGTTTCTAGACCATAGATTTCTTCAAATTCTGCAGCTTCAGTTTTAGCTGTTCCGGTCATCCCTGAGAGCACATCAAACATTCTGAAAAAATTTTGAAACGTCGTAGAAGCAAGAGTTTGGCTTTCAACTTGTATTTCTAAACCTTCTTTCATCTCTAAGGCTTGATGAACTCCTCCCGAAAGCCTTCTACCGGGCATTGCTCTTCCAGTATTAGTATCAATTAAAACAATTTTTCTATTATTAACTAAGTAATCTACATCTTTTTTAAAAAGAAGATTTGCCCTAAGAATTGAAGTTACCATATCGAGTAATTTTAAATTTTCAGTGGCATATAAAGTATCAGAAGAAGCAATAATTTCTTTTTGTTTTAATGTATTTTCAATTTTTTCATGACCTTGATTTGAAAATTCAATAGAATTTGAAGCTAGATCAACCAGGTAGTCACCTTTCTTTTCTACATCCCCGGTATCCGGATCAATAAGTTCCTCTTCCAAAGATGGAATTATTTTTTTTAGCTCTCTATAAAGAGATGAATTATCTTCTGCTACACCACTTATGATTAAGGGAGTTCTAGCCTCATCAATCAAAATGGAATCAACCTCGTCCACTACTGCAAAGTATGGGTTCCGCATTGCTTGGTGTTCTTTCTTTAAAATCATATTATCTCTAAGATAATCAAACCCAATTTCGTTATTTGTTACGTATACAACATCTTTTGAATAAGCATCTTTTCTAGAAACTTGATCTAAATCAGAAAGAACATACCCTACAGACATGCCTAACTTTTCATAAATAGGACTCATCCAAAGAGCATCTCTTTTAGCTAAATATTCATTTGCTGTAATAACCAAAGTACTTTCTTCAGTCAGAGCATTAAGATAGCAGGGAAGGGTGGCAACAAGAGTTTTACCCTCTCCAGTAGCCATTTCTGCAATTTTACCTTCATTAAGAATTATTCCACCTAATAATTGACAATCATAATGCCTCAAACCAATAGATCTTTTACTTGCTTCTCTAACTGCAGCAAAGGCTTCTGGAAGAATATTTTTTAATGATTTGCCATCGGAAATATTTCCCTTAAATTCTTTAGTTTTTGCTTCTAAAGCTTCATCGCTTAGAGTTTCGAAATGGTCTTCTAAGGCGTTAATTTCCTCAACAATTTTTTGAGCATTTTTTAAAGCTTTATTATCTTTATTGCCAAATAAAAAGCTTAAAAATGACATATTAGCTAAATGAAAAATTATCCTGAGCTAGGATCGATTATAGGTTCAATGTACCTTATTTCAGGAGCGTCTCCGTCAGAAGATATAACTTCCCAAGCATCAGGTAATTCAAGCAATCTATTAAGAAGTAAATTATTTAATGAATGGCCTGATTTAAAACCTTCGAATTCAGCAACTATATTGTATTGAAGTAAATATAAATCGCCTATTACATCTAATATTTTATGTTTTACTAACTCTTGACTAGATCTAAGGCCTTCTTCATTTAAAATTTCGTCTTCACCTATTACAACTGCATTTTTTTCACTGCCGCCTAAAGCTAACTTATTCTTTTTCATATAATCAATATCGCTGATGAATCCAAAAGTTCTTGCTCTAGAAATTTCTTTTAAAAATGTTGTTGAATTAAAATCAACAGTTGAAGTGCTGTTATATTTTTTTTGCTTTTCATCATCATAAACTAAAGCATAAGTAACTTTAAAACCATTATAAGGTGCCAATTTTGCATATGCTCCATCAGGAGTTTCGACTTTAATTTCTTCTTTAATTTTTATAAATTTCTTAGGTTTAGTTTGTTGTTTTATTCCTGCAGACTGAATTAAAAATACGAATGGGCTTGCGCTACCATCCATTATCGGTACTTCCATGTCATCTACTTCTACAATCACATTATCTATTCCTAAACCTGCAAAAGCAGACATCAGATGTTCTATTGTTGCAATTTGAGTATCTCCTTGAACAAGAGTAGTAGCCAAAGTAGTTGCACCGACATTGTTAACAATTGCCTTGATTTCAACTTGAGGATCTAAGTCTATTCTTCTAAAAATTATTCCTGTGTCCTCATCTGCCGGAAACAAGTTTAATTTTATTTGTCTTCCAGAATGTAGGCCAACCCCTGTAGCTTTGATTGGGTTCGTGAGTGTTCTTTGAACTAACATTTTTTGTTATTTTAAATTCTTTGTCTTTTTGCTTCAAATAGAATAACAGATGTTGCATTAGAGACGTTAAGGCTTTCTAGTCTTGAGTCAATTGGAATTTTTATCTTTTCATCAGCTTCATTAGATAAAAATTTTTGTATTCCTTTCTCCTCAGAGCCAAAAATTAAAGCCCTTGGACCTCTTAAATCTACTTCAAAATAACTTAAGCTTGCTTCCCCAGTACACGCAAAAATTTCAAAAAAATTTCTTTGTAAAATTTTTACGGTATTTCTCAGATTGCTAACAATTATGGTTGGAATAATTTCTGAAGCTCCTTTTGATACTTTTCTAACGCTAGGAGTAAGATGGCAAGCTCTATCTTTTGGGATAATTATTGCATCGACACTAGCACCAAGTGAAGATCTTAAAATTGACCCTAGATTTTGTGGATCTTGAATATGATCTAAGATAACTATTAATGGATTTTCTTTTTTTAGAATTTTATTTTCTAAAAATTTAATATTTTCCATTTCTCTTGGATAAAAAGAAGCTTCAAATCTCTCAATTTTATTTGAAATTATTCCAATGCCATTTTTTTTTGCAAGAGCAGCAATATTTGCAACTCTTTTATCAGCCAACTTATCTTTTATTTTAATCTCTGCAATTTTAT
>CABYXE010000027.1 GCA_902522825.1 uncultured SAR86 cluster bacterium
AAAATTAGAAAATGTTGATTCCCCTTCTTTGAAAGACAATGAAGTCTTAATGAAAATTTCTGCCAGTAGTCTCAATTATCACGACTTGATGGTGGCATTAGGATTGATTCCTACCGATGACAAAAGAGTTCCTCTTTCAGATGGCGCGGGAGAAATTATTGAGATTGGTTCTAATGTGAAAAACTGGCAAGTTGGCGACAAAGTTATGAGTGTCTGTTTCCCTAATTGGATAGATGGCCCTCCTAAATATGAATTATTAAGTTTTATTGGAGATAACGAAGATGGTTATGCTTCAGAAATTATAGCAATTCCAGAAACAGCAATAACAAAAATACCTAGTAATCTTTCGTTTTCTGAAGCTGCAACTTTGCCTTGTGCTGGATTAACTGCTTGGCGTGCCTTGGTTGATGAAGGGCATTTAAAAAAAGACGAGACAGTTTTAGTTCAAGGAACTGGTGGAGTCTCAATTTTTGCTCTTCAGTTAGCTAAATGCATGGGAGCGAAAGTAATCGCTACTTCCTCATCTGCAGAAAAGTTAGCTAAATTAAAAGATTTAGGTGCAGACGAATTAATCAACTACAAAGAAAATCCCGAATGGGGAAAAGAAGTTTTGAAGCTGACTAACAACGAAGGTGTTGATCACGTTATTGAAGTCGGTGGTGGTGGAACTTTTGGGGAATCAGTTCGAGCAGCAAAACTGGGGGGTCACATAGCTTTAATTGGTGTTTTAAGTGGGCCGGCTGTAAGCGAAATTATTTTACCTAGAATTTTTCTCAAACAGGTTCGTCTAAGTGGTATCGCCATGGCCAATCAACAATCGCAAATAGCTATGATTGAATTTATTGAAGAACATAATATTAAACCAGTAATTAGCGATACATTTGATTTAGCTAATCTCTCAGAAGCATTTCAACATCAAATAGATAATAAACATTTCGGCAAAATCTCCATTTCTATGACTTCTGAGTAAAAAATTATGATGGAAGAAATAGCTTTTTGTATGATCAGATCTACGTCGATTTAAAATATTAAGACATTTGTAAATTAACTGCTTTTTAATTTAGAATCTATGAGAATGGAAGTTTATCTTTAGGGGGAAATCGTGAGAAATTTATTAGTTGTTATTTTTATTTTAGCAGTGGTTGGTTGTTCCGATACGCGTTATGAAATTGTTGATTATTCTGGAATAGCTCCCGCGGTTACTTCCACTCCTGAGTATAACGAAGATAGAAATGCTTACTTCGGCGATACTCACATACATACAAAATATTCTTTTGATGCCTACATATTTGGTACTACTGCTACGCCTGATGATGCTTATAGATTTGCTCAAGGTGACACTATTCAACATCCGTTAGGATTTGATATGAAAATTAAAGAGCCTTTATCTTTTTCTTTTAAACCTAATTTTGCTCGATACAAATCAATTAAATAATCATAAAAGTAATGTTGATAATTTTTTAGAGATTCAATGAGTTTTTCTTCATCGATGATTTCATCCAAGGCCGCAGCCAGAGCTTGGCAATTCCATAACCCAATAGCTGGCTGATTATTAAAAGCGTATCTGCCATTATCATCTGAATGATTGCAAATAAATTCAGGATTGTATTCTTCTAAAAATCCGAATGGACCAAAATCAAACGTTTCTCCTAAGAGAGACATATTGTCTGTATTCATGACTCCATGAGCAAAGCCAACTGCCTGCCAGTTAGCAATTAATTCAGCTGTCGATTTGATTGTTCGATCAAAGAAAATTTCATATTTATCTGTTTTTTTAGTTAAGTCAGGAAAATATTCGGCTATGACATGATCGAGCAGCTCTGAAATATATTCCTGCTTATTGTTGTGTTTAAAGTACTCAAAATGACCAAAACGTATATGAGTTTTTGCAGTTCTAACCATCATAGCGCCGGTTTCCGTAGTTTCTCTAAACACTGGCTCATTGCTTCCAAACATTAATAATGATCGAGATGAAGGAATTCCTAGACCATGCATTGCTTCTCCACAAAGGTATTCTCTAATCGTCGACCTCAAAACTGCTCTACCATCAGCAAATCTTGAGTAGGGAGTTTTGCCTGCGCCTTTAATATGTAAATCCCTCAAGCCATTAGGTGTCTCAATCTGGCCAAATAAAATACCTCTGCCATCCCCTAGTTGTGGAACCCAGTTTCCAAACTGGTGACCGGCATAAATCATTGCCAAAGATTCAGAGTTTTCGCAAGCAACATCACCATTGAATATTTTTACTA
>CABYXE010000028.1 GCA_902522825.1 uncultured SAR86 cluster bacterium
TTATATTGAGCACCATCTCCAGCTTCACATCCACTACTGACTGTACATGTTCCAACAAAGTTATCGTAATCAGACAAGAAATAAGCTATATCTAAATTGCCGTTTCTGTAACCGATTTCGTAGTTATCTGCGGTTTCAGCATCACCCATAGTAGGAGTCATGCCTTCATGCATACCCATGTATAAGGTGCCATTAGCCATGTCATACGTAGCTCCTATACCAAACAAAGAAGCGTCTCCTTTTTTTGTTGAAGTTGAAGCTACAGTTGCCCTAGCTTGTTCATCACTCCATTTTACTTCAGTAGTCTCATAATCTGTGAAACGAAGTCCAGGAGTTACAGTCCAGTTACCCAAAGATATAGCATCCGTGATGAAATATTCTTCTAACTTACCATCTTTTCTTCTGTTATCACTTGTCCCAGTTGCTGTATCAGTAAATGTTTTCGTCATCGCGCCGCCAATAGCAACTGAATAACCGTCTGTTAGTTGGTAACGACTTTCGTAGTCTTCCATATCACGGTAACCAACAGTAATGTTGTGGTTGCCCGTTTCGAAAGTGGCCTTAAGATCTATTCCTTCTGCGTTATAAAGTCTATTGTTGTTCTTAACCATCGCAGCACCAGTAGTTGTTGCGTTAAGAACACCGCAAGCTGCAGTTGCAGTTGCAACTACTGAACTATTACATCCGTCGATAACATCTTGCATTCCAGTTTTAGTACCTAGAGCAGTTATGGGTGTCAAAGTTCCCGTATTACTAACTGAAGCACCGATTTTGCCGACTTTAAACCAGTTTCTCGCGTAATCGTTGTAGAAATAAGTAGCTGAAAAGCTCATATTCTCTGTTTCTGCTCTGTAAGTCAGATTGTAGCCTTCGTGCTCATTGTCCATGTTGTCAAGAGCAGTTAAAGGATATCTAGATCTTGGGCTTCTTGCGAAATCAGCATCAGCTAATGCAAGATACGTTTGATCAGATGTTTCATCACCATCTTGATATTTTACAAGAAGTGAGCTGTTATCATTAATCTGATAAGAAAGTTTTAAAACTACATCATTTTTATCAAAACCAGTATCTGCTCCAGGATTGCCAGCAATTTGCATAAAACCATCATTGGTATGATCGTAAACTTCTACTAAGTATCCCAAGGCGCCAGAATTACCGCCATAGTGTGCATGTAATTTTCGATTTCCATCTTGACCCATCTCTAGATTCAATGTTCCAGCATTTTCTGTTGGAATAGGAGTGCTGATTAAGTTAACTGCTCCACCAATGGTGAGAGGTCCTTGTGTCAAAGCCGAAGGTCCTTTTAGAACTTCGATTCCGGACATACGACCAAATGTTGGTGTGTAATATGCAGCAGGTGAAGATATTGGAGCTGGAGCAATTAAGATCCCGTCTTCCATTAAAGTAATTTTTTCAGACCTATGGGGTATAGTCCCTCTGATACCGATATTGGCTCTTAAGCCATAAGCATCTTCTGATTCAAAATATACACCAGGCACCAATGCCAGAGCTTTACCAACATCAGAAAATTCAAACATGTCTAAATCATCACTTGTGATAATGGCTCCAGACCCCGATAGAGATTGCAAATCCTCTTGTGTTCCAATAATAGTAACTGCTTCCAGCTCACTATTAGCCCACGCGTTGGCGTTAAAAAAGATGAGCGCCAAACTCATACAAATTAGTTTTTTCATGAATGGAATGATAATGATTCTCATTTCTATTGCAAGTGCTAATGATAATCGTTCTCATGGGCTCTTAAGTTATAACTTGAAGTTATATCTAATCTTTAATATCCTGCCTAGCCGCTTATAAGTAGCAAACCTATTACAGAACATAGGTAGAAGATGACTAACGATTGGGGATATATGTCCAGAATATGTAAAGTTCTAAAACATAAAGAAAATAGATATAAATTTATATACTCTATAACCCTTATATTGCTTGGTCGGGACGGCAGGATTTGAACCTGCGACCACTTGACCCCCAGTCAAGCGCGCTACCAGGCTGCGCTACGCCCCGAATGATTTGAAAGCTTTAAGAATAATTTCTCTAGTAGACGCCGGATCTATAACAGCATCCATTTCCAAGTGTGCTGCTGCCTCAGTGGCTTTTCCTACTTCGTACATGCGAGCAACTAATTTATCAAAAAG
>CABYXE010000029.1 GCA_902522825.1 uncultured SAR86 cluster bacterium
TGTTCCTTTGATCCTCTGACGGGATTTTACCGTGACGGTTGTTGTTCAACGGGCGACGAAGATAAAGGCAGGCACACCGTGTGCGCGGTAATGACAGAAGATTTTTTAATTTTTTCAGCTTCAAAAGGCAATGACCTGTCGACACCAATGGAGGAATATGGCTTTCCTGGATTAAAAGCAGGCGATCGCTGGTGTCTTTGCGCAGATCGTTGGGTAGAAGCATGGGAGGCAGGAGCTGCACCTAAGGTTGTTTTGCAAAGCACAGAAGAATCTGCCCTCAATCATGCTCCACTAAAAATCTTAAAAGAATTTGCTATTGATCTTTCTTAATTGGCTCTTCTCCATTTCCACGGGGCAATAGCTTCGCTATTTTTCCAGAGGCCGATATTGTTTTCTCTAGCATTATCTTGATGCTTAAAGAGGACTTTCCTTTTAACGTAACGATCGTAAACCCAAGCACAACCTTTCTTGACCATTTCTAAATTGATATCTAGATCTTCAGAATAAATCCAACCAATATGTCGGTCGTAGCGATCTTTTTCTTTAAATTTAAAAAAAACTTTACTGTCTGATTGTTTAATTAATCTTTTTAAACAGTTTTTAGATTCTATACCAAAAGCTTGTTTCAATTCGGGCGCGTCAATTTCAGCCAATCTTATTTTGATCAACTCATTCGCGTATTTCCCTCTGACCGTATCGCCATCTATAACTATGATTTCAGCTAATAATTCCTTTGCAAATAAATTTGTTGTCAAACACAAAAGTATTAGACAAAAAGTCACACGTTTTTTACTTAAAATTAAAAATTTCACTTCACTTTTAACTGTAATTGTCTCATATTAGTTATCCCTTAAATTTTTTCAATGGAGAGAAAAATGAAAAAAATCTTAATTATTATTGCGACTATGATGTCGTTATCAATTTACTCACAAGAAGGCAGATATGCGATGCATGCCTTTTACTTTATAGATGTTTCAAATCCTGTTGCAGTAGTTGGTGCACTGGATGAGTTTGCTGCATCGGAGTGTGGAAAAAAATTACCTGCTGACATTGGTTTGATGGCCGAAGGCATAAATGGTTCTGCATCCTCAACCCACTTCATAATTGTTTCTTATGAAACTATGGATGACTTCACCAAAGCAGGAGCTTTAACGCAAAGTTGTCCAGAAGCAGTAAAAATGCTTCAAGGCTTGGCCTCTGGTTCCGAGGCGATTTCAGAAGTTGGAATTATTCCCGCAATCGAAGTAGGCGACTGGACTCAGGATACTGTTTTCATGAAATACGATATTAGTACTTCAAATGAAGCAGCTTATGCAAACGCTTGGACAGAACTTATGGACGCTAGTACTGACGCAGGATTGGTTTCAGGATCTTATGGTATGAATAGAATTTTTATTGGAAATAATGAAGCTTCACATTTTGTTTACATTGGTGCGCAGGATTTTGCTACTTTGGTGGATAACCAAAATGCTATGACTTCTTCATCAGCTTTTGCAAAATTTTCTAAAAAGGTTGGCATGGTTAGAGAAGTATTAAATACGTCTCTGATATTTCCTGTTAAATCTTGGCCTAAACAATAATTGAATTTGAAGGAGATAAAATGAAAAAAACTTTAATACTTCTTTTTGCCTTGAGTGGTTTCGCTCAAGCAGATGACCATGCAATGGATACGTATTATGCCTATTACGGTATTTCTACGACCAATCCACCTGCAGTGGTTGCGGCAATGGATAAATTCAATGCTTCAGAATGTGGTCAAAAAACCCCGAGTACGGTAGCTTTGATGGCAGAAACTTTCAATGGTGGTGAGGCATCAACGCATACCTTTGTAGTGACTTATGAAGGTTCAAAAGTTCTAGATGAGACATTAGCAATCTTGAGTACTTGCCCAGATTACGCAACATTCTTAACTGAAATGGCTGAAGTTTCTGTTCCAACCGAACAAAACTTGGTCAAAGCAGTTTATGAACAAGGCGACTGGACCCAAGATACAGTTTTTGCCGTTTTTGAGATGAATATCAAAAATGAAGATGCTTATTTAACAGCATACAAAGCAATGACTGATGCTATGGTTGAGCAAGGACAACTAACTAGCTCTTA
>CABYXE010000030.1 GCA_902522825.1 uncultured SAR86 cluster bacterium
TGCAGTTTCTAATGCTGGAGGACTCGGAATTATAACTGGCTTAACTCAAAAAACTCCCGAAGATTTAGCAAAAGAAATCGCTAAATGTCACGAAATGACTGATAAGCCTTTTGGAGTAAATTTAACTTTTTTGCCTGGTTTTCAAGAACCAGATTATCCTGGCTATATTAAAGCTATTGTCGAAGGCGGTATTAAAATAGTTGAAACTGCGGGAAGAAGTCCAGAAGCCTATATGCCTGATCTAAAAGGAGCAGGAATAAAGGTGATACATAAGTGTACTTCTGTCAGACATTCGCTTAAGGCAGAGAAGATAGGATGCGATGCTGTAAGTGTTGATGGATTTGAATGTGGAGGACACCCTGGAGAGGATGATATTCCTAATATGATTCTTCTTCCCAGAGCAGCGGAAGAATTATCCATTCCTTTTGTAGCATCAGGCGGCATGGGTAATGGACAGCAACTTGCCGCGGCTTTATCAATGGGAGCTGATGGAATAAACATGGGAACAAGATTCATAGCCACACAAGAGGCTCCGGTTCATCAAAATGTTAAGGACGCATTAGTTGCCGCTTCTGAATTAGATACTGAACTAATTATGAGACCATTAAGAAATACTGAAAGAGTTTTATCAAATGCAGCAGTTTCAAGTATTTTAGAAAAAGAAAAAGAGCTAGGAGACAATATTCAAATAACAGATATTTTGGATGAAGTAGCAGGGGTCTATCCTAAAATTATGCAAGAAGGAACTATGGAAGCAGGCGCTTGGAGTTGTGGAATGGTTGCAGGACTTATTCATGATGTGCCAACTTGTTCTGAATTGGTAGAAAGAATAGTTGCCGACGCTGAAGAAATTATTAGCACTAGATTGTCTAAGTTTATCGCCTAGATAAGATGTCTAAAGATAAAGATTTCCCAGAAATTTTATCAAAAGATCAATCTGTTAATATTCAAAAGGCTAAGCCTGGTGCAGAGCCTTCAGAGCCTAAACCAGCAGCTACGGTGCTGTTGGTTAGAGCTCCTTCTGATGAAATAGAAGTTTTTATGATTAAGCGGAACGCCAAAACTAACTTTGGCGGAGCCTGGGTTTTTCCAGGAGGAAAACTAGACCCAGTGGACGAAGAAATTGAAATAAACAGTTTTTGCGCTGGCCTTACTGATGAAATGGCGTCACAAATTATTGATGTTGAAAGTGGTGGATTAAATTATTGGATTGCTTGTATTAGAGAGTGCTTTGAAGAGTGTGGAGTCTTGCTTGCTTACAGAGAGAATGGGGATCTATTCGGAGCCTCTGATGATGCAGAAATGAAAATACTTGCTGCATTCAGAGATAAATTAAATAGAGGCGAGCCCGTTTTGCTTGAGCTATGCAAAGAATTAAACTTAAAACTTGCTGTTGATCGACTTGCTTACGTTTCACATTGGATTACTCCTAAAATGGAGATGAAACGATACAGCACAAGGTTTTTTATTGCTTTGGCACCTTCAGATCAAGAAGCAATTCATGACGGAAGTGAGGGAGTTGAAAGTACTTGGATAACCCCAGAGAATGCCATCAAAGGTGGCGAAGAGGGGAAATTTCCAATTATTTTACCAACCATTAGAAACCTTGAGGCAATAGTTGGATTCACTTCAACCAATGAGTTATTAGAAAATAAAGTTAAATTTCAAAGCGAGGTATCTTCTATAGAGCCTAAATTTTTTATGAAAGATGGAAAAATGATAGGACTACTTCCTGGCGACGATGGCTATGAAGATCATTGAAATATCTCCCTTAGTAAGAAAGATTACTGCAGATAATGGCGGGGTATTTACTGGTGCTGGAACTAATACCTATTTAGTAGGCCACCAAGAAATTACTGTTATTGATCCGGGTCCTGCCTCTCAGGAACATATAGAGAATATTGCGAAGATTTGTGGAGACGACCTTAAACAAATCTTAGTAACGCACACTCATAATGATCATTCTCCCGGAGCTAAGTTACTTCATCAAAGAACAGCAGCTCCAGTAA